>CAMZFU010000070.1 GCA_947306185.1 uncultured Pseudomonadota bacterium | reverse complement strand
TATATAATGTGTTCACACATTGGGGTATAGTTTAACGGTAGAACAGCAGACTCTGACTCTGTATATCGCGGTTCGAATCCGTGTACCCCAACCAAGATGTGCAACCGTTTGATTTTTGAAGTAAATCGAACGGTTTTTTAAGAGAAATCCAGGCTTTTTTATCAATGATGGTCGAGTTCGTAAGTATCAATTTCAAAAAAGCTCTTTTTTGGTCTACTTTCGAACTCTTTATTAGATTTCTGGCGTTTCCAGCGATTTCGATGATGTTTTCAACAATATTGCCAATTTCGTTTAAATCATTTGAACATTTTGTTAATTCTGATTCAATTTCAGCAATTTCATTATCCAGTTGAAACTTCTTTGTTTCATATACTTCCTTGGTTATAACACCATCTAATAACATATTAACGGCTGTATCCAATCGATTTTTTGCATTTGTTAAGCGTGTTTGTAATTGTTGTTTGTGAATACGATTAAAACCATTTTCATTTTCAACATATTCACGAACACTGGTTTTTAAAGCCATTAATGCTTTGTCAGAAAAATTAAAAGAACCCACTAATTCATCTTCAATTTGTTGAAATACCAGTTGTTCATTTATAGTCTTTTGGTCGCAATCACCGTTTACATGGCTACATCTTAAATAAATATATTGTTTTCCGCTTTTCTTTGTGTGTAATTCTGGTGTCATAGCACAACCACATTTTCCACAACGAAACACACCACGCAAAGCAAAATCTATACTACCATATTCAGTTTTAGTATGTATTTTG
This sequence comes from uncultured Pseudomonadota bacterium, assembly GCA_947306185.1. Lineage (GTDB taxonomy): Bacteria > Pseudomonadota > Alphaproteobacteria > Rs-D84 > Rs-D84 > Enterousia. The sequence continues at coordinate 1,853 of CAMZFU010000070.1, read as the reverse complement.
GTTTTTCCTGATAATCTTTCTTGAACAATGTTAAACAAATCTTCATCAATTAAAGGTTCGTATATGTGTTTAATATAATTACCTTTGATAATCATGGTTCCACAATAAAACGGATTTTGTAAAATTGCGTGAATTGCGGCCCGGCATAATGTTTTCTTTGAGAACTTAGATTTTAAACCATGTGTTCTGGCCCAAACAACCATGTCTTTCAATGAATATAACCCAGTTGCATATTCTTCAAACATTTTTTTAACTAATGGTCCCATGTCTGGGTCAATAATAACTGTTTTTTTATTGTTTGAATCAAGTGTGTTTAGATAACCTGTTGGTGCCTTGCCTTGCATTTTTCCATCTGTCCAATTATATTCCATACTTCGTTTAACATTATCCCTTAATGCATCAACATACATTTGTGCTGCTAATATGCCCATATTCCATCGGGTCATATCGGATGCTGAGCTATTTTTGGTCAATACAAGAGAATCTTTCCAAAAATGCAGTTCGATTACATCTTTTTCTAATAAATCCTTTATTTCGGATGATTCTTTAAAACTTCTTTGAAATCTGTCAACACAATATACAACTATTGCTGTTTTGTGTTTTTGCTTTTTTACGAATTCCAACATATTATGAAATTCTTTTCTGCCACCACGTGTTGAACTTTCTTTTAATCTGACTTCTTGAATTATATTAAAATTATGGTTATTACAATATTCTGTAATTTTATTAATTTGAGCATCCAAAGAAGCCCCTTCTGCCTGTTCTTGTTTAGATACACGAGCAAATGCTATTGCTTGGTTGCATGGTCTTAATTTATTAAAGTTTATTTCTGTATTTTGTTTTATTAACATGATTTTACCTCTTTATTTATTTTATTTAATTTTACCGAGAACTCTGGGCTTTGTAAGCCTTTATTTTTTGCTTCGTATGTGTATAATGCACCGGTTGCAAAGAATTTGATTAAATCACGAACTGCACCGTTTAATTCTTCGTCTGAAAAAGCATAATCAGGATACCAAGATTGAATTTCCTGCTTTAATATTTCAAAATTGTTCATATCAATACCTTTGATTACACAACAACAACCTTTGTTATTGATATTTACTAGAATCTTTTCAAAACAGACGGTTCTCGAACTAAACTTCCAATTCAGATAAAAAAATGACTTAGGCCGGTTAAAACCTAAGTTGAACATACCTACATCAATGTCGGAAAGTTAAATATGAATCACCACCCCATGCGATTTATAAAGTTTTGAACAGTTGCAGGTGATACAGACATCATCTTTGCAATTCTGTATCTGGTTATTCCTGTATCTAACCAATGTTTAATCTTTTTTGTATTTCGTGATAATTTTAATTTTTTTGATTGTGCGGAAAACGGCCTTCCTAATCTTTTGCCGGTTGCTCTGATATTATCTAATGAAGCTTTTGTTCGTTGTGATATTAAATTTCGTTCAATTTCAGCAGACAAGCCAAAAGCAAAGGCCATAACTTTACTTTGAATATCATTACCCAATCTATAATGTTCTTTGATGGTCCAAACCTGACAATTCTTATTCAAACAATTTTCTAATATATGCATAACTTCTAATAATGAACGCCCCAGTCTTGATATTTCTGCAGAAATTAAAATATCGCCTTCTTTTAATTCTTCTAGTAATCGCCCAAGTTGTCGTTTGTTTAATGCTTTACGTGAAGAGATAGTTTCTTCAACCCATCTATCCACTATGATATTGTTTTGATGTGCAAATTGTTCAATTTCAAAATGTTGATGTTCACATGTTTGTTTATTTGATGATACGCGAATATATCCAATAACTGCCATTTTTTTAATCCTTTTGTTGATAAAAT
>CAMZFU010000069.1 GCA_947306185.1 uncultured Pseudomonadota bacterium | reverse complement strand
TTCAATCGTCCGACGGATTTCTTCGTCGCGCCCAATTACCGGATCCAACTTACCATCTGCGGCCAATTTAGTAAAATCGGTCGTATATTTTTCAATGGCCTGGGCCGGTGTTTCTTGCATTTCTTCTGGATTCATAATTCATTGCCTCTTATAATGTTTTTGGTTAACATATATATAGTCGCGGTCATTATCATTTTCAAGACCACGGAAGATAAACCTAACAAGGATTAAAAGATGATTTTTTCAGATGATGATATTAAACAAATAACTAATCACGGCCTTACCGTGCAAGAGGTTGAACGCCAAATTACAGACTTTACACGTGGGTTCCCATTTGCGGATATTGTTCGTCCGGCAACGGTTGTGGATGGTGGAATCCAAGAACTTAATTACGAGGCGCGAAAAGAATATATTGATATATATCAAAAGTATGCCAAAACACATACGGTGGTAAAGTTTGTCCCCGCATCGGGCGCGGCAACGCGAATGTTGCGTGATTTGTTTATGTTTTTGGAAAGTGGCGAATTAAATGATACAGCCCGCAGGGTATGTGAGCACGCACGCATGTTGGCATTTTATGATGAATTAAACTTGGATGAAAAAGCAACCAATACCGATATTGCGCGCGCAATCGTGAATAAATATGGCAATATGCCAAAGGGGCTTGTGCCTTTTCACTCATATAATAACGGGGCCGAGATTCGCACACCAATCGCCGAACATATGGTCGAAGGCGCCAAATATGCCGTGTCAAAAGATGGTATTGTAAATATGCACTTTACTGTATCGCCCGAACACCGTGGGGCATTTGCAGATGAAATAAACAAAACGGCGCCCAAATATGCCGAACGGTTTGGGGTTAAATATAATATCACAATGTCTGAACAGGATTCATCCACCGACACAATCGCGGTTAATCCCGATAACACACCTTTCCGTACAGAAGAGGGCGCATTACTGTTCCGTCCGGCGGGGCATGGCGCGTTAATAAAGAACCTAAACGAAATAGACACCGATATAGTATTTATTAAAAATATTGATAATGTGTGCACTGATGCGGTCGCGCCCGACACAATAGAATATAAACAGGCATTGGCGGGACTTCTGATATCTGTGCAGACGCAAATATTTGAATATCTGTGTGAATTAGATGCCGGCACGGGTGATGTAAATAAAATTGCAGAATTTGTAAAAACTGTTTTGTGTACGGATGTCGCATCAAATACGAATGAATTAAAGAGAATATTAAATCGGCCGTTGCGTGTATGTGGTATGGTTAAAAATACAGGTGCACCGGGTGGCGGCCCGTTTTGGGTTAAAAACGCAGGACTTCAGGTTATCGAATCGTCGCAAATTGCACCCGATGCACGTGATATTATGAATACGGCCACGCATTTTAATCCGGTGGATTTGGTATGTGGTGTGCGCGATTATATGGGGAATAAGTTTAATTTAATGAATTATATTGATGAAAAGGCGGGATTCATTTCCGACAAATCGTATGCTGGCCGACCCATCCGCGCCATGGAAAGACCGGGATTGTGGAACGGTGCGATGGCGCGGTGGAACACGATTTTTGTTGCGGTTCCTGTCACTACATTTAACCCTGTTAAGACGGTTGCAGATTTATTGACCATGGCGCATAACAATTAAATAAATAAAACTTAAAAGATTACTTGACTTTTTCGGTTTTTTATTATAAATTATGCCGCAGTGATTAAAGGATTTAACTATGCCACGTGTATGTAAAGTAACAGGTAAAAAAACAGAAGTCGGTATGAATGTTTCCCATTCGGAACGCCATACAAAGCGCACATTCTTGCCGAATCTGCATGTATTAAAGTTTCACAGTGATATCTTGGGTCGCGATTTTTCATTGCGCCTTTCCGCGGCTGGTCTGCGTACATTGACCAAGCATGGCGGTTTGGATGCCTATGTTATGGCAAAACCAATATCACGTTTGACGCCGGAAATGGCGGAAATTAAACGCGCAATTGTGAAAAAGCAAGGCGCCACCGCAAAACCGGCGAAAAAGCCAACACACAAAGCGAATCGCAGCGCGCGTTTGGTGAAAAAGGTCGAAGCAAAGAAATCTAAATAATTCTTTGCGTATATGGCCCTGTGGTGGAATTGGTAGACGCGCTTGACTCAAAATCAAGTTCCGCAAGGAGTGTCGGTTCAAGTCCGACCAGGGCCACCATTAGAATTGTTTAACCCGCACATAAAGTGCGGGTTTAAAATTTTATTAAAGGTAAAATCTCCGGTAATTCTGGTAAAACAAAGTGCCCATATCCTGGAAAAATATGTGTTCGTATGGATTGTATATCAGAGATTATATTATCACGACATTTTCCAATTTCTTATATATCATTATCAGAAACTAATAAATCAATTACATTTATGGCCTGTTGAGCCAAGTTATTAATATCAAAACCAGTATAAAAACCAAATTTATTTACATGTCCAGTATCCATCCATGGCGCAACCAGTAAAATTTGTTTAACTTTTAATTCCGGGTGCAATGCCATATATTTTAGTATGAACCCGCCACCAGCAGAATGTCCAATCAAAATAGTTTCAGAATCTATTTGTTGGTGGTTCATAATTTCTGCCCATTCATCATATTTCATTAGAAATGTGTGGGCATGCGGAAACTTTGGAATTT
>CAMZFU010000068.1 GCA_947306185.1 uncultured Pseudomonadota bacterium | reverse complement strand
AAATAAAATCAAAAAAATCTCGTACACTTCGATTTTTTAAGATTTTCTTAATTGTGTATTCTCGTATTCGCCATGCGCGCCAATTATTCACGAAAATTTCATTTTCGTATAGCACTGTCGTGCCATGGCGCTCTTGCGCATCCCCCCATACCACATTGCAAAATAAAAAATGACCCGTTTGGGTCATTTTCTATTCTGGTGGGGTTAAAAATTAGTACGGTATCTTACATACAACACACTGCTTAATTCTTGATTTTTAGGCCATTTTATGATATAATATCTAACGATTAGAGGCACATTTTGTGCCATTTTTTATTGCCTGCAATATCACCCACAAAATTTTGCAATTTTGCGTGGCCCGATGTGCGGTTTTTTTATTTAACAAAGGAGGCAAAATGAACAAAATACCAGAAAACATATTAAACCTTATGCTAAGCGATGCATATGTAAATTCTAACAATCCAGAACATCAAAATGTTGCAAAAGAAATTCAAAATTATTTTAAAAACAAATATAGCAACAGTACGATTGATGCAACTGGACGCAATATAACGATCAGAAAAGCATGGTGCTGGCATGCCATAATAGACGAAAGAACTTGTGAGGATTGTGCAAGTTTTTCTGATACAATTTATGAAAATGAAGAAGATATCCCAGAACACCCACATCATGACAATTGTCGGTGCTGGATAGAAGAAATTGAATTAGATGATAATAACAAGCCTGTTGTTGACACTCGCAAACAAGGTATTATTCATAAAACCATGGCGGAGGAAGGCGGATATGTGGATAATCCAAAACTGATTGATCAACCTACAAATTCAGGTATAACACAACCAACATTGAATAAATATAATGCGGATCATCCAGATTTTAATTTTCCAGATAAAGTGAAAGATTTATCCCCAGAACAAGCCCAGCAAATATATGGTGAAGATTATTATGATGAACGCCGTATTGGTGATATAGAAAACGAACGCATTGCCAATGCAATATTTGATATGGGAGTTATGAGCAATTTCAATAACGTTGGAAAAATCGTTCAAGAAACATTAAACGCTTCAATGGGTACAAATCTAAAAACAGATGGTAAAATTGGTGACAATACCATAGATGCTTTGAACAATATACCGAATAATAAAATTGACGATTTTATGCAAGATTTAAAAGAAAACAGAATTGAGTATCTGCAAGGTTTATCTGATTGGGACAAATATGGAAACGGATGGGCAAATCGTACAAATAGATATTGATTTTCTTGTATATATCCTGCAATAATAAGTATATGAAAAAGTTAGTGTTTGTATTATTATTGATAATTCCAATGGTTGCTGTTGCCGATAGGCGTAGTGATTTTGTTAATAAAATACTTGAATATGAAAACACACAAACCGACAATAATACCGCACGTATAAATGCGTATGGTGTAAATCAAGAAAAATTGGATATGTATCGGGCCGCACATCCGCGTTATAATTTCCCAGAATCCATAAAAAATTTAAATGAAAAACAAGCAAAACAAATTCTGTCTTATTTCTGGGATAATTACAGGTTTGGCGATTATAAGTATGATGAGATTCAAGAAAAAGTTTGGTATATGATGATTCATATGTCTATGTCTGATTTAGAAAAACAAATTAACAACTGTATTCGTAAATACTATAAATTTGATAATAGTTTTTTTACACCATTTGGTTCGGTCGCTTCTGTTAGTTTATTAAATGGGATGGCACCAAAACATATACCAGATTTTTATTTGATATTAAACGAAGTCAAATACTGATATGACAAAGATATTTACGATTGGTTTCAGTGGTAAAAACCCAGAAGCATTTCTGGACGTGTTGAACGCAGCGCGCATAAGTTGTGTGTGGGATATCCGTCAATGGCGGCAAATTGACCTGTCGCCAAGCATGGCTGCCCCGCCGTATCCAAAACAAGTTTGTGCAAATGGTCGCACGTCTTAAAGCCACCCAGCGCAATGAGATACCGAATACACTCAACGCAAAGTATCAAACCGGCATCGTTATTGATTTGAAAAGCCCCCAGGGGAACGTCTTTTACCTTATGGGACTAGCTAATATTGGTATTGGATCTGATTTGTGTATACCTTAATGGTTGGGTGTTGTTTTGGTTGGTTTTTTTTACCTATTGGATATTTATGCAAAATGGTTGTGTTGATATTTCTGGCAGAGTAGCAAATCTATGTAACAATGATGCCGAATTGATGAATTTTTATATCAAGGCGATTCCTGTTGGATTGTTGCTAATGTTTAATATTTGTTTTGCATTATATAAAATCATGCAGGGCAAATTTGGAAGTGCATTATTAAGCGGATTTATTTTGTTAATAATGTGGCTTTTTTATAGTTTTTTATCTTTTTAGAAAAATATAAAAATATGTACACGAAAGTGCTTGACCCGATGTGTCGTTTTTTTCTAACATATCAGTATAGGAAAGTTTTTTTGTCTGGTGTTTATGGTGAAAAAGGCCGGGGAAGAAAAGTCTTTTTCCGTTTCTGAAATCAAACTCAGTTATCATGATCTGTCCAGTATGCTGGTAAGTGCATTACATAGCGATCTGAATATTGAAACCCAATATGAAACGAAGGGTACTCGATATTTTTATGTTGGGGCAGAGAGTAATGATTCTTATCATCTGATCGAATATGCATCTGA
>CAMZFU010000067.1 GCA_947306185.1 uncultured Pseudomonadota bacterium | reverse complement strand
AAGTTAATAGATGCATTAGAGACGAATTCTTTACCAAATAATATGTTGTTGGATATTTATGGTGTACCCGACAATGAACATTTTGATTGTGTATTTATCGCGCCGTCTTGGACCCCAGACAAAGTTTTTGATATTCCGAATATAGACATTACGGAAATCTTGCTGAACCGTTTTGCCAATTCTTTTAGAATTCGGCACAAGGGCAAGAATTACCTGTTTATACGGTTACAAGTTGGCGCACCCAATATCATAGATTTTTGTTTGCTGTGTTATCGTGTAAAGTGTGATAACTATGTCTTTGTCGGGTCGGTTGGTGGATTGGTTGCGGGCATAAATGTCGGTGATGTTATCGTGCCGGACTATGCCATTTCGGGTAACGGGGCAAGCATTTATTTACATGATAAATTAGATGCCAATAATATGTTTGAACACGTTTCTTCGTCACACGAACAAAACGAATATATTCGCGAAATTGGTCGTGCAAATGGATTAAATATGTTAAATGTTCCAATTATTTCCATGGACAGTGTTATGGCGGAATACCTGCATTTGGATGAATTTAGAAAAATGGGTGCACAAGCACTGGAAATGGAGGCCGCAACATTTTTCGCATGTATGAATCATATAAACAAAAAAGCATCTGCGATATTGGTGGTTTCGGATAATTCGGCAACAGGCGAACATTTAATTGGTCGCACCGATGCAGACAAATTGCATTATCATAATGTCCGCCAAAAAATCGGAAATATTTTGTTAAATATGTAAAAAAAGCCACCCGTTTGGGTGGCTTTTCTTTACGGCATCAATCGTGATGGCCCACGGAATAAAAACACCGCTTCGCGAATTGTTGGTAATTCCAACAACTGTTTTATAAATCGGGCGCCCCCCATACCCCAACCACCGTGTGGTGGCATTCCGTACCGGAAACAATCAAGGTACCATTGCAAACCTTCCTGGCGCAGGCCTTTTTCTTTTAATTGCGCGCACAGTTTTGCATATGATTCTTCACGTTGGGCACAGGTTACAATTTCAACCCCTTTGTATAACAAGTCGGCCGATACTGATATGGGCTGTCCGTGTTCGCCGACACCTTTTTTATGATAAAAGGGTCGGGCCTCCCACGGCCATTCGGTAACATAGACGAAATCAGAACCATAATGTTCTTTGACATATTCGCCCAATGCCTTTTCTTCGGCGGTTGTTATGTCCGGCTGTTCCGATGCACAACCCATTTCACGCAATATTTCCTTGGCACGCGCCATCGTGATACGCGGAATAGGTTTCTTTAATTGAAACTCTTCAATACCAAAGTATTTTTTGATTTCCGCACCGCACGTTTTCTTGATAGCGGTCAGCATATATCGTATTGCCTGTTCTAATTCGGTCATGACCTCTTCAAAACTTTCAATATATGCCATTTCACCGTCATAAGAAGTGAATTCGGTCGCGTGACGTGTCGTAAAGGAATGATCCGCACGAAACGCCGGTGCAACCTCAAACACGCGTTCAAGACCACTTGCAATTGCCATTTGTTTGAACAATTGCGGTGATTGTGCCAGGTAAGCCGTTTGCCCAAAATATTCTATTTTGAACAATTCTGCACGCGATTCTGATGGCGTTGCCATAATCTTTGGCGTTTGGATTTCAATGAATCCCTGTTTAGTCAGGTATTCATGATATCCCGCCGTCATTGCCGAAAAGGCACGCATAATGGTTGCACCACGCGGACTGCGCAGGGACAGAAACCGCCAATCTTGCGATTTTTCGGATGTAACCTCGGCACTACCTTTTGGGGTGACCGGAATTGGTGTTGCCTCGGCCAATGATATGATTTTTATTTCAGAAACCTGAATTTCAAATCCAGATTCTGTGCTTTTTGTTTCAACAACCGTACCCGTCACCGAAATAACAGATTCTGTTGTGATTTGTTTTACTACCTCGAACGCCGGACTGGTCCGTTCAACAACACATTGAACGGTTCCGGTGATTTCACGCAGCACAATAAACGCAACACTTGATTGCGCACGAATTGTTTGCGCGTGACCCTTGATAGTAATTGTTTCGCCAATCTTTTGTGGAATTTCGGCGATATGCGTTCTTATCGTAGACATTTTAACCTCCTTTATGTTTCGTTATTACTGTTTATAATAAGAACACAAGGACGTTAAAATCATGCATATCGTTCTGATAGACATGACACAACGCGGTGCCACCTTGTTTCGCAACATTGTCGCCAATGCTACCTTTCTAACTCTCGCTGGGTTCGCCATACCATTAAAGAGTCGCTTGCTGTGACGGGCAATCCCGGGAAGTTCTAGTAAGCGCGGTCTTTACCCGCCGCCGTTCTTCTTCCGCCTCCCCATTGTTAGTGGATTATCGGCTTTCACTCGCAATTATAGAATAAAATTTTTACTTTTCAAGTGACGTGTGCGATTTCTTATCGGGCTCAACCACTACTTGCATTTTACACGTAATAGTGTTATGCTTGTGTCATTGCAAGAAGGAATTTATGGGAACGAAAGCAAAAAAAACATTAAAAAAACTGCTAGGATATTCTGGGATTGTTTTCTTTTTCTTGGCGGTTGGAATGCTCTGGTGGCAATTGAGAAGTTATTCATTATATGATATTGCAAGGGCATTGTTGGATATTCCATTTATCAATTTGGTTGCGGCATCGGTTGCCTGTTTGGCCGGGTATGTTGCACTGGCATTATATGATTGTTTGGCATTGAATTATGTCGGTGCAGGGGGGCGCATATCCTGGTGGAAATGGATGTTGGCCGGAATGTTAGGTTTCGCAATAAGTAA
>CAMZFU010000066.1 GCA_947306185.1 uncultured Pseudomonadota bacterium | reverse complement strand
AGAAACCAACGGGGGTACGATTCCATGGCGGTTGCATTTACAAAAACACTTGAACATTCTGGGTTTACGGTTGTCGCGGCCCAAGATTTAGCACCGGAATTAACATTTGAAAAGGCCGGCATCCTTACGAAAACGAAACCGGCACGTGGCGACAAAAAAAACATTGAACGTGCAATAGAGGTTTCACACACGATTGGTGCCGCCGATATTGGGGCATCTGTGGTGGTTGATAAGCAGGTTATTGCGGTTGAGGCCGCCGAAGGCACGGCAAAGATGTTACAGCGCGTGGTTGAAATGCGAAAGAGTCGCAAAAAAATCAGTGGTGTTTTTGCAAAGATGACCAAACCAGGCCAAGATTTACGCATTGATATTCCCGCAATCGGCGTTGATACAATAAACGCGGTTGCCGATGCGAAATTACGCGGGATTGTTGTTAATACCAAAACCTGCTTTGTTGTGGATAAGCCGAATGTCATAAAAACCGCAAACAAACGAGGTATTTTCATTATGGCTGTTGACGAATAATTTGTTGACAACATTTGTTTTTTGTTTATAATATTTTCGAATTTAATAGGGTTTTCATATGCCATATACCGACACACAATCTTTGCAACATGTAGCAAAACAAAAATTCATGTGGACGCGTCAAAAAATATATGCGGCTATAATGTCCAAAGTTAAACGCGCAACAAAACAGCGGGTTGATTTGGATAAAACTGTGGCGCAAATGTTATACGAAGCCGATATAGTAGATGTATGTTTTGGAACCAATGGGAAAACAAGTGCAAATTTAATAAAACAATTACACAGTATTGAAAGTGCCTTTGATATTCAAATCTATGTCACCTATACCCTGCGTGATATTGCATCAGTGGCGGAATGGTGGCTTGAAAAACGGGGGCGCTTGGAATCTATTGATTCACAGGTTGATGCAATTACCAATGCAAAACCAAAACAAATACCATATAGCAAATAATCTATCATCAATGGAACACATATCATGGAACAGGCCAACGAAACACGCATAATCAAAAAGTTCATAGTAGATAAAGTCATAGATATATTACTGGCCAGTACATTTGCAGACAAAATTCAAGCAACCGATAAAATATCCGATTTAACCGTGTTTGGAGATGCCGATATCGCACTTATTAAACAAGGTGTCGCCACAAGATTCAGATTAAATATTTCCCAAGATATATCAAATTATTCTGTCGAAGATTTATGCAATTTGGTTTATACACATGTCAAAAATTCACCGAATTTAACAAAAAAAATTCTCACTGCAACACTTATAATGCCCCAAGGGAAAAAATCGGACGAAACAAAACCACAACAAACCGAACAAAACAAATCATCTGATTCATATGGCAAGCATTTACTGAACAATCATGAAATTTTCGCCATTGTTCTAACGGCACTTGGCGAATTGCTAAACCGTCGTGTGTACCCAACCGAACGAGTCAAAAAGTTGATAAATGAATTCGTTCAAACTGAGAAAGATTTTATTCAAAACGGGGAAAAAATTTTTACAGATAAGTTAGTAGCGATATTACAAAATAAATTCCATGAAAAACTGAAAATAAACATTGATACAGTATCAACCCCCAAAATGGGTGTTTATGGCATTACGACACAGATAACAAATGCGCTGATTACCTGTGGTAAAGCCATAGATCCCAAAGTAGAATGTGCTGGTATGAATCCTATTTGGGTATTACTTCGTACGTCGATGACGTTTGATACAGTGGTCAATGTTTTATGGGAAGATTTCGGTGTTTGGACATCAACAAAAACAATATCAGGCATTAAATCTTATGCAGAATACGAAAAATATGTTATCAAATTAATGGTAAAAAATAAAATTAATCAAATCATATTCGATGCAGACCAAATCCCCAACCGAGTGAATCACCGTAAAGAATTGGGCGATACTTTGATTACCCCAAACGATGCCGAATCTATTACACAAAACGTACAAAATATTTTTAATATAACTCTTGATTATGATATTTCTGGTACCAAATTAGATAGACTTTATAGCTACGTTTATAAACAAGTAGCAGGATCACAAAAATTACGTAATAGATTATTTGGAAAGACAGATACACAACAGGTTAACCCCATTGTTAATGAAACTACCGAACCCATGCAGGCACGCGAAGACATTTTCTCGACCATCATCCGACGTATAAATCGTACGATTTTACTTAAAAATAGTGTTCAAGGTGGTACAAATGTCTATAATTTATTAAAAAACCTGCCAACAAAAAGACGGAATAATTTGCAACAATTATTGCGCGATTTGGAAAATGAATATGATATAGAAATAGACACCACGGATCCAAATTTGACCATACGCAACATTTGTAATGCGGCACACAACACCCTTGTTCAACAGGGAAAATCCGTATCCATACGCGTTCTACCCGAAGAAATGACACCACTTTGGCGGATACTTCATTTGGCCATAAATCCCGCCCATTTAAAGGATATTATCCGGACAGAAATTGGTGTTAATATATCCACGTACAAGTTAGAAAATCAACGTTCTTACCAAGACATAGAAAATTTGATTATTACCACACAACTAATAAAAGGTATGGAAAAATAAAATACCGATAAAAGCATAAAAAATACCGGAAAAAATCCGGCATCTTTTATTATTACGACAATATTATTTCTTTTTAATATCAACAACTTCTACCTTGAATACAACATCTTTGCCAGCCAAATCTGGAACATATTGCGTCGGGAACGTTATATTAATATCACGTTTTTCACCTTTTTTGACACCGACCAACTGTTCTTCAAATCCCGGAACAAATTGGCCACTGCCCAAAACTAATGGATATGGTTCCGTGGATGTACCACCCG
>CAMZFU010000065.1 GCA_947306185.1 uncultured Pseudomonadota bacterium | reverse complement strand
CCACAACCAATTACAAAAGAAGAATACATTGGACAAATGAAAATGTATTTTCCGCATCTGAAACGTTGGCGCAAAAATATAACTATCAACGATAAAGATATGCCAGAAAATCCCGCACTATTTGGCGTAAAAGACCTTATTGCAAAAATGGCAGATACGTTACCCATAACATTTATTTCATCTGTTGATAAAGAAGGTTTTCCATGGACCAAGGCCATGTTGTCACCGCGTGTGCGCGAAGGTATCAAAGTGTTCTATTTCACAACAAATACTTTTTCGCTGCGTGTGGCCCATTACAAGGCCAATCCACGGGCATGCATTTATTTCTGTGATACTGATGGATTTAAAGGTATGATGTTACGTGGCACGATGGAGGTATTAACAGACGCGCATAGTAAAGAAATGATTTGGCGCGACGGCGATACAGAATACTATCCGGGTGGTATAACCGATCCGAATTATTGCGTTCTGAAATTCACCGCCATAGATGGACGTTTCTATAGCGACTATTACCCACGCAGTTTTGTAATCGGAAAATAAAAACTATTCTGATTTTTCCGAATCACGCGTGGGCATAAAATGCACGAATTCAGACATTGTTATTCCCGTAGCATTTAATACTTTTGCAATACTGTATGTTGATGGCCAACGTGGTTGCCCATACTTACTAAACCGTTTGCTTTTATTAAATGTTGTGGCATCAAGGCCAGAAAACTTTGCCAATCCAGAACACGACATATTGCGCGATGCCGCAAGTTTTACAATTGCACGCCATAAATCATCATGCGTCATAATAATAAATCCTCCCCTCTTTCAATTACTAGAAATATTAAATCTTTTCTTATTATGATTGAAAATTGTTCCTAAGACAAGAGTTTTTACATTGTTTGTTTTCCTAGGGATAATTTGTGGCGCACATAAAAAATACCCCCACATAAATTGTGGGGGCTTTTGACTCTTTACAAAAACTATTCTGTAACAACAGAAACAGCCCACATTGCTTCGCCTTCGAAGTTTGGTTCTTTGACCATAATACGATATTCTGGTTTGGTCGCCCATTCATAAGAACCCGCCGGCACAACATTAACATAGATATGTTCTGCATCTGCCGCCATTTCGGCCAAGTTCAAATCGCCACCTTGGACGAATTTAGCATTTGCTTCTTGGGCCTGAATAACGGTCAATGCGTCAACAACCGGACATTTTACAATCATGTCGCCTTGTTCAAAAGCCATGACTTTTTCACATGCAACGTCGAATACTTTTACTTCTTCGGTTTTTGGTTTATCAGAACAACCTGCGACCAATGCAGCCGCAATTCCACATACAATCATTTTTTTCATTGTGTTTTCTCCTTGGTTTCTTGGTTTGTACAAGTTAACCTTAGCACACAAACTTTATAAAAATAAAGTACTTTCTTATGCATTATGCCTATTTTTTCCAATTATTATGAGTATCGTGTGGCAAATATCTTGCAAATTCGGCAAGACCTATATTCGCCGCGTCCAAAATACGCGCAATACTGTACGTTGAAGGCCAACGCAAAGACCCATTGCGGTTGATGCGTTTGCTTTTGTTGAACGTTGTGGAATCAAGGCCCGCGGCACGCGCCAACCCAGAACAAGTAAGATTCATTTCCTTTGCAAGATTAACTATACCATTCCATAATTCATTATGTGTCATTTAAACCACCCCTTTGGTTAAAGGCACATTAAACCAACACAAGACAACAAGCAACAAATTCGCCAAACAAGAGAATTTAACCTAATATTTACAACAAACACAATACTAATACGTTTCACAAAACGAATCGTAATTATGATTATTTTCCAAGAACTGTATCCGAAATCAATTCAACCGCACGATTTGGAACCAACGACTTTTTCGCCATTTTTTCCAAACGCGATGGATTATCAAATAAATCTGTCAATGTGGCCGTCAACCATTTTGGTGTGAACTTATCTTGTGGCACCGCGAATCCACCGCCAAGTTTCTCGAAATTTGCCGCGTTGGCCGCTTGGTCTGGATTTATTCCCAATGGCACCAATATCGCCGGCCGGCCAATTGTTGTAATTTCTATAACCGTTCCTGCACCACCACGGCCGATAATTAAATCTGCCCCCGCGATTGCTTCGGCCATATCATGTATAAACGATAACACATTTGCACGAATCTTGTTTTCCGCATAAAACTGTTGCAGGCGTGCAACATTTTCTGGGCGTGTTTGATGTGTTACAAAAATCTTTTTATTCTTCATCGCACTGACCGCGGTGGGAACAACATCATCAAGAATCTGGGCGCCCAACGAACCACCAGTAACAAGCAATCTTGATTCGCCTGGTAATTCGGCACCCGCACGTGCCATAAAATCACGGCGCACCGGCAACCCAGTATAAACCACACGTGCGTTTGTGTTCTTTGGAATACCCGTAACATTTTGGAAACTTGTCATCAAAGTTTTTACCCAACGCATTGCGAAACTATTTGCACGACCAATCGCACCATTTTGTTCATGCAAGAATGTTGGTATTCCCCAAACATGCGCTGCAAACACCGCCGGTACTGATGCGTATCCACCGAATGCAACAACACGGTCTGGACGTGTAAAAGCAAACCGCAATATAAGGGCGATTGCCGACACACCAATCTTGAATAATGCCCAAACTTGTTTTATTTTGCTTTTTGCACCAACCCCAGATGCCCAAATATGAACTCGCTTTGCACCATTTGGTGCACCATCTTTTACCATTTTACTAACACGGCCATCGCAAGAAATTATAACCCGATGCCCACGCGTCGCGATTTCTGAAGCCACCGCCAATGCCGGAAACACATGGCCACCTGTTCCACCTGTTGCAATCCATACTTTCATTTTGACCCCCGTTTTTATTTCCATTTATCTTCACGTACAATTGCCAAAACCATACCAAATAAAAGACAGAAACCAACAAGTGAACTGCCCCCGTATGATATAAATGGTAATGTCATCCCTTTTGGTGGGAAAATACGCAATGTTGAAACCATATTTATGAATATCTGGATTCCGAACAGTGCGGCCGTTCCACCAACCGCATAGAAAACAAATTTATCACGCGCATTCAACGCGTCACTTATCAATAATTTTAATAGATACACCAATAGCCCCAATAGCAGACACGCCAACACTGCGCCCATATCTTCAACAATTAC
>CAMZFU010000064.1 GCA_947306185.1 uncultured Pseudomonadota bacterium | reverse complement strand
TTTACGTTGCACCCAAAAAGCCCATATTCGGTTGCACGCCTTAGCCAGGAATATATGTCAAAACTTTATGTTGATAGATTCGGACTTGATATTGTGATGACGCGTTCGTTTAATCATATTGGACCGCGCCAAAGTACGCGTTTCGTTATTCCATCTTTTATTGAACAATTGGTAGATATTGCATCTGGCAAGACAGAAAATAAAATTATGGTTGGTAATATAGATGTCGTACGTGACTTTACCGATGTTAGGGACGTTGTTGATGCGTATCATCGTATAATCAAAAATGCGCCTAATCGCAGCATATATAATGTCTGCAGTGGCCGTGGTGTAAAATTGCGTGATGTGATTGATACGACCGCCGCACATTTGGGAATACAACCAAATATTTGTATTGACCCGGCACGTGTGCGCGCAAACGAAGTGCCTTCGGTAATCGGGGATAACAGTAAATTAAAACAAGAATTGGGTTGGAAACAAAATTATACATTGAATCAAACCCTTATGGATATGATTGAACACGTACAATCCAGATAATTGAAAAGGAGAAAATTGAAAATGAATTACCATGTGTACGAACCAAGTTTAACCGGAAATGAAAAGAAATATGTTGATGAATGTTTGGATACGACGTGGATTTCATCCAAGGGAAAATTCATTGCCGAATTTGAAAATAAATTTGCCGAATATTTGGGCGTAAAATATGCAACTGGTACATGTAACGGAACTGTGCCGATTCATCTTGCGTTATTGGCATTGGGAATTGGACCGGGTGATGAGGTTATTGTACCAAGTTTCACATATATCGCCAGTGCAAATCCGATTACTGTGTGTGGGGCAACACCGGTCTTTGTGGACAGTTTGCCAGACACATTACAGGTTGACCCAAAAGATATAGAATCAAAAATCACGTCGAAAACCAAGGCGATAATGGTTGTGCATTTATATGGGCATCCGGCGGAAATGGATACAATTATGGAAATTGCGCATAAGCATAATTTGTTCGTTATCGAAGATACTGCCGAAGCGTTTGGTGCAAAATACAAGGGTCGTTATGTCGGAACATTTGGTGATATCGCAACATTCTCATTTTTCGGGAACAAAACTATTACATGTGGCGAAGGCGGAATGGCCGTTACAAGTAACCCTGAATTATATGAAAAATTACTGCATTTAAAAGGGCAGGGGTTGTCCAAAGAACGTGAATACTGGCACGATATCGTCGGGTTTAATTACCGTATGACGAACATTGCGGCCGCGATTGGTTTGGCACAATTGGAACAGGCAGACAAGTTCTTGGCCAAAAAACGTCAAATCGCCGATTGGTATTATGAAGAATTGAAAGACATTGATGGATTGACAATGTTGCGCGAAATTGGTGATGTTGTAAATTCTTATTGGATGATAACATTAGTTTGTGAAACAAACGAAAAACGCGATGCGTTGCGTGCGTTTATGAAGGATGCAGGTATCGAAACACGTCCATCGTTTTGGCCAATTCATACTATGCCAATGTATCAGGGGTTGGGATACAAATTACCGGTGGCAGAAGATGTTGCAACACGTGGCATGAATGTCCCAAGTTATCCGGCATTGTCGAGAGAGGATGTACACAATATTTGTTCTGTAATAAAGGAATTTTATAAAGGATAAAATAAAATGAGACCAGAAGTAAAAACTTTGCGTAAAAATGTGTACGATTTTATCAACACGGATATCTTGAAAACAATTATTCCGACGCCGGTGTTAGAAATTGGGCCTATGTGTAAAGAATTTACACCGATAAAAGAATATTTTGTTGATACCAAGGCATGGTTTAATCAGAAAAATATTCCGTATAAAACTTGTGATATATATCCAGAATCAGGGTGCGATATAATTGATGACGTATTGAATTTGGAAAAACATGTCGCTCCAGAATCTTTGGGCAGTATAATCGCGTTGGAAGTTTTGGAACATACTTCCAAGATTTGGTTATTACCAGATATTTTCCATAAATTGTTGAAACCAAATGGCA
The DNA here is from genome assembly GCA_947306185.1 of uncultured Pseudomonadota bacterium. GTDB lineage: Bacteria > Pseudomonadota > Alphaproteobacteria > Rs-D84 > Rs-D84 > Enterousia. The sequence continues at coordinate 1,208 of CAMZFU010000064.1, read as the reverse complement.
AAATATTTATAAGCGTTCCATACCATTTTTATAAACATGCGCCATTCCCAGATTTTTGGCGTATTTCTGATGATGGATTAAAATGTCTATTCGGTGATAAGTTCGATTGTTCTATTCGTGGTTGCTATGAACGGGATAAAGATGGTAAAATTATCGATGACAGAAAACCAATAGATTTCACTTTGGTTGGAATCAAAAAGGCACAAGGCAATGGTGGAAGATAAAGTAAATGTTTTGTTTCTGGGGGCGGCAAAAAGAACGTCGCTTTTGGAACGGTTTCAGGATGCTGCGCAAAAACTTGGCGTTGATTTGTCGATGTTTTCGTGCGAAAAGGACGAATCTTTTTGTGCGATTTCACACTTGGCTAGAATTTTGGCGGGACCGAAATTTACTGCTGATGAATTCCAAGATTGGTTGCGTGATACGATTGCAAAATACAATATTGATATTGTTATTCCGAATATGGATAGTGCAACTGTTGCATTGGCGCGGTTTAATGAAACGGCGAAGCCCACGGCAAAATGTATGGTCAGTTCTTTTGAGTTATGTGAAACAATGAACGACAAAATTTTGTCAGAAAAATTCTTCAATAAACATGGTTTTCCAACATTTACAAATACTGACGGTTTTTATCCGAAAATTATCAAGGATAGATTTGGTTTTGGTGCCAAGGGACAATATATTGTACAATCTGATGAGGAATTGAATCAGGTATTATCGGGTAAAGATGCCACACGGTTTTTAATCCAAGATTATCGCCCTGGAATTGAAACCAGTGTAGATTTTTATGTAGATCCTGTAAAAGGTTTGGTCGGATATGTTCTGCGCGATCGTGAAGAAGTTTCAGATGGCGAAGTTATGAATTGCACAACACGTTATCCATCGGATGCGGAAAAGGATTTAATTGAACGGATTGCGGCCGTCCCGGGATGGCACGGCTGCATTACTTTGCAATACATCAGGGATAATAAGGGGGATATTCGTGTTGTTGAAATTAATCCGCGATTTGGTGGCGGGGCAACGTGTGCCATTGAATGCGGTTTGGATATGCCGACGTATGTTTTGGCCGAATGCCTTGGCCGGGATTATCAGGTTGGTAAAATAAAAAATGTAAAAATGGTCAGATCCAGGAGGGACTTTTTCCATGAAATCTAAAACATTATTAATTGACATAGATGGTACAATTTGTACCGAAGAAAGGACTTTTG
>CAMZFU010000063.1 GCA_947306185.1 uncultured Pseudomonadota bacterium | reverse complement strand
TGTTTGGGGGCAATTATGTGGTCTGGTGTAAAAGCGGTTTATTATGGGGTGCCTTCTGATAGGGTCAATAAAATAACTGGATTTGACGAAGGTTTTAAACCAAACTGGTATAATGAATTTAAAAAACGCGGTATAACCGTTTACGGTCAAATTGAACAAGATGCGGGCGAACAAGTTTTAAAAGATTATGTATCCCAAGGTCGCCCTATTTATAAAACCAAAAGATAATTGTTTTACACTAACATACTGTGCAATTTGCGAACAGAGTTTATGCGTGATTTGTTGTCGTTTGGGAAAGAAATTAAAGTGTTTTTATTAGATTTTTGTGCTACAATGTCTGTGAATTCTAAAGGCACAAAATGTATAAAAAGTTTATTTGCTTTTTATGTTGTTTTATTCCGTCCATTTCTTATGGTGATGATTTGGTCACCAGGGCGGAGCAAGCATTTGATGCCGCACGAATAGTGTGTTCTGGAATATCAGATGAAATTTCAAAAGTTTCAAACATATCAAAAATAAATACGGCTGTTACTGGTGTGGGCACTATTGCGGCGGGTGGTGCATTGGTGGCGGGTATAAAAAAATCGCAAGAGGAAGAAGAAATTGATAAATTGGTTGCAGAAATATGCGAGGCGGGTGGATGCACTGCGGAAGGTGTAGAAAGTATGTCGAATGAAGATTTTTTTAATAATGTTATCCAACCGATGGCAGAAATTGCGGAATTACAAGAACGACTTGAGAAATCAAAAAAATTAGGTAATTGGCGAACGGGGTTAATGGCCGGCACAATCGGAACAAATGTTGCATCGGCAATTATATCTGGGGTAAATAGAGACCAATCTGAATTGATACAACATATAGAGGCCTGCAATACAGCTATTCAGTCTGCCAACGATATATCAAGACAATTAAAAGCGGAAAGTATAAACCCAATGGAAAATCCGATTGTAAAAAAATTGAGTAATGTAAATACATGGTGTAGCAATATAGACATTGTAGATATTGAAAAAATTGAAAAGCGTATGACTGGAGTTATGGGTACGTCTATTGCCGGTGCGGTAATCGGTGTTGCCGGGACGGCAACCAGTGCCGCCGCTAATTCTGATAAATATATGGATAAACAAAACAGAATGGAACTGAGTGAACAAGATAAGAAAAAGAAAGATAATTTGAATACAACGGCAAACGTGATGGCGGGTGCAAATGTCGCAACCGGATTAGTGGAAACTGGATTGAATATTTCACTGATTACATTGACCAAGAAATTGATAAAGCAGGCCGAACAATGTGAAAGGTTTTTTGAATGAAAAAGTATATGATAACATTTTCATTATTATTTATTCCGTTTATGTCTATTGCGGCGGATCATTGTACAAATCCGTCCGAATACACGACTGATAGACGTTGTTATGTTACTGACAAACAAAAGAAAACGAAACCTTATAATTCGGTTGTTGCATTGATTGACAGTGATGGGGAGGTTTTCTGTACTGGGATACTGGTTGCGTTTAGCAGCCCGCTCGCATTAAAAACACGTTTTTTAATTACTGCGAAACATTGTATTGAAGATTCCGCAAAACCGCAAACTGTTCGATTGCAAGATGGTCGGGAATTGAATGCTAAACTTATTAAAACAACCGATATTGATACAAGAGAATTGGGCCAAGGTGCATCAATTAAAGATTGGGGCATATATGGATTTGGTGCCCCCGTGTCAATATCTACAGACATAGAACCCGTATATATAAAACATCAGGAAACATCTAATGGAATCGATATTTCTGTGGTTGGTTATGGAGCACTCAAAATAATGAGTGATGCGGAAATATCGGAATTCAAACAAAAATATGTGGAATATTTGGAACAAAACAATTTGGTCGTTGGGACGGATGTGCGACAAAGAACGTATCCTGGTATTCGGGATAGTGATGGGGGAATTCGTACAAACAACAGTACAGTTAACGATTTTATTTATAATGTACTTGCCGACAATCCCGCAACTTATGATTACGGACTAAATATTTTTGCCGATGAAGAACAATTAAAAATATCAAAATGTAAATTTAATGATAAGCAAGACATATGCCAACTATGGAGTGGAAATTCTGGTGGGCCACTTTTTGATGATAAAAATAATTTGATTGGTATTGCGTCCACCGGTTATCTTATTATCGGTGGAGAGAACCATGCCGCCATGGGGGATATTGCTAGTATGCGAGACCTTTATGAATCCGGTCGACCAGATATTGTAGTTACTGAAACCCGTAGCGAGGTGCTTGATAAAATAAAGAAAAGGACGTCAATACATTGATTGGATTTGTAAAAAGGTTGTATATGATACTGAAAAATTATATATATTAACCACCTTAAATGTTCACTCGAAAGATGGTCAATCTGTGAACGTGCGTACAAATCATCAGGTAGAAATTCCGGCAGCAGGAGCCATTGAATTTTCAAAGAATAAGAAGGTTAATCAAAAAGTTTATAAATCGAAAAACAGATGTGGTTTTTACTGTGCAATTCACAAATTAATGAGTTGCGTGATTTGTTGTCGTTTGGGAAAGAAATGAAATTGTTTCTGAATATATTTTTAACCTTATAATATCATTGAAATAAATAATAGATTGGAATATAGTCATAATGTGTAAAAAAGGAGATACAATGAAATTATTATATGCTTTACCTGTTTTGGTTGCTTTACCAGTAAGTGCTTTTGCTGAATCTGATTCTTATCATATTAAACCATTTGTTGGTTATAATTTGAGTTTAGCCAGCTCACGCAATGTAAAGGTAAAAGATGATACAGGAACATTAGCTAAGTCAGACAGTTTTGATTTTAATGATAATAATGTTGGTGATTTTGTTTTAGGTGTGGAAATTGCTGATGTTGTTGCAATTTCTATTAACCCATCATTAAGTCAGACAAAAACAAAAGTTTCTGGTGCTGGCACAACTACATCAAAACTGAATGAAATTGATGCAGAATTTGATATTTATTTAATGCATAATTCTAATTTTAAACCTTATGTTTCTCTTGCTGCTGGATATGCAAGTATGGATGGAGATGTCAAAACATCTGGTGCAGTATTTAGTTTTGGATTGGGTTGCAGACAATATATGACTAACAATTTCTATTTAAATGCGAATTTAAGTTATAAAATAACAACTGAACTAGACATAAAAGAAATAAACGGTCTTAGTGTTGATAATGTAAGCGAGCGTATGTCTGGCTTTGATTTGATTATCGGTGCTGGATATAGATTCTAAAATTACATCGTACAGAAATAAAAAACTCGTCATTTTGGCGAGTTTTTTCTTATTATCAACCACAATAAATACGAACTAAGGAAAAGGTTAGATTTCTAACCTTTTCTTTTTAATAGTTCGTAAATCGTAATAACGGGCTGTGTTTTTGATACCTAATTTACGAACTCACACCAATAACGAAAATCAAAACTGATGTGATTTTTTAAGATTTTCGTAATTGTCCTACTCGGATTTGTTCGCTGCGCTCACCACACGTAAGGTTCAAACTGCGTGCGTTGCACTTGTTTTCACCAACTATCGTGTGAACCGCGGTTCAAACCCGGGGGTTGAAACAAAATAAAACGACCACCAAAACGGTGGTCTTTTTATTTTGGCAGCCCTACTTTCGCTTCCTTAATACACAATAATAAAAATCTATAAAAACTCGTGGGGACAAAAACTCCGTTTTTATGATTTTTCTAATTGTGTATT
>CAMZFU010000062.1 GCA_947306185.1 uncultured Pseudomonadota bacterium | reverse complement strand
AGGACACCGCCCTTTCAAGGCGAGAATCCCGGTTCAAATCCGAGTAGGGCTGCCAAATCAGAGTCACCGTCCGTTTGGACGGTGTTTTCATTGAAAATCTGCACTGTTGAGGCGGTTCGAAATCCTGATTCTTGGTGGTAGACAGGTTTTTCTGTAAAAATTAACCTAACAAGACGTCGCTTTTGCGAAAGTGTGCCACGAGACCATAGTAAATCCGGCCTTTTGAAAAATTCGCGTCCGTTTTCAATGGCGGTTCGAAATTTTTCGGAGACATTGGATGCCGTGTTGTTTTCCAGTTGTTTTTCCAATGCCTGCTTGTTGGCGTTCAGTTCTTTAATTTGTTCTTGGTATATTTTTGCCAATTCATCGTCATCTTTTCCCATAGCGCCAATAACCAGCGCAGTAAGTTGTGATATATCGTGCTTTATATTGGTTATTTTGGTTTTTGTTTCATTATTGATGTTGTTTGTCTGTGCTTCTTTGATTTTGCCTATCTTTGTAATCATGTCACAGCATAAATCAAGAAACCCGTCTGTCGCTTTTAATGTGTGCAGTTTTTCCACAAGAGCATCTTCAATAAGGTTCCTGCGTATGGATTTCTTGTGAAACACGCATTCTTTGTTATGGCACCTGTAATATGGGTGCTTGCACCCCCTTGTTCCGCTTTTCGCATAATAACCCGTTAATGGATGTCCGCAATGCTCACAAAACACCTCGTGTCGCAATGGAAAATCATCGGCAATAGTGGAGTTATATGATTTATAACCACCTTTGTCTAATCTGGTTTGAACAGCATCAAACAAATCCATTGGTATCAGTTTAACCATTTTCCATTCTTGTAGTGGTATTTCCCATTTGTCATAAGCAAACACCCCAGTATAAACCACATTGTGCAAGATATCATTTGCGGCTGTATCGGTTATTCTGCGTCCATTCCACACATCATGCGAATTTAAGAAATCCGCGACCGCATGTTTGGTTGCCAATTCTCCACTGGCGTATTTTTCAAATGCTTGCCGTATCAGTGTGGCCTTTGGTTCATCTGGCACTAAAATAACCTTGTTATGTTCATCTTTTTGCCGTTTTAACCCCAATGGCGGATTTAGCGGGTAATAACCAAGTGTCATTAAAGAACGCATAGATGCTCTGGTCTTTTCCGATAGTTCGTCACTAAACCGTCGTGCATTTAGTATGTCTATTCCACGCACAAAACGACCTGTGGCATTGTTCTGTGATTTTCCGGCCACGACCGTTAATAGTTCTATATCGTATTTTATAACCAGGTTTTCAAACCGGCTAAACACCTCTAAATTGCGCGATAATCGTGACATATCAAAGAACAAGACCCTTATTCGCTTGTTTTTCTGTTCTCGTGTTATATATTCCATCATCATGTCAAGCCCCGGGCGGTCAGTTTTCCACCCAGATACCCCGTCTTCATAAAAGAACTTATCAATTATAAATCCGTTGTTTTTCGCATAATCCAAACATGCCTGTTTTTGTGACATGATGGTTTCTTTCTTTGCTTGTTTGTCTGATGAAACACGGCACAGACACAATGTTTCAATTGGTTTTTCTTTGGTTGGTATATATTTTTTCATGTTTTTTCCTTTAAGTTTTGTCCCGGATGCCGAAACATCCGGGGTTGGTTTATATTTGTTCAGTTATTATCCACGCATACTCTTCAATCAGTTGCAGGATTTCCTGTAATTGTTCTATTGGCATGTGCGTAGAACCTAAAATGCGCTTTGCCTCAGTGATTGACAATAAAGCCATCGCAACACCTTTTTGGTTGCGTTTCGGCTCTGGTTTGTCCAGTCACTAAAACAATGTTGTTCATTTGCGCTGGTAATAATTTCGATTTGTTCGATGGTTATTCTCAGCATGTTGATATGGTGTATTTTATTCATACAAGACCTCCGTTGATTTGACCTCGTTAAAAACTTCGCGACCATTTTGGTATTTGATGGTGCGTTCCCCATAGTTTGGGCTTATGCCACCATCTGACACTGTATGGATGCGGTTGGCTGTTTTATCAATATTCAGTTTTTTAACCCCGGGGTCATATAGTTTGCTGGCAATGTTTGTTGGTATATCCACAAATTCGCCTATGTCAGATGCGTTGATTTTTAGCACCACATCGCATTCATTGAATATCTGCATGGTATTCAGTATGATATGCGAATATGTGGTTATATCTGGGGCTGTAATGATTTTGTTCAGGTCGCGTTTCAATGCCAAGGTTATCCGATTTTCTCCGTCTATAACCAAATATGGTATTTTATCGGCATCTGGTTGTTCCAGTGCTAAATTGCGACATAGCAATATAGCGAATTCTAACACCGAACAGTTATCATACATCGGCAGATTCAATGCATCTCGTATTTGTCGCAATGCGGATAAAGAAAGACCGCGCTTTTTTAGCACGGTCAGCACACTTAACATTGCAGCATCACGAATGGACATCGCCTGTTCGGGTTCCACATGAATCAACCCCCGGGTCACCCATTCTTTTAACACCTGTTGTATGTTGCCCGGCAAAAAGTCGCCAATGCCGGATATATGCCTGTTAAGATTGCACCAATCAATCTGTTTGGCACCTGTTGCGAACGCATCGAAAAATGCGTTGGTTTCTTGTGATATTTTTTCAATGTTTACATAATTTGAATTTTGCATTTTATTATCCTTTTGGTTAGCGCAAAATTCGCAACACTTGCCCGCCACAAGTCATTTTGTGTCAGGATTGTTGCTCTCGTTCACTTGTCGAGTCAAGTCCGCAGACAAAAAAACGACAAAAAGAACACAATAAAATTGCGCGTGGGGAATAACACATATATGAATCGTAAAAGGGGAATCACAAAGGGTTGTCATAAACCCGAATCATAAAAAAACGCTCATAAAGAGCACAATCATAATATAGTCACAATGGGCAGAATGGGGGCTAATAAGAAATCAATTAACGAATCATAAAATCCGAATCATAAATTGTCATCTTAAAATCCTCGCAACTCCTTTGTGGCTGTGGTTTTGAACGATTTTTATTATAGTTAAAAAACAATAAAATGTCAAGCCCCAGAAACATATTTTTTTGTTTTTGTCGGTTTTCCGGTATGTTGACATGGTTATATTAAAACGCAATCGATTCGTAAATGGCATTATTTTGCCTCGACATGCGATGTCCGGTGTTTGCAATATGTCCTGTGCCGACAAACAAAACATCGCGACGTCGGCCACGACAATGCGATTGTCGTATATCAAACACAAACCCGGCATATATTTTATTTTTTATTAAATCCTGGAACTTCTTTCGCCAATTTTTTATCGGCACTTTTTACTCTGCGTTCTAATTTTTTAATATCTTCTGCAGGAGGTAAGAGTTCCGGTTTTATTCCACGATTTTCTAACATACCCCGAACGGCTTTATTGTTTTGAATATGTTCACTAGTTATCGGTTGTTCGCCGAACAATTCATTTGCCCTAACATTATGATTCGTCATTTCTGTTGCTAAATTTTTGGCGGCAATAACAACGGTAGGCATAAAATCTGCGAGCGGTCTATATTCAGGTGAACCATATTTGCGTTTCATCTCTAATGTTGTTTTACCACCGAACAAAGCCATGTCCCCCTTAGAGCGAATTCTCGCAAAACCAGCATCATCAACTCCGCGTTCGTATATTAACTTTGACAATTCTGTTTCAGACGCTGTTAATTTGGCACGAGCTTCTATGCGTTCCGCTAATGCTATGCGTTCTTCTAAAATTTCTTGTTTCCTGGTTTGAATTGCAAAATATGTTTGAGCAAAAGCGATTTCTTCCT
>CAMZFU010000061.1 GCA_947306185.1 uncultured Pseudomonadota bacterium | reverse complement strand
CTGAATTACTTAGATTGTATACAGAAGCCAATTCTAATTTTAATATATATTTTCAAATATTATTTTTCTGGCACACAATTGTGTATCCTTCTGGCAATGACGATACCGCAGCCCAATATATTAATGACCATATTATCTATGCGGAACAATCTAAAGGCGAAGGATTTTATCGCAGAGAGCTTTTTCGTGGTGCTTTTGATAGAGCAGATACAACGAATATCGGAGGTTATATAAAAAGCAAAATAAGACATGCTATTGCACATATTGTTCGGCATGGTCATCAAAATCTTATAATTGATGACATTGAACAAAGACATCATTTAAATTGTGTGGTAATGCTTTTAAAAGATATAGCAAGGTATAAACTCGATAATGATTACGATTTTAAAATAAATGCACCAATATCTATTTGTAGATTAGTTAATCCAGATGAAGAAAATTTTACAAACTGAATCTATTTTTTATTAATACCGAAGAAGAAGTTGCCAGACATTTTCATGCCTGCTATCTTGGTTGCTACCCCCGACAATGTGGAATATTTGTTGCCATTATATGAAAAACTGCCATCATCATTGACCAAGATTGTGTGCTTTATGCCCTTGAAATATCGTGTTAAAATTGTACCTGGGACAAAGTTATATTTGTTTTTTGTGGTACTGGTTAAGTACTGTTCCGGATTGTCTTTGTATTTACGAACTTTTACTAGATATTTATGCTCAATTCGCAGATTTAGGCGATCACATTGAATGTAATACCAAAGCGACCGCATTTGCCGTTTGAATGGATATTGTGAGTATTTTGCCCATAATCGTGCCCGTTCATCAAAGGACAATGCTTTTAGCTCGTCCATTGTTTGGGGCAGTTTATCTTTATATGACATATCGACTCCTTTATAACGTCACGCAATTACCGCTCTAAAGTAGCCAGAAGTCAAGTTAATAAAAACATCGAGAAATATGCTGAATTTTGTGTTATAATAACAGCAAAATATTAAGGGAGGTTTTATGTTTCTGTATAACAAAGATAAAAAAGGGCATTTGAAACAAGTAAAACAAGTGCCTTTCAAATTAGAAAAAAACGTACAACAGATATTTGAAGATAATCTTGATGAGATTATGGGATTGCAGTTCGTAGATACAGAATATGTCGTTAAAGATAAAAGATTTGATACTGTGGCTTTTGATGAACAAAACAAATCTTTCGTTATTATCGAATACAAGAGAGATAAAAGTACCAGTGTTGTAGATCAGGGCATGACGTATCTGTATTTAATGTTACAGAATAAATCTCAGTTTGTGCTTGATTATAACAATAAATTTGGGAAACAACTGACTGTCAATAACGTAGATTGGACACAGTCCAGAATCGTTTTTGTTGCATCGTCGTTTAACGATTTTCAACAAACATCGTCCCTGTTTGATAATTTGGCCATTGAGTTATGGGAAGCGAAGCAATTTGAAGATGGGCATTTATTAATAGGACCGTTGCCTAAAAAAGATACTATTTCTATGCCAATTCCAAAAACACCAAATACAAAATCTGCATCTGTGATTGCAGCGGTTTCATCTGTTGTAAAGCCGATAACAGAAGAAACATTATTACAAGCAGCGAATGATAGTATTAAAGAATTGTATGCTAATTACAGACGTTCTATTTTGGCTCTTGATGATAGTTTAGAAATAAAACCAAATAAGCTTTACGTTGTGTTTAAACAACAGGGTAAAAACAAAGTAGATATAGAAATTCATAAAAACTACCTATTGTTGTATGTTAATGCAAAATATGGTCAACTTGATGATTCAAAATCGCTTTTTGAAAATTGTTCCAATATTGGCCATTGGGGGAATGGTGACTATCGTATAAAACTTACAGATGATAAATATTTGCAATATGTTTTGAGTGTGATTAAACAAGTTCTTAAATAATATTATTCAATTGTAAACCACTTTGAAATAATATCCCGTATTTCTGCATCAGATTTATGGGATATTTCTTTTAGTAGTGTTTCCATTTCTACTTGTTTGCGTAATTTACATAAACCGTTGAAGCATAACACTATTAAAAAGACGATATCGTGTTTATATTTGCTGATTGGTATCGTGATTTGTGGATATTTTGCCATAATTTATCCTTTTGTGTGTCAATTACTGCTCTGAAAGTTCCCAAAGTCAAGTTAATAAAGATAATAAAATGACTGGACTTTTGTCGTTAAGTAATGACAAATGCGATAACCTAAAAGGAGTCGCCATGAAATATAAACATTTTGATGATATTAAGCCAAATCATCGTATGGATTTTATAATGGTCTATTTTGCCGCCAGCCGTTCATTACGCGAACTTGAAGCTGCAATTCGTAGAACAAACAACGATCGTTTAACCTGTCGGCAGGCATGGTTGCTTCGCAGAATCCAATATAAACTGACCCAAATGGCAGCATTATGGAAAAAATATGTGGAATAAATTATTGCCGTTAAAAAACACAATTTAGACAATTAAAAACTGGAAAATGTGCTTTTTTATATTAAAATGCGAGAAAACATAATGGAGTCGTATATGTCTGATATTTATTTAGACAAAGTAATAGTTTATAATTTTGCGCCATTTAAAGACAGTTTGGTATTAACTTTCAATCAAAACGATATCACAGTATTGTCTGCAATAAATGGTAAAGGCAAGACGACGCTAATGAGTTATATTACAGATGCGTTTTATGAAATGGCACGTGCCGGTTTTACAAACGAATTTGAAGGAATAGAACATAAATTATACAGAGTAAGTTCGCCTTTGTATGTATCCGACCAAAATAAAATTGCATTTGTCTTTATTCGGTTAAAATATAAGGGAAGAAATTTAGATTATGTGTATTGTTTAAAAGCTAAACAAGATTTACCGAATAATGCGGAACAAGATTATATAAATAACGTGCCGGGTGATGCGCTTATTAAATGGTTTGATATAAAACAAAGATTTGAACAACAAACTTTTTATAAAGGTGTTATGTATGAGCCTGATAACGGTTTAAAAAGGGAGACAAGTGTTGATATTTTCAATAAAAATATTTTAGCATATTTTCCATCTTACAGGAACGAATTACCCGCTTGGTTAAACGATGTATACGCAAAACAAACCCAAGAATTTTCTAAAGAAATGACATTTGTTGGATACTTACCGCATAAAATAGAAGTTGTATCAAATATTCACAATCTTACAAATTGGATTTTGGACTGCGTTTTGGATAGTAAAATGGGGCTCCCTGTTCCTGCTTTGGATGAATTAAGCAAAGTATTATTTCATATATTAAAAAGCAAAGGTTTTACAGATCAAACATCAATAATTATTGGCGATAGATTTGGTAGCGCTACACGAATCGCTGTAGCTGATTATACAAAAGGACTTATGTATCCCAATTTGTACAATATGTCTTCTGGTGAGTTAGCATTATTGGATATTTTTGCTGAGCTCGTTAAACGTGGTGATGGGCAACCTATTGCACAAGGCATAGTATTGGTAGATGAAATAGATAAAAATTTGCATATAACCATGCAAAAAGAAGTGCTGCCTATTTTGTTATCAATGTTTCCAAATGTTCAGTTTATTGTTAGCTCACATGCACCATTTTTTGGACTGGGATTGGCAAAAAATACTGATACAAGTGTGCGGACTAAAGTAATAGATTTAGATATGGATGGTACGGAAACACCGATCGAAAACACGGCCATTTACGAAGAGTGTTATAATTTGATGTTAACCGAAAATAAAAAGTATAAAGAAGCATATGATAAATTAAAATCTATCACAAAAAATACAATTATTTGCGAAGGTGTGACAGATGTGCAACATTTAAAAAATGCTCTTGTAAAACTTAATACC
>CAMZFU010000060.1 GCA_947306185.1 uncultured Pseudomonadota bacterium | reverse complement strand
TGACATAGTTGTTTCTTTCAATTGGTTGGGCATCATTTCGCCAAGCCCTTTGAATCGGGATATTTCGACCTTTTTATTTTTGTATTTGCCATTGGTCAAAGAATCAAGTTCTTCGTCACTGTCCACATAAACCGATTCGGTACCATAGGTTAATTTATACAACGGTGGACAAGACAGGTATAGGTGTCCACCATAAATAAGTTGAGGCATAAATTGATAGAAAAAAGTCATAAGTAATGATGCGATATGACTGCCGTCAACATCGGCATCTGTCATAATGATTATTTTTTCGTAACGTAATTTGCTGTCGTCCCAATCTTTTGCTGTTCCTGCGCCGATAATATCAATCAAATCATTTAATTCGCGGTTGTTTCCGAATCGTTCATCAGAGTTAGAAACAACATTTAATACCTTGCCACGCAATGGCATAATCGCCTGGGTCGCACGGTCGCGCGCCTGTTTCGCGGTTCCGCCCGCAGATTCACCTTCAACAATGAACAGTTCCGTCCCGGCGACACCATGTTTGGAACAATCCGCCAATTTTGCCGGCATACGAATACGTTTTGTCGGGGTTTTACGTGCAACCTCTTTGACCTGTTTTACGCGGATACGTGCATTGGCCAAATTGATAACAAATTCCAACAACGCATTTGCCGTTTTCGGATCAGACGCCAAAAACATTTCCCACGGGTCACGCAACGCGTTTTCGGTATATTTCGCAATTTCTGGGTTAGACAATTTTTCCTTGGTTTGGCCCAAGAACTGTGGCGTTTTATAGAATACCGATACGATTGCCGCAACAGAATCAAATACGTCGTCACCAATTATGTTTGCCGCAGATTTGTTATTTACCTTTTCACCATATGCCTTAATTCCACGGGTAATTGCAGATTTAAATCCGCTTTCGTGTGTGCCACCGTCAATTGTTGCGATAGTGTTACAATATGATGCAAAGAAACCATCGTCAGATGCGGCACCGTTCTCATCGGTTAAAAATGTTAATGCCCATTCTACGCGGCCACTGTCGTCCGGAAAATCAACCGATCCTGAAAACAGGCGGGACAATATACGTGGTTTATCCTTGGTCTTTTCATCCAAGAAGTCTGCGACCCCGTTCGGATAATAGAATGTCGTATCAGTTGGAATTTCCATGTCCGCGGTAAGCAGTTCCGGATTACAATGCCAATCGATTTTGACACCGCGTGACAAAAACGCCTTGGCGCGGGCCATACGGAAAATCTTAATAGGTTTGAATACCGCGGCTGTACCGAATATATCATCGTCCAATGTAAAACGGATACTTGTCCCGTGTGCCTTGGACGGATTGCCACGTGTCATTTTTGATGTTGGTTTCCCGCGGGAAAAAGTTTGGTGCCATTCGTATCCATCGCGAGTAATGGTGACATCCATATTGGACGACAGGGCATTAACAACCGCACTGCCAACACCGTGCAAACCGCCACTGGTCTTGTACACATTATTATTGAATTTACCACCAGAATGCAGGGTTGTAAGAATAACCTCTAATGCGGATTTTCCGGGATACTTTGGATGTTCGTCAACCGGAATACCACGACCATCGTCGGTAATTTCAATGGTTTTTGAATCTATTAGGCGAACAGTTATTTTTTTGGCAAAACCGGCAACTGCTTCGTCAATAGAATTATCCATAATTTCGACCGGCAAATGGTGCCAGGCCTTTTCATCGGTACCACCGATATACATGCCCGGACGCAAACGGACCGGTTCCAGGCCTTCTAGGACCTGGATATCTGATGCATCATAAGAATGTGTTTTCTGTTCAACCATAGCAACATATTATTAGAACATTATTTTGTTTGGTGCAAGCCCAAACGTAAAATTTGCCCAAAAATAATAAGATTTCTGTGGGCTTGATTTTATCAAAAATCGCATTATATATTTATGCAAGAAATAAATACGGACCGTAAAAATGAATAAAAATCCTTATGAAGTACTTGGGGTTGCGCGTGATGCGTCGGATACTGATATTAAAAAGGCGTATCATAAATTGGTTATGAAATATCACCCTGATAAAAACCCCGGGGATAAAACAGCCGAAGAAAAATTCAAAGAAGTCAACAACGCGTTTGATATATTGAAAGATCCACAAAAACGCGCAGCGTACGATCGTTATGGCGATGCTGCGTTCGCCGGTGGCAATGGGGCATCGGCGGGGATGGGGGAAAATCCGTTCGGGGGCGGCGCTTTTCATTTTGATATGGGCGGTGGTGCCGGAATGGAAGATATATTACGCGAAGCTATGCGCGGGTTTGGTTTTGGTGGATTTGATGGTGGCGGTGCACGTGGGGCGGCCGGCCAACAACGGGGTCGTGATTTATTGGACGAGGTTGTAATATCACTGCGTGATGCATATTTTGGAAAAACACATACGGTCAAATTTTCAAGTAATGTCAAATGTGAAAAATGTAATGGGTATGGAACGGCGGATGGTAAACCGGCCCCAACCTGCGCGCGCTGTCATGGAACGGGATATGTCAATGTTCAACGTGGATTTTTCGCAATGCAAACACCATGTCCCGAATGCAATGGGTTAGGGCACAAGATAGATAAAAAATGTTCTGATTGCGATGGCAGTGGTGTTATACATAAAAATAGAACAATTGATGTAAAAATCCCGGCGGGTATCGAAGACGGTGCGCGTTTGCGCCTGGGCGGCCAAGGCGAGGCCGGTTCAAATGGTGGCCCGGCGGGTGATTTCTATTTAGATGTTCGTGTTCGTCCAGACGAGAAATTTACACGTGATGGTGCAAATTTAATGATGCATGTTGATTTACCGTTCACAACATTGGCGTTGGGTGGTGAAATAGAAATTGAAACCATTGATGATAAAAAATTGTCGGTCAAGGTGCCAAATGGAACCCAGGTTGGCGAAAAATTACGCGTACGTGGACATGGTATGCCAACAGGGCGCGGTTCATCGTTTGGCGATTTGTATATAGATATTGGAATTACTATCCCAACGAAATTGACCGAAAAACAGAAAAAGATTCTTGGCGAATTTGCTGAAACAAAAAACGCCAAGAAAGGGTGGTTTTAGTAAAAGCATGTGTGAAAAAAAAAGCCCGACATTTTGTCGGGCTTTTTAATTTATTATTTTATTTTCTTTAATTGTTGGGCGAAATCCATTGTGTATTGCGCCGCCGACCATATACTTGTCGCCAATGCAAACCACAATGAAAATATACCAATATTTGGCAGGGCATATATCGCATAAATAAGTGCTTTGCCACTGGATGCATCATTAACCGATGCGCCAATTGCAAACAGACATAAAAATGCCAATATACTAACCATTTGCATAAATGCTTTAATTTTACCTGGGGCAAAACGTGATTTCGGATGATTGACTGTCATTTTATTGGTACCTAAAAATTCACGTAGGCCACTTATATACAATTCGCGTCCAATCATAAGAATTACTGGAATTACGATAAACCACACCGGCATCATAATGCATAGTAATATGAATGAATTAACAACCAAGAATTTATCGGCAATACTGTCCAAAACCGAACCTAAATTTGTACATGCATTATATTTGCGTGCAAGGTATCCATCAAAGAAATCGCTTATTGCCGCCAATAAAAACAAAATTATGGTTGTTTTATAAAGGCCAGTCATCAATGTACCGATAATTGCAAATGCTGCAAAAATGCGAAATGATGAAAGAAAGTTTACAAAGAATTTCATAAGTTTTCTCCTTTTATTGTTTGTATGTGGGCATTATAGCATATTACTAGTGAAAATGGTTATATATTTTTTGTGCGGCTGATTTACCAAGGCCTGGAACGTGAATCAATGCATTTATATCTGCATCCATAATCGCGCGTACCGAACCAAAATGGTTCAACAGCAGTTTTTTGCGAACTGCGCCGATACCTTCGATTTCATCAAGGCACGAACCTGTCATAGATTTTGCACGTGTTGTGCGGTGAAATGTGATAACAAACCTGTGCGCCTCGTCGCG
>CAMZFU010000059.1 GCA_947306185.1 uncultured Pseudomonadota bacterium | reverse complement strand
AATTGGGCGATACGTCCTGTTTCGGCCGCATTCTCGAAATTCATCATACACGCATTACCGTTGTGCAGAAAACTGCCTGCAATACGAGCAACCTCAATCGGCAATGTCGCATTTGTCATCTCTATCACATTTGGTGGGCAAGTGCACAATCCATCTGTTCCATCAACAATTCCGTAAACGCGCCATCCGCGCTTGGTTGCGCCCAGTACGATACGATTTATCACACTGTTAAGACCGCTGCAATCACCACCAGTTGTCATAATTCCAATTTTCTTCATATTTTCCCCCAATTACAGCCAAATTATATCATAAATAAGTTGACAAAGAAAACTTTTTTATGCTATTTTGTCTAATGTAAAAAATAATACTCTATATAGGGAGATATAAAATATGGCAAACACAAATACCGCTGTTATGGGAAAAACAAAACGCTCTACTGATAATATGATAGATGATGCCATTGCGCAACAAGACAATTGGCTTGCCCGTCGTCGCAGTTTTACGCGTCGTTTCTTGCGTTTACGTAATCGTTCTGTTGAAACAATGGATAATACCAATGATACACTGAAACCAACGCGTGTGCAAGAAAACAATAATCGTTCAGTGGTGCGTGAATATTGGTTCCCAATTGTGTGCGCGTTTGTTGTGTTAATTGTTACGATTTTGGTTTTGTTTATGCGATCATGTGCGCCACAAAAAGTTATTGTTTTGAATGCCAATGCAAAACCTGTTCCAATTGAAACCGTGTCCAAAGGCACGGTTAAAAAAATCTCTGTCCCAGCCGACATACCAACATTTGATATTGCGCGTATTCAATCAGATGGGCTTGTGGTGATAGCTGGACGTTGGCAGGCAAACAAAAGTGTGTCGATTTTAATGAATAATAAAATTGTTGCAACCGAAAGCACAAACGAAAATGGTGAATTTGTATATTCTCCGAAACTTACACCGGGTAATTACACAATATCTCTGATGGGCATAAAGCCGAAAACAAAATCAACTGACAAATTATTTGTATATATTTCAGATGCGGATTATCGTAATTCTGTATCACTACTTATGACCCCGAACGGCAGCAAGGTTATGCAATCGCCATCTGTATTAAAAGACGGTGATTTAATCGTATCTAAAATAGATTATTTGGACACCGGACGTATCATTGTCACAGGTGACGCGTTACCGCGTTTCAAGGTATCATTATCATTGGATGACAAATGCATCGGTGAAACACGTGTGTCTGATCATAAGCATTTTGGTGTAGGTGCAGATGTCGGTGAATTAAAGGCCGGCGAAGAACATAATTTAACGGTTCGTTTGCATGATGATTCTGGGCAAACCGTTGCGACCGTAAATCACAATTTTGTTATGCCCGAAACAACTGGCGACAGTGATACTTTCTATACCGTTCGCCGTGGCGATTGTTTGTGGATAATTGCGAAAAACTTTCTGCGTCGTGGCACATTGTACAGTATGATTGCAGAACGCAACAGTATTGAAAATCCAGATTTAATCTATCCGCAACAGTTACTTCAGAGTCCAACAAAAAAATAAGGGGCCGTGTTATGAACGAACCAAGGTATCGACTTATTCTAAATATTTCTGGGCGACCAGATAGCGAATTAAAAGAAAATTGGCAAACGTTGGTTCAGCGGTTTACCGTTCTTGAATATCGTGTAAAGCCGCTTTATCGCAAAGATATTTTGGAAAAAATAAGAAAACAACAAAAGGTTTTGGCCAGCCAAGATCCAACAAAAAAATTATATCGGGCCATTCTGAAAAAACTTGAAGAAATACAAATAGAAGTTGATAACCTTGGGGCACATGCAAGATAATAAACTGGTCATAAGTATGGGGGGATAGATAATGACAGATGAAGAAATACAAGACGTCTTGACAAGTGTCGAAGCATTAGAAGATGATCTAACCCTCAAGGATATCAAAATAATATATCGCATCTCTGTGATTCGAAAAAACACACAAAAAACTTCATTGTGTACGCGTGGTATGACCGGAATTTTAGCAAGTATTGTGGTGTTGAAAAATCGATTAACCCCGGGTGATATCAAAAATCTGTATCGCATCTTGGCGGCACATGGGTGTCCTCCGATATGTTCATCGTGTGGACGTAAAATAACAGATTTCAAGCTATTTTCTTGGGATCATATATTTGCAAGGTCTATTGGTGGGCCGGATAGTATTAAAAATCTGACACCAATGCATACGACTTGTAATGTGGCCAAGGGTTCCTTTGTTGATCCTGTGTATTTTTCACATGTTGATCCAGAATTACTAAAAGAAATGAAACCGTTATACCAGGATAAACCTCATAAAACACCAAAACCGGTTACCAAATCGCATATAGATAAACCCGGTAAAACAAAAAAACGCCATCATATACGTTTATTGGGTGGCGCCGGTATAAATATAGAGTCCCTTTTTTCAAGATAAAAAACAAGCCGGCAAAATGCCGGTTGAATTTTTGGTGCGGGCGAAGGGAATCGAACCCTCGTCTAAAGCTTGGGAAGCTTTCGTGCTGCCATTATACCACGCCCGCAGATAAAGTGTTTGTATTCTATACTTTATGTCGTCGGTTGTCCAGTGGAAAAGAATATTTTTTATGTTTGATTTTTCGTCTGTTTAGGCGTATACATTTATCGTATATTAATAGGAGAAAATTATATGTCTAATGAAAATACAAATCCTTTAATCGCCGCCCAGGCACGTGTCAAAGCGGCCTGCGATAAATTAGGTATGGATAAAAATGTTTATGAAATATTAAAGAATCCTGCGCGGATTGTCGAAGTTCAAATTCCGGTTAAAATGGATGATGGCACAATCAAAACATTTACCGGTTTTCGTGCCCAGCATAACACGGCATTGGGCCCCAGCAAGGGTGGTATTCGTTTCCATCCAATGGTATCACGCGATGAAGTATCTGCGCTTTCAATATGGATGACATTTAAATGTGCGGTGACTGGTTTGCCTTATGGTGGGGGCAAGGGCGGCATTATCGTTGACCCCAAAGAATTATCCGCGGGTGAATTGGAACGATTGTCGCGTGGATATGTTGATGCGATTTACCCTATCTTGGGTGAAAAATCCGATGGTCCGGCGCCGGACGTTAATACCCATGGACAACTTATGTCTTGGATGATAGATGAATATCTCAAACTGTCGGGTGATAATTCTTTTGGTACGTTTACCGGTAAACCGGTTGAACTGAACGGATCACTGGGCCGAACCAAAGCAACCGGACTGGGTATTTCAATTACGATTGTGTCCGCGTTAAAGACGATGGGCAAAGATATCAGTGGCGCAAAAATCGCAATCCAAGGCTTCGGCAACGTGGGCAGTTTCACCGCCAAATGTTCATACGATATGGGTGCCCGGATTGTTGCAATCGCCGAATGGAATACAATTCTGTTTAATGCAGATGGTTTGGATATCGACGCATTAATGGAATACAAAAACAAGAACAACGGCAGCATCAAAGACTTTCCAGGTGCAACCGTAATCAATGCTGATGATTTTTGGGGTTTGGATGTAGATGTGTTGTCACCTTGCGCAATGGAAAACACAATCAACACGGAAACTGCGCCATTGATTAAAACAAAATTGGTGGTCGAAGGCGCCAATGGCCCCACAACATTGGACGGCGAAGAAATATTGAATAAAAACGGTGTTATGGTCGTGCCGGACATCTTGGCAAACGCGGGCGGTGTGACGGTTTCATATTTTGAATGGGTGCAAAACCGTTACGGGTATTATTGGACCGAATCCGAAGTCCAAGACAAAGAACGTATCGCGATGACAACCGCATTTGATGCGATATACAAAATCAAGTGCGAATATAATGTTTCAATGCGCGAAGCGGCATATATGTATTCAATCAAACGTGTCGCCACGGCCATGAAATTACGCGGCTGGTGTTAAAGGACAGGGCATTTGTTAGTGTAAGTATCCGTCAGCCCCACGATTTTTCCGTCATCCCGACGAAAGTCGGGATCTCTTCAGACACGACGAGTGCAAAGTTCCCCTCCGTTGGAGGGGTGGCCGAAGGACGGGGTGGTTAGAGTATTC
>CAMZFU010000058.1 GCA_947306185.1 uncultured Pseudomonadota bacterium | reverse complement strand
CAACGGCATAGTATATATTTATAAAAAGGAGTTATTATGTTCAAACCACTAAATAACTATGTTTTAATCCAAAGAATAGAAGAAGAAAACAAAACTGCCGGCGGAATCATTATTCCCGACACTGCCAAAGAAAAACCATCCCGTGGCCGCATAATCGCGGTTGGCGATGGGGTATATGAAAATGGAACACGCATTCCGATGACGGTTAAACCAAACGATACAGTTTTGTTTGCAAAATGGGCATCTTCGGCAAACGAAGTCAAAATTGACGGAAACGAATATGTTCTTATCAAAGAATCTGATATTTTGGGTATTATTGAATAAGGGGGTATAGATTATGGCAAAAGATATTGTATTTGATACGGATAAATTGGCGGCCGGTGTTGATAAATTGGCCAACGCCGTAAAAATCACAATGGGACCAAAGGGCCGCACGGTTGTGATTGATAAATCTTATGGCGCACCGGTTGCGACCAAGGACGGTGTTACCGTGGCCAAGGCGGTGTCATTAAAAGACCCGGCGGAAAACATCGGTGCCCGTATGATTCAAGAAGTTGCGAAAAAGGCCGGCGACGATGCCGGTGACGGTACAACAACCGCAACGGTTTTGGCGCAAAAAATTGTCCGCGAAGGTCGCCGCGTTATTGCGGCGGGTATGAACCCAATGGATATTAAACGCGGAATTGATTTGGCAACGAACGCAGTGGTTGCGGACATTGAATCACACGCCCGCCCGGTTAAAAACAGTTCTGAAATTGCCCAGGTTGCGACCATTTCGGCGAACGGCGATTCTGATATTGGTAAAAAGATTGCCGATGCCATGGAAAAGGTTGGCAAAGAAGGTGTTATCACCGTCGAAGAAGCCAAAGGTTTGGACACCGAAATTGACGTGGTTGAAGGCATGCAATTTGACCAAGGATTTATGTCACCATATTTCGTCAGCAACAGCGAAAAAATGTTGGCAGAATTAGACAACGCACAAATCTTGGTTTCTGAAAAGAAAATCACGGGGCTTCAGGCATTATTACCAATTTTGGAACCAATCGCACAACAGGGCCGTCAATTGCTTATTATCGCCGAAGATGTTGAATCCGAAGCATTGGCGACATTGGTATTGAACCGTCTGCGTGGCGGTCTGAAAGTATGCGCGGTCAAGGCCCCCGGTTTCGGCGATCGTCGCAAGGCAATGTTGCAAGATATCGCGATTGTAACCGGTGCAACGGTTATATCCGACGATATGGGTATGACATTTGATAATATCACCCCAGCGGTTTTAGGTTCGGCCAAACGCGTGGTTGTTGATAAATCGTCTACGTTAATCGTTGGTGGCGCGGGGGATAAGGGCGCAATTGCAAATCGTGCCGATGAAATCCGTAAATTGATAAAGACCAGCACCAGCGATTATGATCGCGAAAAATTGGCGGAACGTTTGGCAAAATTGGTCGGCGGTGTTGCCGTGATTAAGGTTGGCGGCATGACCGAAGTAGAGGTCAAAGAAAAGAAAGACCGCGTAGATGACGCATTGGCGGCAACACGCGCCGCGGTTGCAGACGGTATCGTCGCGGGTGGTGGTGTCGCATTGGTTCGCGCAACATCCGCATTGGATAAGGTTAAGGGCGAAAACACCGATCAAAACGTTGGCATCGACATTGTCCGTCGTGCAATTGTTGCACCATGTGCACAAATTGCCGAAAACGCGGGTGTGTCGGGTGAAATCGTTGTTGGAAAAGTGTCTGAATCCAAAGATTACAATTTCGGATACAACGCACAAACCGATGAATATGTTGATATGATGAAGGCGGGAATTATTGACCCGGCCAAAGTGGTTAAAACCGCAATTATGGCGGCGGCATCCACCGCGGGCATCCTGTTGACAACTGGTGCGGTAATGTCGGAAATCCCCGAAGAAAAATCATCCACGCCGCAAATGCCCGGCGGCATGCCAGGAATGATGTAGGGCAAGTTGTAAGTGATTAGCATTCGTCACCCCGCTGAAAAGCGGGGTCTTTTCGTTATCGACGAGTATAAAGAGATCCCGACTTTCGCCGGGATGACGCAATTCCAGAGTATTGTCATCACGAGGGAACATCAGTGACCGTGGTGATCCAGTTATAAAAAACGGTCGGTGCATTTGCACCGACACGTCTATTTACTGGATTGCCACGCTTCGCTCGCAATGACATTTCCTTTTTTGCCGTCATACCGGCGAAAGCCGGTATCTTTTCGCTGTCGACGAATACGAAGAGACCCCGTGTTTCCACGGGGTGACGATAACTAACCACTATCACTAGCCACTAACACTAACGCACTAATTCGCCCCGAACACAGCGCCCCGGAAATCGGAGTAGCCATAGACGCGGATCGCGCATTCAATCGCACAGCCGCTCGCACAGCCCGAATCGGGGTAGTACGAACTACGGAACACCCAACGCGCCGCCGAAGTTGATGGATTTGTTAACTTGCAATAGCATTGGCCACCATAAGGGCTATTGGTCGGTGCTCTTGACATATTGAATTCGTAATCATTTTGGACCCCCGTTTGATTTGTTGGTATTCCGCCCACGGACAACCCTTCGTTTACCGAACTGCATGCGCTTATGCCGCTTACCTGTACCGTGCCGTCGTTATATGGGAATACCACGCCCCAATCACCAAAGTTGCTTAATGGCGTACTGCATTCGACACCGTATGTATAATACTCAGTACCGTCTAATCTTTTCGCACATACACCGGTACCGCTTGTATTTACTAACTGACTAAGGTCTATCGTTGTTGTGCCGTTACCACTTACCCCGTATGCCGTTTGGTCGATGATTGTCCATAATGTGCATGTACCCGGGTTTGCACATTCCAATGTCGTCGTATCTGTTGTTGGTAATGTTGTAAATGCCGTATTCAATGCAGATGCGGTGATAAGTTTATCCGCATCTTCGGATTCATCATAATCGGTTGCGCCCGTATATATTCCGCGTTCACCGATTTCACCACCGCCATTTGCCGTATACATTACAACACTTTCACCAAGTGCGCTGTTCGTGCCCGCCGCAGGAATTTTTCCCTGTTTCAAATCAACCTGTGTTTTTACATACGGTTGGGATGTTGTCGTTTTATCACCCGTTGCCGGTGTATCATCCGCCATTACCGGCATCGCCATCATTACCGCCAATGTTCCAATCAATATTCGTTTCATGTGTTTTTCCTTTTTCTCTCTTCGTCATTCCGAGCGAAGCGTGGGAATCCATTCAATTTGTGTACGGTGCCGCTACCCACAACTTTTTATTCACTGGATTGCCACGGGGCCGTTGCCCCCCCTCTCGCAATGACAATTCCTTTTTATCCCCGACGAGATCCCGACTTTCGTCGGGATGACGGTGCTGTATTAATCATCATCACCATATACTTCTTGGTCAGTAATCGTCCATAATGTGCAATCGGGGCTGTTCTGACACGTCAATTTTGATGTTTGCATCGTTGGAATGTTATTTACCGCCCCATTCAATGCCGACGCCGTCACCAATTTATTTGCATCGGCGCCCGCCGTATATGATGTTCCATTGGTATATAATTGGCGTTCACCAATCGCACCATTACCATCATTCGTATACATTACAACACGTGTTCCCAGTGTTGCACTGTTCGTGCCAGCCGCCGGTATTTTATCCTGTTTCGTGTTAAGTTGTGTCGTCACATAATTCAATGATGTTACCGTTTTACGTTGTGCCGGTGTTGGATCCGCCGCAAATGCAGATACCGTGACAATCGCCGCAATTACTGATGTTAATAATGTTTTTGTTTGCATGGAATATTCCCCCTTACTGTTATTTGTTTGCTCATAAGTATTATATCAAAATAGGGGTGGCAACACAAAGGTAAAAAAGTCTATAAATCAGGCATTTTTATAAAAAGTTATCATGTTTAACCGTGGTATAACGATTCGGTTTGCATAAAATTAACCACTTGCCACGACATATGCAAAGTTTATATAATATTATCTATGAAACTTGAATCATCGGGAATCTTGGTCGCGTTGCGACCGTTTGATGAAAAAAATGCTATCGCACACATATTCACGCGCGACCATGGTCTGATGACCGGAATGTTGCGCGGTGCAATTACAACAAAAACGACCAGGCCACTGGTTG
>CAMZFU010000057.1 GCA_947306185.1 uncultured Pseudomonadota bacterium | reverse complement strand
CGCATTCGTGGCGGTGATATTGTTAAAATTGTGACTATCAATGGTTTCACATATTTTCTTGGGGCTACGGCAATCGCGGTTGTTGGATATTTTCTTATTCCATCTGATATTATTTCGACATCTGTTGGGGCATCGGTCGGGTTAAATACATTATTTATATTCTGTTTGGCGGCGTTATTGGCATATTTTGCAATAACGATATTCTTTCGTAACAAAAGTATTAAAATAGGGCAATTAAAGTTTGATATTCCATCAACCAAGATGGCATTTTTGCAAACTTTATTGGGAATGACGGACAGTGTTTTGGCCGGATTGGTACTTTATTTCTGTATGATACCGTTTGTTAAAATGCCGTTTGGAACATTTATTGGATTGTTTGTTGTTGCGCAAACCACGGGTGTATTTAGTCAGGTTCCCGGCGGAATAGGGGTATTTGAAAGCGTGTTCTTGTTGGCATTACCCGAAGGGGCGGACAAGGCAAGCATTTTTGGTGCATTATTGGCATACCGTATAATTTATTATGTGTTGCCGTTGATTGGGGTTGGCGGTTTGTTCTTTATTTATGAACGGTGGTTGCGTGCCCGCATGCGCCGTTGGATAGAAGAAGCCAAACAGAAACTGCCACATTTTTCGCATGATTCTAAGAATAAAGACACAAACCAATAAAATGCCTTGCGAATTATGTTTGCTCATGTTAGAATACGCACAAGTATAACTATGGGGTATATGTAAAGTGTTTTTATTATCACTTCTTTCTCTAATCCGCTGGGTGCTTTTCGCCATCGTTGCACTATCCCTTGGCATGGGCTTGGACGCCCCACGGGGACGGATTACTGCCCACAGATATGCGCTTAACATAAAAGGATTATTTAATGTCAAAAAAGATATATGTGGACGCAGTCCACCCGGAGGAAACACGCGTTGTTGTCGTAGATGCCTCCAATAATCGCGTTTCTGATTTTGACGTTGAAACCACCACTAAACCCCAGATAAAAGGGAACATTTATTTGGCCAAGGTTATAAGGGTGGAACCGTCGCTTCAGGCCGCGTTTGTGGATTACGGAACGGGTAAAAATGGATTTTTACCGTTTTCTGAAATCCATCCGGACTATTATCAAATCACACCGGAACAAAAAAAGAAACTTATTGAACTTGCGCATGCAAATATCATTGACGATGATGACGACCCCGATGACGAGGCCGATGAAGTCGCCGATTACGATGACCACAGCGCCGGTGAAGATAACAAGGAATTTACAAAGCGCGCGCGTGAATTTAAAATACAAGACGTTATAAAACCAAAGCAAATTTTGTTGGTCCAAGGTGTCAAAGAAGAACGTGGACAAAAGGGCGCGTCCATGACGACATACTTGTCGTTGGCGGGGCGTTTTGCCGTTCTGATGCCTAATTCCCGCAAACGTAACAGTTATGGTATTTCCAAAAAGATTTCAGACAAGGCCGAACGTGCACGTCTGCGTGAAATATTACATACACTTAAAATCCCAAAGGGAATGACGGTTGTGTTACGTACGGCGGCATTTGGTGCCACGGCGGCGGATGTTGCGGCGGATTATGATTACCTGGTTAATTTATGGAACGATATCCGTAAAACGACATTAGAATCGGTTGCGCCAGTTATCATTCATACCGAAGATTCTTTGTTGCGTCGTGTCGTGCGTGATTTCTTGTCTGATAAAGACGATATATTGACCATTCAAGGCGAAGAGGCATTTGAAGCCGCCAAAACATATTTCCAACAAATGTATGGCCGCGCCCCACGCAAACAATTGGTCCTGTATAAAGATGCCGCCGTTCCATTAATGGTCAAGGCCGGTGTTGAAAAACAATTGGAAGGGCTGCATGGGCCATACGTTCAATTGCCGTCGGGTGGGTCATTGGTTATAAACCAAACCGAAGCAATGGTTACAATTGATGTCAATTCTTCCCGTGCAATTAAAGAAAAAGACATTGAACAAACGGCATTAAATACTAATTTAGAGGCCGCCGAAGAAATCGCATTGCAATTACGGTTGCGTGATTTGGCGGGTATTGTTGCAATTGACTTTATCGATATGGAAGAAGAACGCAACAATCGCAAATTAGAAATGAAAATGCGTGAAGTTATGAAACACGATCGCGCCCGGACCCAGGTTGCCAAGATAAACGCATTTGGGGTTTTGATGTTATCGCGTCAACGTCTGCGTAGCAGTTTCATCGAATCTTCGTATGTGGCATGTCCGCATTGTATGGGGGCAGGGGTCGTTCCAAGTATTCAAACGGCATCTATTATCTTGTTCCGTCACTTGCAAGAAAAATTGCTGGCCAAGGCGGCGCAAAAGATAATTATGACGGTTCCAACGGATATCGCGATTTATATCTTGAATCATAAACGTGCCGAATTGAATGCGATGGAAACAGAATTTGGTACGGAAATTGTCATCGTGGGTGACGATAGTTTGATGAATATTGACCAATATTCAATTCAACGTGTTGCACCCGAACAGGCAAAAACGGATGATTTGTTGATGGCAAACGCACCGTCCACAGATGCCAAAAAGAAAAATGCCCAACATACCGAGGCAAAAAAGACAACCATGAACGCGCCACATCGTACGCGCAAACGCCAACAAAAAGGCAAGAAGACAAGTTTGTGGCATAAATTGGTTGGATAAACAATTTGGTCATTATAACCATCTAAAAAATCCCCGCTTTGGGGATTTTTTTATCAACTATATTTTCTATTCCGAATCTGAATCAGTATCCGCATCTGTGCCTGATCCCTTAAACTTGCTGGTAATATTTTTTATCATATCGGTATTCATTAATGCGTTACCACCTATGCCACCAACAATACCGCCACCCGCTGCGATAGCCCCCGTCTTAAGTTTCTTGGCTGATTCTTCTTTTTGTGTATTCCACGCGGCCGCATCTTCACTTTCAGAATCTGTTAACGCACGCGACAATGACGTGTATGCGCCACCATTTTTACCAACCGATGAATATTTGTATAAATTACTTTCAGCCTTGTCATAAACAACTTCATTTTCTATGCCGGCACGCAGCCCCAATGCTTTCTTGGTGTTTTTAAGGTTGTCCGCCAATGATTTATATTCTTGGTAATATTCAACCAATTCGTTGCCACCCGGCAATGTAATTTCTTCGGCACTTGACGGAACAGATTGTCCACGACCATATTCGCATTTAAATGTGGCAAGGTAGGCCTTCATATCTTGTTCTGCGTCTTCATCTGCTTTCTTTTCAGAATATGCCGATGCGGCGGTCATCATACCCAGGCCCGTTGCCGCCGTGGACGCCGCGGTTAGTGTGCGATTGGCCAATGATTGTTCATTATCTTTGGCTTTCTTGTACGCGTCTTCTGCTTCTTTTAATGGATCCTTGGCCGGTGTCGCGGTTGTGGCCCTTTGGGAATCTGCACTGGTTGGGTCTGTGGCTGTCGGCGAATTAACGTCTGTTGGGGTTTCGCCTTCAATGCATTTATTTGTATCTGTATCGCGGTGATATCCATCAATACAATCACACGTATCACCACTTTGTGTAAGATTTGCACCATCAACATCGCAATTACATGTCCCGTCCGCATTCAATGTCCCACCACCACATGGTTCTTCCGGCGGTGTGTCCGCGCCAGGTTCATTCGTTTGTATGGCAACACATGTCTGTTTGTCAGCTGATTGTTCCAGGTTTTCACCTTCGCATACACATTCGCCATTGGCATTCAATACACCGCCAGATTTTTCACAATTATCAGATGCGGGTTCTGGGGTGAATATGTCTGGTGTTTCGTCATCATAGCATACCATATCCGCAGGTCGTTCACCGCGTTCTTTGGCTTCTTCACATTCGCATATTTGCAACATAGCTTGGGCTTTGCCTTGACAGAAACTATCACATGCGGCTTTGCGTGTTGCGACATCATTGGATTTCGTGCATACACCTGTTTGCTCATTAAGAAATGTATGTGATAAATGGCACCTTGGCGAATTTGCCATATGAGAAGAACACCAACAATAAGTATTCGTTGCGACATCATTGCCACCTGTATCGCCTTCGGCATTCAAACAATATCCTTCCATAACGATAGTGTCGGCACTGCCAGATTGTGAAGATTCTTCACTCGGTGCACTTTGGGTTTTCTTTTTGCAGAATCCTTGGCTGGCCTCGTAATTATCTTCGCATTTTGTGGAAATACAAATTTTGTATCCTGTCCGATTGGCGGTCACACATTTTCCTTCGGTTGTGTGTGGCAACAGCATATTACCCGTACAATCACGTGTTTCAC
>CAMZFU010000056.1 GCA_947306185.1 uncultured Pseudomonadota bacterium | reverse complement strand
ACGCGTGGCGCAATAAAAAAAGATACCGCGTTTCCGCGGTATGACGATGTTTTTCGGTGAAATAACGATTCGGATTTTCCGATTCGGGTTTGTTTTTTTACAATTTTTTCACGCCAGACACATCTACCTCTATCATTGATGCACCGTTTCTATCTACTTCGCCCCATACTTCTACATAGTCATTTGGCGAAACGGTTGTACCACCCCAATCTTCTTCATCTATTTCCAGGTTGATTGTTCCCGTTGAATCTTGGAACACATAGGAATTTTCACCGTTTTGACGCAACAAATATCCGCGAATGATAACCGGGCTGTTATCAGACAGGCCACGTACCTGCTCTACGGTCATAACCTCTATCATATTGTTATTGGCATTATTGGCCGTGTTTCCAGAACCCGCAAATGCCGCCACCGATGCAAATGCACCAATTACCGCAATCATTGATATTTTCTTCATTGTTTTTTCCTTTGGTTGTTTAGTTGTGTGCTTTCAACACATCTGCATTATACCGCAATATGCCCAAGAAATACCTAGGTATGGTTTCGGAATATTTATAAATGAAGATTTTTCATCACAGGTATTCGTGCAATTTTGCACCGTTCAATGTTAGCCACCGTTTTGCGCGTTCAACACCAAAACCATAAAGTTCTTTGACCTGGGTCCAAAATGCCGGCGAATGATCCATATGTTTCACGTGCGACAGTTCGTGCATTACCACATACCGCATAACATCATACGGCGCAAACGCAAGGCGCCACGAAAAGGACATTGTTCCGGTTGTGGAACACGACCCCCAACGCGACGAAGTATCACGCAAACAAATCCGTCGTGGCCAAAAATCACGTGGCACACGCCGTATCAGATTTTTTATTTCTTTTAATAATTCGGCCTTGATAAAATTACGAACACGACTTTCGAGCATCCGTTCATCCCCACCAACAAAAAGTGTGTATGTGCCGTTACTGTTCAATACAAATTTATTCGCACGCAGAGTCCCGTCATATACAACCATCACCATCTTGTCCAAGAATTCGACTTTATCGCCAGATTTCAAATGCTGTTTTTGTGGCGCGTTCCGAAAGAACCTTTCCAACCACCGCCGTTTTTGCTCAACAAATTTCATTGCCGCCGAATTAGACGCCAACCACGGTCGTGAAATACCAATATGGCGATTTTCACCCGCATGTGGCCGAATTGTTATGTTGCGCAACCCACGCCGTACGGTTATTTCAACGGGAATCTTTTCACCCCAAGAAGTTATGAATTCAAAATCTGACATTTTTCATCTTGGCTTTTATTGCCGCCACTATTTCATCAACATCAAACCCGTATTCACGGTACACCATATCGCCGGACCCAGACATTCCGAAACTATCAATTCCAATTACATCATCGGCGAATTCAAACCACGAAGATGTCGCGCCCGCCTCTATTGCGATTACATGCCCACGTAAAACATTCTGTTTATATTCGGCATCATTCTTGCGGAAATGCGATACAGACGGAATACTTGCAACCTGAACCCCCGATCCCAACCGACGCGCCACAGCAATCGCCAATGGAACTTCTGTCCCTGTCGCAATCAGTGTCAAACGAATTCGCCGCGTATTTGTTTTATATATAACATACCCACCGGCATCGATGTACCCGTACGC
The DNA here is from genome assembly GCA_947306185.1 of uncultured Pseudomonadota bacterium. GTDB lineage: Bacteria > Pseudomonadota > Alphaproteobacteria > Rs-D84 > Rs-D84 > Enterousia. Next base: position 2,943 of record CAMZFU010000056.1, on the reverse strand, counting down.
AACAGATTCAATTCTTGAAATCTTTTGCCGCGACAAAATTATACAAGACGGCTTATTTACCTCTGATAATGCGGTGCGCCAAGACCATAAAACCTCGGTCATATTACATGGACGAAACACATTCATATTTGGAATCAGACGCAGACCCGCAATCTGTTCAATTGGTTGATGCGTTGGACCATCGGCACCAACGGCAACACTGTCGTGTGTTAAAACGTATACAACCGGCAATTCCGATAAAGCAGACAAACGCATTGCCCCGCGCATATAATCACTGAACACCAAGAAAGTTGAACCAACGGCGCGAATACCGGCATACGCCAAACCATTCATAATCGCCGCCATCGCGTGTTCACGCACACCATAATTTATATAGTTTCCGGAAAAATCATCCGCGGTTATATCAACCGTCGAATCAACGTGCACATTTGTGTTACTTCCCAAATCTGCACTGCCCAAAATTGCGGTACACCCACGGCGCATTATTTTTTCTAAACACATTCCCGACATTTCACGCGTAGATATAAAATGTGGTGCATCAGGCAATGAAATATTTGGCACATTCGCATAATGATTCGTGGGCATATTTTTATGTTCACGCGCCAATGTACGCCACATATCGCGCCCACGTCGCGAATCCAGACATTCTGATAACCCGGCCATTTCCGAATCAGACAATGCAAAACCATGCGCACGCGGTGTGTTGGCAAGGCTTGATGCCAAACCGATTACCGTATCGCATTTGATAAATCGTGGTGCAATCGCATCAATCCTTATTGCATCATACAATTCATTGAAATCATTTCCATTTGCATGTCGCACCGACCAACCCGCCGCGCGCATACGCATTGAAACATCAACATCCGTTTGGGCAACGCCATCAATACTGATACCATTATTATCCCACAACAACACCAGATTATCTAATTTATACCGACCGGCAAACGCAATCGCCTCTTGCGCGACACCTTCCATTAAATCACCATCACTGCAAAGGCAATATACCATGCCCCCCGTATTATTATGCTTTGCCGCAATCGCCATACCAACGGCGTTTGCAATACCTTGGCCTAATGGGCCCGTGGTTGCGGCAACACCATCAATACCATATTCCGGATGCCCCGGCAATCCGCCCATACGACGGAAAGAATCTAAATCGCCAACCTTGTACCCGGCAAGGTTTAATGTCGCATACAACATTGCCGACCCATGCCCCGCCGATAAAACGAAACGGTCGGTGCGGGGATTCAGGAAAACCGCATAAATCATGGTAATAATATCTGCCGCCCCAAGGACGATTCCGACATGGCCACTTTTTGCACGACGGATGGCGCGCAGCGCATCCGAACGCACGACATTTGACATTTCGTGTAAAGTCTTGGCATCTATGTTCATTTTGTGATATTATATCATAAACAAAAGGTTAAATAAATGTTAAAAATTTGGACAGACGGCAGTTGTTTGGGAAACCCCGGCCCCGGCGGTTGGGCATTTGTTGCAACCGATGGTGTGCACAGTGCGGAACGCAGTGGTGGTGAAGTTAACACAACAAATAATCGTATGGAATTGATGGCGGTACTGCGCGCGATAACGGCGGCACAACGACACAGTGAAATTGAAATACATACCGACAGCCAATATGTAAAAAACGGTATGCAAACATGGATAAAAAATTGGCGCAAGAATAATTGGCGCACCGCGGATAAAAAGCCGGTCAAGAATCAAGACCTGTGGCAGAAATTGGACGAAGCCGCATCCAAAATAAAAATTCATTGGGTTTGGGTACGTGGTCATAACGGCGAAGAATTAAACGAACGTTGTGACGAATTGGCACGCACCGCCGCCACAGGATTGAAGCAATAAATTTTCTATCCCTTCGCATCGGGTCCCGCGCAAAATAAAGTTTTGCGTGGGTGATTCCTGGCGAAGGGGTACGGTGTGAAACACTGGGGGGGGGGGGGTAGTGGCACATAACATACACGCAACAACTACCCCGTCATGTTCCACATGCCACCACTTCTTGAAAAGAAGGGGATAAAGTAGCACATTTTTGTCATTCCGAGCGAAGCGTGAGAATCCAGTAAATTTGTGCTTGGTGCAGCTACCCACAGTTTTTTTATACACTGGATTGCCACGGGGGCATTGCCCCCTCGCAATGACAATAAAAAATACAGAACGCAAAGAGATTCCGACTTCTGTCGGGATGACGTTTCTTTTTTACTGGGGTAATGAATTAATTTCCACTGGGGATATACACATTTGTAATATCCGAACCTGCACTAAAGGTTCCATTGCCACCTGCCTTTGTAAAGAACGCATTTGATACCAGATCATACATACCTAAAACCCCATCACTTTCACGACGTGCAGGTATCATATTCCTTACCAAATTATTCCCATTATATAACTTGAAATAATATATACGCGTATTGCTATAATAAGACGTTCCTCCATTGGCACCGCCGGCAAATAACTTTATGGTACTGGTACCTGCCGAACCTTGACTGTCTCCGGTTCGTAATCGTGGGACATGCCCATTTATAAACGCATGGTTTTGTGAAAAATCAACTACGTAATCTTGGTTTAATTCTATGTTGGTACCGTAAAAGAGATTGCCACTACCTGGAATTGAATTTGCATAGCCAGTTATTTTTAGATCACAAGCACTGCCCGATATTGTGCAATTCCCTTGATTGGCGGATAATAATATTCGCCACATGTTAACACTTTCGCCGGCATAATTCCCAAGTACACCATCATAATACTTACCTAGATATTCTCGACCACCGAAACTTAATACATTAAATTTTACGACGATTCTTAAGTTATCGGTATTACCCGATGTCAAAGTATCTATATAAGGTCCTGCATTTCCCTCCAAATATTCTAATGCGGTGTATCCGGTTGGTAATATTTGTTGTGGCGATGTGTTTTTAATCTGCC
>CAMZFU010000055.1 GCA_947306185.1 uncultured Pseudomonadota bacterium | reverse complement strand
ATCAACTGCGGTGTTGAATAATGCGGGAACGGTTGATTTGCAAAACGGTGTGACATTTGATGCAGGCGCAGAAATCGTCAGCAACGGTGTAATCAATTTGGTAAATGGTACGACACACTTTAATAATACCGCATCTGCCAATACAATCAATTTGTTGCATGGTGCGAACTTTGATGGTGTGTTAACGGGGGATGGAACCTTGAATATGGCAAACGGTACAATTGATACGGTTAGTGGTGGCGTTGCCGGCGGTGGTTTGATTGTTGATGCAAATCTGACAGGTACCGGAACAATTGATACATTAACCGGCGGTACAACGGGTGCCAAGATAAAAACCATTAATGTTTTGAACAGTGAATATGGAACCGCAGAATCATTAAGTTTGAATGTCGGTGGGGCAACTTTGGATGATAATTTGCATATCGAAGGTACGAATTATTATACCAATATTAACACAGATGGCGCAGGCAACGTGGTATTCAGCGATAAATTGGTGAATACATCAGGTTTGTATGCAAAGTTGGGGTCTTGGACCGGTGGCGAATATATCAAATCAAATGTTGATATGGATAATGCGGCCGATGACGATCATTTGACCGTTGGTAGCGCATTAAAGGCGTTGGATACCGCGGTTCAAGGCAAGGTTAGTGCGTCGGATATATACACGGCCACAATAACCGATGAAGCGGTTGCAAACAGTGACAGTAAAGTTGTCTCTGTGACCGCGTTCCAAAACTCGATACAGAACCTGATGGAAAATGAAAGTGTTCATTGGACCAAGGTTCAGAGTTTTGACGGTGGTATAACCGTTGGCACAAGCTATGGCATCACAAGTGCAGGTGTCGCGACATTGGGTGCAACATCGGTTTCATCTTTGACGATGGGGGGTACAACGGTCGATGGCATAGACACAATCGTTACACCTGGTAGTGACAATTTGATTACATCTGGTGCGGTTTCTTCGGCAATTACAACCGTTAGCAATACGTTGGGTCATGCAAGTGATGCAGAAAATGACATAGAAGCCACAGGTTTGTTCGCGGCTGTTGAACAGAATTCATCCGCAATTGCTGCATTGACAGGTACCGGTACAGGTTCTGTTTCAAGTCAGATTGCGAGCAATGCACAAAACGCAACGTATACCGCGGGTGGTCATGCAGCCGGTACAATCGGTGCGGCCATAGATGATATCAATACTGCGTTGGGTCATGCAAGTGATGCAGAAAATGACATAGAAGCCACGGGTTTGTTTGCAGATGTTGAATCCAATACGGCCGCCATCGCGGAATTGACCGGTACAGGGGCAAATTCAATCGGTGGTCAGATTGCGGCATCCACAACCATGGCGGATGATGGTGATGATAGCACATCATTGTATAGCAACTTTGCAGATGGTGCTTCTGTGACGGATGCGGTTGCAAATTTGGATAGTGCGATTGGTACAACAACCGATGGTGCTCATGTTGCGGCAGATAATACCATTGGTCAAAACTTGAATAGTTTGAATACTGCGTTGGTGGCGGTCGAATCAAATATTGGCACAACCGACACCGGCACGCATGTCGCGGCGACCAATACTGTGGGGGCTAATATAAACAGTTTGGATGCCGCATTGGCGACGGCCGAAGGTAACATCGCATCAAATGCGGCCGCAATTGACACGTTGAATGCTGGTGAAAATGTGGATGGTTCTGTAAGAAACATCGCCAAGAGTTACTTTGATTTGGCGGCACAGAACGATGCATTAACACTGAGTCAGGCCAATGCGTACACCGATGAACGTATCGAAAAGTTAGACAAAGATTTGTCTGCTGGTATCGCAAGTGCGGTTGCATTGTCGTCGGTTGCGGTGTCTGATGTGCGTCGTGGTGAAATGTCGGTTGGCGCGGGTTACGGTTACTTTAACGGTCAATCCGCCGGTGCGTTTGGTGCCGCGATGGGTATATCAAACAGATGGTCTGTTAATGCCGGTGCCGGTATATCTGGATACGATGTATCGTTCCGTGCAGGTACAAACTATAAGTTCAAATTGTTCTAAAAATAATCTGAATCAAACAAAATTGCCCTGGGAAAAACCTGGGCATTTTTGTTTGTTGTGTTGTGAAAATGTTGTAAATGCTATGCGGCTTTCTCCATACCGGTTTTAATGTTTCGCACATATTTACGAAGTTCGTCAATGGATACCAATTGTCCGTTACGCTTTTCGGCCGACCAATAATCCCAACCATTATAACTGGTACAATGTTGGATGCGCGCCGCCATAACGTGAATAGATGCCTTGCCATATAAACTGTGTACTAAATTACCGTCCGATGTAATCATGACGCGTTCACCACGTGGACTGACCAATGTTTGACCCGGATAGAGCAGGCCACCATCAATAAGTTCGCGGAATGCCACACGTACTTCGTCGCGTTTTGGCCTGGATACTTCAATATTTGATAAATCGATTGGTTTAATTTTTGCAACGCGTTCACGTGCCGCCAAAACATAAGATTCTTCGCGATCGATTCCGATAAATTGACGACCTAATTCGCGCGCAACCGCGGCGGTGGTCCCCGAACCAACAAACGGATCTAAAATAATGTCACCTGGTTTGGTGGATGCCAATATTACACGGCGCAATAAATCCATTGGCTTTTGCGTGTTATGCAAACTTTTCCCACTTGTATCTTTCAAACGTTCTTCACCAAGGCAAATATTCATTTCCCAATCGGAACGCATCTGTTTCCCACCATTTAAGCGTTTCATTGTTTCATAATTAAATGTATATTTGCCAGTTTTTGTTGGTGTTGCCCATATTAATGTTTCGTGGGCATTTGTAAATCGTGTGCCACGAAAATTTGGCATAGGATTTGTTTTTACCCAAACGATATCGTTCAAAACCCAAAAACCTTGTTCCTGCAGAATTGCACCAATTTGGAAAATATTATGGTATGTTCCAATGACCCACATCGCACCATCAGGGCGCAGAACGCGTTTACATTCCGCAATCCATTTGCGTGAAAATTCGTTGTATTCGGCGGGTGATGTAAATGCATCCCAGTTATCGCGAACAGCGCGTGCCGCCGTTTGATCTTCGGGACGATATAACGTTTTGTGCCCCAATTGTAAATTATATGGTGAATCGGCAAATACCGCATCCACAGAACCGTCGGGAATCCCACGCATAAGCTCTATACAGTCACCAATTAAGATTTGGTTAAGGTATTTGTTCATTCTCTCTGCCATATCAAGTCAATTATACCATATTTTGGGCATAAAAAATTTTACTGGATAGGTGCATATGTGAAAAAAATGTCTTGATTTTTATAAAAAAGCAATTTTTTGAATATAAAATCACTTTACACAAGACGAATAGATTGCTAAATTATTGTGTATGAGATGTCCATATTGTAATTATGCCGACAGCAGGGTAGCGGATTCGCGCCCTGATATGGAGAGCGGAACTATTCGTCGCCGTCGTGTTTGTAATCAATGCGGTGCAAAATTCACAACAGTTGAACGCGTGCAAATGCGTGATTTAGTGGTACGGAAGAACAGTGGGAAAACCGAACCTTTTGATCGTGATAAATTGCGTCGCAGTATTAAGTTGGCATGTCATAATCGCGATGTGGGTGACGAACAAATTGAACGCCTGGTGGCATCAATTCAACGCAGGTTGGAAACAGATATCGCCGATGATATGGTGACAAGTGCGCAAATCGGCGAGATGGTTTCTGATTCGTTATTGAATCTGGATCCGATTGCGTTTGTGCGTTTTGTTTCCGTATATCGCAAGTTTTCTAAAATATCTGACTTTAAAAAAATTATCGACACTATCCCAGAGGTTACCGACGAAACGATTGTTTGCAAATTACCGAAAACTACACTTTTCTAGGGTTTAATGATGAAAAAAATTGTTGCCTTCATTTTTACCTTGTTTGTGCCGGTTGCGTTGTGTGCGTCGCCAACAATTGATGTTTTATCGGATGCCGATGAAAGTTTGTATTCACAAATATTTATGCTGCAAGATTCTGAAAAGTTTTCTGTGGCGCAAAAATTGGAACATCAATTGTCTGACCCGATTTTAATGAACGAGGTTTTATATCAACGTTACTTTTCCAAGACATATCATACCAAGGGTGCCGAAGTTCAGGCGTGGATGAAAAAGTATAATGATATGCCCGGGGCCGTGCGTGTAGAAAAATTGTCCAAGTTGAAAAAGGTTTCTGTGAATCCGGCGCGTGTGCCAAATATGTTGACCGGGGGAATGTCAATTGAAAACGCACAATCGGAAACGTGGACGGCGAAACAATATTCTGGGTCTGCGGATAAAAATATTACAAAGTTCAAAAAAGCAATTCGCAGTGGCAGTACCAAAACCGCACGCAATATTTTGGAAGACAAATCGTTTAAACGCAAACTTACCGAATCAGATTATGGGCGTCTTGCTGGACGTTTAGCATATGTTTACTATACAAATGGTGAATATGAACTGGCGAAAAAATGGGGATTTGTCGCATCTGATGCAGAATCTGAATACGGGTTATGGACAATGGGCTTGCTTTATTTTAAGGAACAAAAATATAAAGAAAGTGAAAAGTATTTTAGCAAGATTTTACAATTGAAACAGATTA
>CAMZFU010000054.1 GCA_947306185.1 uncultured Pseudomonadota bacterium | reverse complement strand
ACATGAAACGAGGGAGAACAAAATGCCTGACAGCAAAGGTACTTTCCCGGGCACCGCCCAGGAAGCAACCGATGATTATGCCAGACAACGTAAAGCCCGGGAACAATATGCCGATGATTTATATCAACGCGCATCGATGATACGTACATCTGGCCAAAATCCATCAACCATCAGAACACGACGTTTGGATCGAATGCGCCGAAATGACAGAACTATCGCGTCTCTAACAGGATGGGTCGCATCGGTTTGCGCCAGTGGTATTATCGCAGTTACCCTATGTTGTATAATAGAACGTCGAACTATACTGTCTTGTATCAACAAAGCAATCGGCATCGCGATACCCGCTGTTTTATTATGGTTGATTTACCTGTGGCACCGGGCACGACAGAAACGTTATGATGCAACCGCCGGATACGCCATCAACGTTATGATGGATTTGCGTGACTATCGCGGGTTCAAAAATTTTGATGACGATAAGTTACATGATGTATTGAAATTGGTTCCGGACATCATACGGGATATAGCCTCATCCAATGCCGGATCGATATATTTCAACATGGTGATGAAGGATGAAATCGAAACCCAATATAATGAAGATTTGCGGAATTTGGCAATCACGATTTTGCAAGGCGACCTGCAACGCCGTCCAGAACACATGGACCAGGTATCAGAGAAATATGATATTGATTCTATTTCAAAAAAGTTAAAGCGCCGATAATATTCACACCCTATAAACAAAAAATTCCGAACAAACGTTCGGGATTTTTAATTACATAACTTTTTCTGTTTTTGTTTGGTTTGTCTGTTTCGCCTTTGACATTTGCGCCTGTTCGTACAGCCAGCGCGCTTTTCTTTCCGACACTTCAAATTCTTGATGATTAAATTCTAATGTATAATCAGTAAAAAATGCGCCATCTGTTTTAACCAAAGAAATAACCGCAATATCCCGTTCATTAAACCATTTTGGGGCAGATGTTAAAAATTGTTTGTCTTTTGGATAAATACTGTAGGTATCAACACAATCTTCACACCCAGGCACCAATTCTATTGGTGTACTGTCAAATTTAATATCAACACCACCGTTTAAAATTACCTGTTCTACAAACCGTAACGCCTGGCGACGATTTCTTCTTTTATTTATTTTATACATTATTCCGTTCATTAAAAATCCCTTTTACACCTGAATGTTAGCCATAAAACATATAAAGTCAAGCCAAATGCAACTGATACATTTCACAAATAATCTCTATTGACACGCGTTCGCAAAATTTACTAACATTAAAATGTAATGGGGGAATATGTATGAGCAGTTTTCACGGAAACCTTAATAAAATGGCGCTTTTTACCGCGTTCGTTTTGTGTATTATTATATTCTTTTACCGCACATTTTTCGAGATTGCGACGGCGAACATATACCTTAATGGTGTAATTATCGGCACAACTTTGTTCGGTATGATACTTTGCTTTATCAAAATTTTTGCCCTTTTACCCGAACATAAATGGTCGACAGCATATATGAACGGTCGTCGTCGGGCCAAGGCGGCACCGGGACTGTTGCGTTCGGTTGCAATTATGTTGCGTGCGCAATCAAATCATTTAACCGAAGGTGGACTGCGCACTATAATGGATATGGTTCTTGTTCGGTTCGAAGATGACCGTGATTCCATACGTTATATAACAAACACATTAATATTCTTGGGATTACTTGGGACATTTTGGGGATTAATTGTAACCGTTGGCGGTTTTGCAAACTTGATTGGGAACCTTAACTTCAACGACGAAAGCGTTCTGCAAAGTATGCAAACGGGATTATCGCAACCATTGGGCGGTATGGCAACCGCATTTACAAGTTCCCTGCTCGGCCTGGGGGGCAGTTTAGTTGTCGGATTTTTGGCACTTCAGGTTAATATGGCGCAAAACGCAATATTCCACGAATTGGAAGAATTCTTGGCAAAACGTACCAATGCAAGTGTTCCCGACAAAGGCATATGCCCACGGTTAGAATCAGGGTTAGATAAGATTATAAATTCGTTAAAGCGCATAGATGAAAATATGCAATATGTTGCGTACGAAGATTTCGAATAAAACAAAAAAAACGAGAGAGGAAAAATATGTTTAACTTTAGATTTCGCGAAAAAACAAATACATGGCCCGCGTTTGTGGATTTGTTTTCTAATCTGGTTATCATTTTGATATTTTTACTAATTGTGTTTGTGTTCCTGTGGACCACGACAAGTGTGTTTAACAAATCAACTGGTGTTAAAACCATCGCAGAATTAAAGCAAACAAACGCGGAACAAACCGCACGCATCCGCCAGATGGAGGCCGACGAAGAAGAAGCAACACGATTACTGATTCAGGCACGTGCACGTTTGGAATCCGCCGAAACCGACCTTAACGCCAAAGATTTATCCATTGTCGATTTGATTACGGCATATGAAAATCAGGTGAACGACCTGCAGGCCAAAGACGAAGTTACAAAACAACAAATGGAAGAAATGGCCGCACAATTAGAGGCATCTAAGGTTGCACAACGTGAATTGGCGGACAATTTGGCCAAAAAGCAAGCGGAATTGCAAGAAACCGTAAAATTACAGGCGGCAAAACTTGAACAATATGACGAAGAATATAAAGAAGAATTGGAAAAGTTAACCGATGCATTGGCCGTCGCGGAAAAATCTGTCAAGGAACAAGAGGTTCGGTATGTTGAAATGTCGACGCGCCTTAACAAAGCATTGGCCGACAAGGTTGCAGAATTAGAGGCCTTAAAAGAATATCAATCCGATTTCTATCGCGCGATAAAAACCGCACTTGGCAAAACATCTTCGGTCCAAGAAGACGGCGACCGCTTTATCGTCCCCAGTGATATTTTATTCCAAACGGGTTCGTATAAATTATCCGCCGAAGGTAAAAATCAGATTCGCCTTATATCCAATGTAATAAAGAATCTTGAAGACATCATTCCCGAAGATATAAATTGGATTATCCGTATTGACGGTCATACCGATTCCAGGCCGGTTGTTCCAGGCAACCGCGCATATGCCGACAATATGCAACTGTCCATATTACGTGCACGTGCGGTTATGAATGAACTAATTCGCGATGGTGTATCGGCACGACGTCTGGTCCCCAGTGGTTTTGGTGATATGCACCCAATCAAATTGGGTACAGATAAAGAAAGCATGCAAAAGAATCGTCGTATAGAATTGAAACTTACAAACAAATAAGAAACGGGGCATTTGCCCCGTTTTCAATTTTGATTGAAATATTATTTACGAACTTTCTGTTCTGAACGCAAACAATACAAATCTATTAAACAATCTGTATATTTTGCACAATTAACAAGGATGCGCGCCTCACGACTGGCCCCATTATTGATGCTGTCACCATATTCCCATTCACCATTTTCATTCAAAAAACTACCCGGTCCATAACTGTATTTGGGTGCATTTTGAATTTGCGTCCACACAGCATTTGGATTCTTACATTTGCCAACATAATCCAATACAACATCCGCATCACGTTCCAGTGCGCCACGATATTTCACAGAATCTTTTTGTTTGCCATTCACCCATTCGTCTAAATCTCTATCACAGAAATAACTAAAATCATGGCCATTACCGGCATTAATCTCTATCAATGCGTCCATATCCGCCTTTTTAGCCAACCATTCGGCAAAATTTCGTGTTAGTGCATTATTTCTTTCTTGTTCTCTTCTCTCTTTGGTCTGACAGCCCGAAAATATCAAAAAAGCCAGCAAAGTTCCATACAAACCACGCGTTAATTTTTTATTTTTCATAGTCCACCCTTTTTAACTTATCAAATTCATCATAGGACAAACGGCCAAAAAGTCAATGCGTTTTATTTATGAAAACCCCGGCTTCTGCCGGGATGACATGTTTTATTTTTTGTCGTCATACCGCTGAAAAGCGGTATCTTTTCGTTATCAGGCGGGGATAAAGAGATCCCGATTTTCATCGGGATGACGGTTCTTTTTTATATTATTCTGGAAATCACTATTGTACCACAGGACCGGCGGTAAATGTGCCACTTCCCCGGTTCGTCAAGAATTGTCCACTTACGGTATCATACATACCATACGTTGTCGTATTCCCAGATGTATATTTCACAGGAATAAGATATTGAACCAATGCCCCTGAATCTGTTATCTTACAAAAATAAATTCTTGCGCGTGCAGGAGTGGCCCACCCAGAGGTGCCATTGTAAGCCCTGAATAAATTTGTTGTAAATTGATGAACATACGATGTCGTTTGTCCACCTGTTTGTATCTCTTGTCCATCAAAATAAGATTTCTGATTGTTGGAAAAATTTATACTTGCCGTATGAATACCCGTATCAAGGGGAGTCAAGGTAAGACCCACGCCATTATTGCTAGACATATAAAAACTAGATGATGCGGCTAGTGTGCCAGTACTGGTTCCGATATACGCAAAAGCATTTTCGGCACCTGCGCCAGTCCTGCCACCGCATAATCTGCCACTATATCCGCTATCTAATGTTGGATAACTGTATTTGATTTCCATACCGTGATGTTCTGTGCCATAAATCCCTGTATCAATATACTGTGTACCACTTGACTGAATATACTCCAAACGTGTATATCCCGCGGGCAATGTTATCGTTTCGCCGTACGCCGTTTGAT
>CAMZFU010000053.1 GCA_947306185.1 uncultured Pseudomonadota bacterium | reverse complement strand
AATCGTTTGTTTGTGGTACTATTATCCTTAGTAAAAGGTGGGAATATATGAAGTTTTTGAGAATGTTTTTATGCGTTTTGCTAATTGTTCCTTGTATTGCAAAAGCCGAACCATTATCATTGAATGATGCATTACAAGCAACAAATCGTGCATGTTCTGGAATCGACGATAAATTATCAAGTTTAAAACAGATGGCCGGAATAAATACTGCTATAACAGCCGTTGGAACTGTTGCAGGTGGCGTTGCGTTGGGGGCCGGTATTGCAAAAGCCAATGTTGATAAAGAACAACAAGAACTAGAAGAAAAAGTAAAAAGATTAATTGCTGAAAAATCAAGTATCCCTATTGAAAATATTGAAATTGAAAATCCAGTTGAATTTGAACGCCAGCTTTCGAGTATTGTTAATACAGGAATATCGGATGATACTCAAAAGATAGCCGAATTAGAGAAAAAATCGAAAACATTAGGTAATGTCAGAACAGGAACTTTGGCGGCATCAACAGTATCCAATATTGCAGGAACAGCGATTGCAACAACAAATAAAGTTGATGAAGATTTGGAAGAAAAAATAAATAAATGCATATCATCAATAAAAGATTTGTCTGTAGCAAAATTAGCAGCAAAAGTTGAAAATACAGCAAATGATACAGAATTATCAACCGCAGAAAGAATAATAACAGCGTGTCGTGATTACGAATATATTGATATAAAATCAATAAATAAACGGGCGACAGGTGCAGCCGTTGCTTCCGGTATTGGTATTGGGACTGGTGTTGTTGGGACTATAACCAGTGCGGTTGCTAATACAGATAAAACGCGTAATGGTGATGAACAAAAAGAGAAAAATTTAAATACCACAGCAAATGTTATGGCGGGTGCATCAACTGCGGCGTCTGCAACAGCAACAATATTTAATGCAACACAAATATCTGCAATCAAGAAGGTTGCCAAAGTTGCAGAAGCATGTGAGGAGGCACTTAGATAATGAAAAAGATATTTATATTACCATTTTTAATACCAACTGTTGCATTTGCTATCAAGATAGATGCGAACACAAAAATAGCATGGAATGCTATTGTTGTGGTTGCTGCTCTTCATGATGTCGGTTTAAATGGAGATTCTTTGAATTATCATCCAGATGTTGTATTAACTTATAATCGTATATTGGATGATTTGTTGAATCGTAAAACTTTTTCTGCGGCTGATGCTGTATCCGTATGCATGCAACAGTGTAATAAGTCTGTATTTTTAAAAGAAGGCCGTGGAGAGAGTGGTAGAAAATGTCCAGATATTTGCAAAAATTTTGGTACATCCTTAATCACAGAAAATAATAAAGGTATAAAATCCATAAAATTGGATGGAATATACGGTGATTCTGTGTACCATCCAATGGGCAGAATTTACAGTAGTGATAAAAAATTTTATTCATTCTCTGCGGATACAAAATCATCCACTTGTAATGATGCTGTTTTTGAATCTTCAACAGATAAAAAAATAGCAGTTTGTACCGATGGATTTGGAGAAGGTGGATTAAGCGAAACGCATTTCAAAGTGATAGACCAGAAATATAATGGCTTTGATTTTGTGCTTGGATGTAAGTTTTGTATTACTTGTGATAATGGTGATGAAGGTAGCTGTTGGTTGAATTACGTTGATACGCCAAAACTTATAAAGGAACTTCAACAAGAATATGAAAAATGTGCAAACATTTATAAAGCTGTGGATTTATCAACAATAAGGACTTTGTCAGAAAACCCATTGATATATGAATATGATTTGAAAAAAATTAGTGATAATGCAGAAAAAATATTTGCACTAAAAAATAAATTTTATGGGGCTAAATCTGATAATTTTAACGACTGGGATTTGAAAGGACCTTTGGTTGAATATTGCAAAGATATAAGTCCTGCGTCTATTAATGCAACAATAGAAAAAGCCAAATCTGCTATAAAATGTGCAAAAGACAATTTTAAATCAACAAACACATTTAAAGATACCGAGACAGAGACATTAGAAGAAGCCCAAAAAACAATTGTAAGATATTTAGACCGCAAATGTAGTAATGTTAAGTGGCACAACATGAAATGTTCCGGCGATTGCAATGGACCTGGCAAACAAGATTATGTCTCTTGTACTATTGGTGGTTTGCAAGCAACATTTGAGTTTGATGATATTTGCGAAGGGAACTGGAAACAAAAAGCAAAAAGTTTATTTGGTAAATAATGTATTAAATTCACCATATTCACCAAAAGTTGTTGGTATACACCTATCTTAGATTAAGTGTTTTTATTGCCCATGGCTTGAAAAAACGCTGTTTATGTGTGTTTTATTCAACATGTCTGCATTAATGTTAATATGTTGGACCATCTTGGGATAAAAACCCATAAACTATACGGTTTAAATAGTTTATTCTTTAATTATATCGATTTAACAGAAAATACGACTTTTTTTTGATAAAAATGCTTCAAAATGGCTAAAAACAGGGCTTTTTTAGCTATTTTTTTGTGTTTTTTAGTTCGCGGGGACAATTTTTCACGCCATAATTTACTTAGGTTAAAGCAGAAAACACCTAAAAACAAAAGGATAAACAATGTTAAAGAACACAAATTTAGTAAAACAATTTCAAGTATGGATGGAACAAAATGGTTATAAAAAAACCACTCAGTCGAATTTGCCAAGCACGATTGCGGACTATACTTCTTCTTTTCTTAGAATCTGTGCATGGGAATCGAAAACACCTGAACAAGTTGCAGAATCTATTTCAACGATTTTACCACAATATACAATCGGTGAACATTCTGCACGTGGCCGTATGAAAAGTCGTGCGGTTCGTTGCAGTATTCGGGCCTTCCATAAATTCTTAATTGAAACACAGGTGGCGTAATGAATACAAAAAAGATTGCCGAATTGAACGATAACCTGCGAAAAAATTTATTTACACCTGGGAAAAACCAGGTGTTTATATCGCAGGGTGTTAATTCTTTACCGTTTTTGGAACGAGCCAGATTACTTGATAAAGTTCAAAATTTTAATGACTTTAACAAAGGGAACAATCCTTACGGTGAAAGAGATTTTTCCCGTATCGAACATCGTGGAATAAACTATTTTTGGAAAATTGACTACTACAATCTTGATATGGACGCAGGTTCTGAGAATCCAGCAGACGAAACAATAACTACAAGGGTTTTAACCATTATGCGTGCAGACGAATATTAAACAAAGGATAAAGATATGACAGTTAGAGAACTGATAAACGAATTAGAATTCTATCCAGATGATATGGAAGTCGAATTTGCATATAGTTATGGCGATTATTGGGGAACAACGGTATGCAAAGAAATTAAAGATATTGATAAAGGTTTTGTTGAATATAGTGATTATCATAGTATGGATAAATTGGTTGAAGAAGATGATGAAGATGAAGAAGAACACGAAAAGAAGCGCGAAGTTTTAATATTACAATAAAGGTGATTGATATGAATAACACATATTTTAAATTAGAAGTAAATGGTATGTTGTTGCCGGAAATTTATTTTAATTATGAACATGCGAAACAGGCCTTACGCGATATAGAAAGTAAAAATATTTGTGTAATCGGTAGAGTTATTATGTATTAACCAACCATAGCATAAAGTTAAACCCGCTGATTTGTTTCAACGGGTTATTTTTTTATTTAATCCATATTTGACGCGTGGGTGCCCCTTTTTCGTCTGGCTTATAAGTTATAATCTTGCTTGTTTTGGGGCCAACCACGAATGGTTTTTGTGATAATTTGGAATATTCTGTTCGTTTAACAAACATTTCGGTTGATAAAGTTATTCTGGAATCGTCAAAATGGGCTTTTTTATTGGCTTTTATTTCCTTTGTTCCATAAATATACGAACAATACGGCGTTCTGTTGATTTGTTGGGTATTGATAACATCTGATGAAAATTTAAAATGTTTGATAGTTTTATTCATTGCAGTTATTATTTTTTCGTCGGTATAGCGGTTGTTCTGCAAAAATATGTGAAAATGAATCTTACCTTTATCAACTTTGTTCTTTTCTGCAAAGCCAATAAACAATAATGGTTTACGAATCCAATGTCTGGGGCTTAATTGCTTTTGGAAATATTTCATAACGGTTCTTAAATAATTACGCGATATTTCCATCATTGTGCTTCGTTGGTTAGTTGGAAATTGTATCGAAATAAAATGTGTCGGCGCAAATTCATATAACCAATTGCAAAGTTCTTTCTGTACAAATAATGTGATTTTTTTGTTTTTTCGGATTATACAATCAATCTGGTATACATCCACAAAATCTGATTTTAACATGTTTACCACCTATGTGTTGCAACCATGAACACAGATTGAATCGTAATTGGTTGTGGTAGGTGGTAAAGATTCTTTCTGTATCCATGGTTATCATATAAATTAGAACGGTTGTATTATTGTTTCTGTGTTGTGGTTGTATTTTCTTGAAAAGAGTAAAAAAATTTTAACAACGCGATTGTTTTATCGGATGTTAAAATTTCAGCAACCAACATATATCACCCGCATTGCGTCTATGTTTATCGTCAAAATATTTTTCGTCGAAAGTCCACAACCGATATGATATAAACATTTTATAGAACCGCTTTTTTTGTGGTGGTTGCATAGTTGGAATTATTTTTTTGAAAAAAATCCCGGTATCAAAGCCGGGATTTATTGTTGTAATCATCAAAGATTATTCACGCCCAGGAATCATTGAACACAATGCAAGATTCACATTTGGCAACAAACAATCACCAAGAACATTTCGGATATCAACGGCAGAGCCGAGATCTGCGTCAGGGATATGGAA
>CAMZFU010000052.1 GCA_947306185.1 uncultured Pseudomonadota bacterium | reverse complement strand
CATCTATGAACAAAACGGTAAAATCATTAAATATTGTCCCGTTTGATAATGATTTGGGCGAACGCAACGCGGCGAAATATACAGAACCAGTTGAAAAAATGGTACGTGCCAAAAATCTACTGGTCAAAAGTGATGGCGCCGAAGTTATCATTGTAAAACGCGACACAGATAACAAGCCAATGCCACCTGTGATGTTCTATAATTCACGCGGCGCGGTACCGTATGATGCAACAGATATTATGGCACTGTATTATCGTAAGATTACCGATAATCCAGATAAAGTCATATATTTAACCGACAAACGGCAATCTTTGCATTTCGAACAATTATTCCGCGTGGCCGAATTATTAAAGATGTTCCCGGCCGATGCATTGGAACACATCGGTTATGGAACAATAAATGGCCAAGACGGAAAACCATTTAAAACACGTGATGGCAATGCGGCCGGATTGAATGATGTTATTGATATGGTACAATCTGCGGCCCGCGACCGTATTACAGAATCAGGCAAGAATTTGGACAACAAAACGGTGGACCAAATCGCATTGGCTGCGTTAAAGTTCAACGATTTGTCGCACGATTTGCGCGCAGATTATATATTCGACCCGGCACAGATTACCTCATTCGAAGGGCGCACCGGTCCATATATTTTGTACACGGCGGTTCGTTTGAATTCTGTTTTGCGCCGTGCCGGTGACTTTGGTATGGCGCACACCGCAACATTGGAAACAGATGAACGTAATTTGATTATGGAATTACTTGATTTCGACAGAACCGTAAATGCCGCGTTCGAGAACAGGGCAACTGATTTGGTTGCAAATTATGCGTACGATTTGTGCCAACTTATCAATACATTCTATCACAATTGCCCAATATTGCGTGATGATGTCACCCCAGATGTACGCCAGGCACGATTAACATTAATCAAAATTGCGGTTGGTGTGTTGACCAAGACCCTTGATTTAATGGGCCTTGATATACCAAACGAGATGTAAAAAACGCAAAAGGTATATTTCCCCGACAAAACGTCGGGGATTTTTGTATAAAACCCTTGTCATAAAATCCAAAATTTGATAAAATTGTTGCATAGGTTTTGCAATGAGAGAGATAAGATTTTTTTTACTATTGTTTCTTTTGCAGTACTATGTTGTACCGTGTTATGCAAAGTGCGCATACGGTATAAAGAAAGAAGAATGGCCCGCCGGCACCACCGAAGAGCAATTTATTGTAGATGGGTGGTTAAGTGTCGTCGGTGATGGACAAGATTATTTACAATGTGAAGGCCCTGGGGACCCATTTGTTTATTGTGTAAAAGGTTCACGCGTATTGGGCGCAGATGGCAATATACATGAATGCAATAACAAGAAATGGTCACAAATACCACCAGAAGATATTCCAACGTGCACACAATCATTGGCTGTTTTAAATGATACCCTAGAAGGTAATTGGCTGTATGCAATTGATAACAAATTACCATACATATATTTCAGGGACCATGAATATTTTATGAAAATTAGCACAGTATGTAAGTATGAAACCAGAAAATTTATCGATCAAGCTGATGAATGTCTGTTAAAAGGTGGCGATTTTTTACCTGTGCTTAGGGAAGGGCAAGATACCATCTGTGATACAAGTGACACATATGATTTGCACATTACCGTCACAGATTCACACAATAATAATTTATCAGACGTATCTGTTGAATTCGCAAATTTATACGATCAAAATAATAGTAGGAATGTAGCAACCGTCGCAGACAATGGCGAATATCTAGTACCAACAACTAAGTATCTGCGTGGTACGGATTTAATAATATCAAAGTCGGGATATATACCCCAAACGATACAAATCCGCAAATTAGAAGCAAATCCAAAAGTAATTTTACAATCCGAAACGCCCGAGGCGGGTGAAACAGAAACAGAACCAACAGACCCCACAACCACTGCAGCCGAACCAACTGAGCCAACAGCACCAACACAGGCACCCACAACAACGACCACAGCACCACAAGGTTCCAATACAAATCAGGGGCAAACCGTTGGAAAAGACAGATTAACCCAGGCCCAAGAAAACCTTAAACTTGCAAAAGATACAGAACAAAGTTTCGCAAATCGTATGCTTGGTGGTGCAACAACGGCGGCAACAGGGTTAGGTATGATGACCGCCGCATCGGCATATTCTGAAAAAAAGGCCGATGAAGATGCCGAACAAGATATGAAGGCCTACCTTGCCACATTTAAATGCGAATATGGCCGTGGTCAATCTGTTCCGTCAAGTGCCGAAGAAATTACATTGCCGGGCGGCAACGAATTGGTTGAATATTACCAAGAATACAAATCATTGGCCGATAATCTGAAAAATACCAAAAAGGCATTGGGGCTGCGCGCTGGGATTGAAAGCGAAGTTGTTTATGACAAGGCGGAAAGCAATTTATACAAATATTCATCCAAAGGCATAACAACCGGCGCATTTACGTCCCTGTCACGTGCATTAACCGATCCCGAAGGTGAAGATGCGGCCGCATGGAATGCCCAGAAAGAAGAAACAGCCAAAAAACTTAAAACCGGTGTCATTGCCGCCGGTGCAGGTATAGTTGCGGGGGCTGTTGGAAATTATTTAATTAACAAAGATGTTAAGTATCAAGAACTGAAAGACGAAGTTCATCAGGTTGTAACCGAAGTTGAAGAAGAACACCCAGAGGTAATAACCGCCCCTCCACAACCCGAAATAGTGGAAGAACCGCCGGTTGAAGAACCACCAGTTGAAGAACCACCAGCAGAGACCCCAAGTCCTGTGGCACCAATAGGTATACAAACAATTCAATTAACTTCTATTGCCCATCAAACAAAATTCGAATTAGAGGCATTTTCTGTCACATCCGCGGGGTTTGATTCTGGTAAAACCACATTAAATGCCGAAGGAACAATGGCACTTGATTCATTGGTTCGCAAAATACTGGGCAAACTTGTAATGGACGATAGATTTAAAGACAGACATATAAAAATCAGCGTCACCGGCCATACTGATAGCACCACTATAAGTCAAGCGACACAAAAGAGAGAAGGGTATACAAACAATCAAGAATTATCCGAAAAACGTGCCCAAAGCGTGGTGGAATACATGCGCAACGGATTAAAAACATTGGGTGAACGGCTAACATTTGCCGAGGCCACAGGCGAAGGCGATAAATGGTGCAAGGACAATAATAAACCAAAAGATTCCCCAGAATGTCGCCGCGTTGATGTCGCCATAGAAGATATTACCCCAGCAGAACAGTAAAAAACATTTGTATTTCAGATTTTTTTACACTATGATATCCGCGTTGTCGGGGCGTAGCTCAGCCTGGTAGAGTACTTGCATGGGGTGCAAGGGGTCGCAGGTTCGATTCCTGTCGCCCCGACCATAAAAATTAAATCGACCTTTGGTCGTTTTTATTTTTATCGTGGGTAAACGCGCGAACCTCACATTGCAACGCAATGTCAGGTTCGGAACAAGTGTGCATTGCACACGCAGTGAAAGGGGCCCACCACCAACGGTGGTGGGAATTACATTCCTGTCGCCCCGACCAAGTCAGACAAGCTTTCAATCTCGTAATGTTTTTATTTGTTCTTTAATACTTTGATGCTAAATCAAGAGATGTTTCTTGACAATTTGTAGTTTTAGTATATACTTTTGCCAAGGATTTTAATTTTGACAGACCAAGATATAAATTATAACTATAAACAACTGAAAAAGCATCATGGCGAGACATTTGCTCGTATTATTCGTGATGCAGGGTTATTGAACCTGCCAAACATTGTGCATATTTTAGAATTCGCGGGAAATAGTCCAGAACATGCACAAAATTTGGTTAAATACCTTCAGGCAAAATATCACCGCGCACAAAAAATAAAGGCACCAACACAGAAACCACCTTTTGAATTGCTGGATGCGGCGGGATATAATGCTTTCTTGGTTGAAACATTGGAACAACAAAACTCTATTGAAAAGTATTTTCGTCCAGGCGAAAAACTGTGCACATTTAATGATCCGACACGATATCAAAATAATTATATGATTCATGCGGTGAAACGCGGCGCAGAAAATATTAAACCGTCCGACATACCACAAAGACAAGACGAATATGGAACATCGGTTATATCAATCCAAATATCAAAAGTTGATAACCATATATCTATTAAAAACCGATATAATCACAAGGTTAATTGTTGTGACGCGACATTTTCAAACAATCCAGATAACATTATTCCTGGATTAACATATGCATTGAATAAGTATTTTGATGTAGATATCTATGCCTTAAATATGCCCGAACATTTTATAGAAAGAAACGGTCAACTTATGTATTACGACCATGAAATTGAAGGGGAGTTTTTTGGCCATGATTGTTATACAACACGTAAAGGGATTCAAAAAATAAACAAAGATTATCAAATTATGTTTGACTGCATGATACTGGATACAAGAACAGGCGAAATAACAAATTTATACAATTTCTTTGGTCTTACCCCTTTTAAATTCTTTGAAACTTTTTTCAAAGGCAAGAAAATACGGATTACAACGAACCCGCAAAATAAAACACAACAATTTATATCTGTAAATGACGAACATATTGCCACAGTTGAAAATAATTACATTGTTGAATTGACTTTGCCTAAAATACGCGAAATCGCCGTACCAGGAGTTGAAGTTATATTTTTCAAATTACGCGAAATAAATTTACCTGATACCGAGGTAATTCCCTCAGGTTTTTTTTCAAAATGCAGTTCTTCGGACACATTAGAAGTTGTTAATATCCCAAATGTACGAATTCTTGGTAGTTCTTTT
>CAMZFU010000051.1 GCA_947306185.1 uncultured Pseudomonadota bacterium | reverse complement strand
GGGTGTACTCGGTTAACCTGTTCCGCCGGTGGGGGGCGGCTTTGGGGTTGGGGGCCGCGTGCCGCGGGTGCGTCTTTTGCTTTAGGCCGATGCCCCCTATCGGCCCATTTTGCGTGTGCTTTTTATGGGGGTGTTTCATTGGGAAAGTGAAAGAAACCTTGCCGTGCCGATTATGATGAACGCACAAACATTATCATATATGAATGCCGCATTTGATTTAATTTGCACAATGTTACCGGAACGCGAACCGTATATAAATTTATATGACGATACAATAAAACTGTTAAATGCCCTGCCCCACATTGCGGTTGCCACAGACGAATATACAAATTGGGTAATTAACCTGCTGGGCGAATTGGGGTATGCGATGGATTTATCGCACTGTTCGGGGTGCGGAAAAACAACCAACCTGAATTATATATCACCAAAAACGGCGCGTGCGGTGTGTGATTCTTGCGCGGCACCATATTTGGCACAAATTTATAAAATGCCAGTAACATTAAATATTACATTAAAATTCCTTGAAAAAATCTGCACAACACAAGGCGCCACAGTACCGAATTCACGACAATTATTAAACATCAAAAAAAATTAACATTTTTGTTGCAAATTTAATTTTTTTTTTGCTAAGATACAACCGTTCAACAAGTAAAGGAGAAAATCATGTTTTGGACGATAATCTTTCTGATTGTTGGCATTGCACTGTTTTTGTTTGGTGGCGCATTCGTCAAACAAGATAGTAAAAAGCCTGCAACTCTCTTAACAAAAATAATCAACTTGATTGCTATCATCTTGATTTCCGGTTGTGTATGCCGCATTGTCACAAAGACATATTTGACATATACAAATCCGTCTGTATTGCAAGAAATGGTTACCGCAATGCAGGAACAGCAAAATGCTGAAAAGAACAAAGCGGTGCGCGCATACGTTCGTTCCAATATTGGCGAAATGATTGCAGATGCACCAATTTGGGGCAACGAAGATGCGAAAAAAACAATCTTCTTGTGGTCTGACTATTCTTGTCCATATTGCCGCCGTGTTCACAACGAATTGGCCCGTGTTATGGAAAACCGCAACGATGTTCGCGTTGTTTTGAAAAACTTCTCAATCCATGGCGAATTGTCTGATGCACCGGCCAAAGCGGTTATCGCAGCGAAATTGCAAGGCAATGACAAAGCCACCGCATTGGATAAAAAGTTGATGGAAAAAGAATACTACACACAAGACGATATGAAAGATCGTTCCAAATTGGGTGAAAAGATTCGTAAAAATGTTATGGCTTTGGCCGCCGAAGTCGGTTTAGACACCGCACAATTGGAACGCGATATGAATGGCCCAGTTGTCGCACGTGAATTGAAAAACGTTCGTGACTTGGCGCAAAAGTTCGAAATCAGTGGTACACCGTACCTGATTATCGGCGAAAAGGCCTTCCCGGGTGCCATCCCATATGATCAAATTATCGAAGCTTTGGATAAATAATCCCAAGGGAAAACAAATTGAAAAGAATCCGCCAATTGGCGGATTCTTTATTTTTATATTATTGAGATTTTATTTTTCTTTGACTGGTGATTGTGGCATTGGTTTTACACCTTGTAAAACATACAAAATCGATTGTTCCAAATCTGGGTTATCTGCCAACACCATATCTATTTTTACCGATATCTCATCTATGGCCGTCTTGAATAATTTCGCCCGCGTCTTCTGATTCTTTACAAAACTTCTTGAATCCAATTGATTGTCTAATTCTGTTCCAATTTCTACTATTTCATCACGCATACTCTGTGGCATATTTGCAATCAATAATTCCGCGGCATCATGCAAATATCTTTCTTTAACATTGGACGTATCAAAGTGTGCATTTTTCATATAACGTTCTAACACCAATTCTGAAAAACGCTTTGCCTCTTCCTTGGCACCACTGGATTCCAATACCGTGCTTAACAAAAACAATACCCCGAATGCCAACGGCACCAATATTTCTGCAGGAAAATTCTTTTTGTGTTGCTGGCGCCATTCTTGTTTAAAATCATTACCAATTTGCCAGGTATACATATACGATACCAATGCAGAAATCGCGATGGACAACGTAAATGTCCCCAAAAATATGCCGCCCGCCAATGTCAGATTTTGTTTCGGACTGCGTGTCACACATGTAGCAAAATGACGAGATACTTCATCCAAATTCTTGTTCTTTTTCATATAAAAATCCTTTTATAACACGCACATATATTACGATAAAAAATATATTTGTCAACATTAATCTATTTGCTATAATGACTTGCGCCCGATTTCATTATTGACTTTTGGGCCGTTTTTTGATATAATGTTTGGCGCAAATGGTGACGAGTTTATGTCGCCGTTTTTTAATTTGTCCGAACCTATATTCGGACTTTTTTATTTAATATTAAACAAAAAAGGACAAATTATGGCAAACTCACAGACATTTACCGGCGATGGCACAACCACCGCCTTTAATTTTACATTTTCGTTTTTTGGTGTAAATGACGTTCACGTCAGTATCAATAACATTGAAGTCACATCAACCAATTTTACACTTACGCCAAACGCGACGCCCGATGATGCGGATATCCAATACACCGGTGGCACAATAACATTTACAACCGCCCCTGCCAGTGGCGCAACAGTGAAAATCTGGCGCGCTGTTGAATTAACCCGACACATAGATTACCAACCAACATTGCAACCACAATCTCACCAATTAAATCAAGATCTAAATCAGTGTATGGAAATATTAAAAGAACAGTCAGAAACATTAACTAATACACTTGGTTTGGCCACGATTCCAAATGTTGCCGATTTATTAACTGAATTGGTTGCCATTCGGGCGCGACTTGATACATTTTTAACCGAAGACGATTTATCAGATATAAATACGGCCATCGCAAATATTCCAAACAAAGCCAACAAAGACATGGATAATGTCACAGCAACCGGCAAAGTAAACATTATCGACGCAATTATGCCAGATTACAGTACCGGTGTTCAGGTGGTATTCAATGGTATCACCGAATTCACAGCACCATACGATTGCTTTGTTAGTTTGCAATTGGGATTAAAAAATGGCGCCCAAGATTCGTTAAGCATTAGCAGTAAACGTATTGCCTTGGCCGAAGGCGCTGGTTCAAATTTTCAACGTTCTTCATTCGGGCTATTTATGAAGAAAAACCAAACTATCACAGGTATTGCCACCAACGATTCTAATCGTGATTCTTGTCTTTATTATTTCAGATTAAACGGTGAATTATAACAAAGGGGGATTTTATTCCCCCTTTGACTATTTTCTTTTTGCATATTTACGAAATACGGCCATATACTTATCTGCCATATCTTTTTCGGTATATTGCGTTTGTAGTGCAAGTTGAGATGCCTTGGCATTTTCCTTTGCATGCTTTGGATTATCAAGCAACCGCAACACAGCCGCCGCAATGTCTTCGGAATTTTTCGGATTAAAGAATTCGGTTTTTACCCCCAATGTTGCGACCTGTTCTTTATATGGTGGAATATCAGATATTGCAGTTGGTATTCCCAATACCCACGCATCTTGCCCTGAACCACATCCGGCCTCGCACAAAGAAACATTTAATAATATCTTGGCATTCTGCATCAACGCATTCAATTCCATATCTGTAACCAGTCCCAAACTTTGTATATCATAATCTTCATCATCGTCAACATGGTCTGCATAATAAGGACAATTCATTTTGACACGTACACCTTGAGTTCCATAACCAATAATCACCATTTTCAATTCAGGATACTTTTGCTTTACATAATAATACGCGGTTAATGCGGCCTGAGAATTTTTATGATGCATATCATTGGTCGCCAACAAAATATACTCATAATCTATACCAAATTTTTTCATTACATTTGATACAATTTCTGGACTTTGGGCCTTCATATTATCACTTGGCACAATTAAAACTTGGTGAATAGGCCCAGTATATTCTGGCACGGTGCGCCGCAATTCATCACCGATATAATTTGTTGTAACACATGGAATACATCCGGCATCAATATACCCTTTTAATGTCTTTCTAAGACTTTTCCACCACGGACGATTATATCTATTTCCAACATGATGCCCAAAATAATGCGTAAAAATAAAATCATGTGGGATAAATAAATACGGAATATCCAACCTTTCTGCAGACATTGTAAACGGCCAACTGTTAAACGCGATGTCAAAATTATTGTTCAATGTATCTAAAAATTTTCTGCGACTTTTATTGTTTATCACTTGCCTAATTATATTCAACGGTTTATCAATCAGCCTTATTTTTGTATATTTTCTAAAATTATCGTCACTAAATTTAAATTTATCGCATACAGTTAGACCAAGGCCCGTCATCACATCCATCATATCTTTTGGACATGCGACATTTTTCTTGCAAAATATCGTTATCTCTGTTTTTGGATAATATTTTTTTATCGCACCAAATACGGCACAAACCCAACGCCATGACCCAACAGAACCACTATTATGTACAACTGCTATTTTCATAATTAAAACCTATTCCAAATAATCTTTGTCCCAACCCGTGAATTGGCGTGCTCTATCATCAATTATAATTGTCGCCTGGGGTTTGCCCATCAAAATTTGATGATATTTGAACCCATTATCTTTCAACCATTTTTCGGTAACTTTATATTGTTCCCAACCACGTGCCGTCCAAAATATAATCGTATGGCCCGCTTTGTACCATTTGTTTATCTGTTCTTTGGCACCCGGCAACGGTTTGGCCAACGGACGTTCAAAAGTCCTTTCTTCGGTAACGGCAGGTGTGAACATTCCCTTCTCGAAACCGGCCATCACGATCATCGCGCTCTGCCTGGAGA
>CAMZFU010000050.1 GCA_947306185.1 uncultured Pseudomonadota bacterium | reverse complement strand
TGCGCCGCGACGATGTACGCGCCGCATCTTGTTCCATACGTTCCTTTTCATAAAGTTTAGAACGCAAAACCGCCATTGCCGTCGCCTTGTTCTGAATCTGACTGCGTTCGTTTTGGCACGTAACCACAATACCCGTCGGGAAATGGGTGATACGCACCGCACTATCGGTTTTATTAACGTGTTGACCACCTGCCCCGGACGCACGAAAAACGTCGATACGGATATCTTTTTCATCAATAGCGATATCAATGTCTTGGGCTTCGGGCATAACCGCAACAGAAACCGCACTGGTATGGATACGACCGCCCGCCTCGGTTTCTGGGACGCGTTGAACACGATGAATACCTGATTCAAACTTCATACGCGCATACACCCCATCACCTTCGATCCTAAATATAACTTCCTTATATCCATGCAAAGACGTAGCATTTTCTTCGACCATTTCAATTTTCCAACCATGGCGCATCGCATACGATTTATATTGGTTAAACAAATCACCCGCAAACAAGGCGGATTCTTCGCCCCCCACCCCCGCACGGATTTCC
This sequence comes from uncultured Pseudomonadota bacterium, assembly GCA_947306185.1. Taxonomy (GTDB): domain Bacteria; phylum Pseudomonadota; class Alphaproteobacteria; order Rs-D84; family Rs-D84; genus Enterousia. The sequence continues at coordinate 4,545 of CAMZFU010000050.1, read as the reverse complement.
ATAATGGCACTATTATCGTCCGCATCATCTCGCGGTAACAAGGCAATTTGTAACCGTTTTTCTATATCAGGCAAGACATGTTTAAGATTTTCCAACTGTTCCGCCGCAATATCACGTAATTCCGGATCGTGTTGCATTTCGGTTGCGTCTTCTATGCCCTGCTTTGTCTGAAAATATTCATCAACCAGGGGTAAAATCTCTGCCAAATGCGAATATTCTTTGGAAAGCTTGGTCAATTCCGCACCCGACACATCCCCCGAATTCATTTGCATCTGAATATCATCAGCACGCCGTTTTATATCCAAAAGTTTCTGATCTATTACCATTTTACACGTTCCCCCGCACCAATTTTATTGCATCACCAAGCGGCAAAGTTTGTTGTTGACCGGTCTTCATATCTTTTACGGCCACAACCTTATTTTTTGCTTCATCTTCGCCAATTATCATACTGTATTTAGCCATAATTTTATCAGAATATTCAATCTGACTTTTGAACTTTTTATCGGTATCTAAATACGCTAAAGATGGTATTTTTTCTTCTCTTAAAGTGTTCAAAACAGACATCGCATACGGCAAATTGTCATCACCCATTACAAGCACCGTAACATCAATAGATTTTTCCCATTTGCTTAAATCTATTTTGCCCATTTCCATTAACGCGACCAATAAACGCGACACCCCTATTGAAGCCCCAACACCAACAATTTTGGTCTTTGAAAACTTTGATGCCAGATTTTCATAGCGACCGCCCCCACCCACTGCGGGCAGTTCTGGATAATCTATGGAAAAGAATTCAAACACAATTCCCGTATAATATGAATGACCACGCATAATGGAAACATCTATTTCTGCGTTTTTTACCCCCATTGCATCCAGCAATGACATAAATTTGTCCATTTCTGATATCGCGGCATCCAATTCCGCACTTTTACCCATAAATGAACGATAACCATTTGTAAACACAGAATTTATTTCTTTCGCAGCATTCTCGCCAACAGTTTCAATTAAACCATCCACGAAGTCAGAAATCTTGTCGCGTTTATCAATTAGCACAAATGCATCACGCGCCTGAGCTTCGTTCAAATTCAAGTATGCAAACATAGCGTTCCAGAAACGACGATTTCCAATTTTTACTTTTACCGACCCGACGATATCCGCAACAGATTCATAAACCCGGACAAGCGTTGATACAATTTCTGCATCGTAATTCAACGACAAATTCTGAATTCCCAGAATATCTATATCCAATTGCCAAAATTCGCGATAGCGACCACGCTGGGGTCTTTCGCCGCGATAATTGCGCGCAAATTGATATGTGTAAAATGGAAATGTCAAATCGTTCATATGTCCTGCGACAAAACGCGACAAACCGACCGTCCCATCATAGCGCAACCCCATCTTGGTATCGCCTTTTTGGAACAGAAAGATTTGTGTTTCAATTTCATCCCAATTATCTTTGTCTGTTAAAACCTCGGCCCGTTCAATTGCCGGCAAATCAAGACGCGAATAGCCACAGGTCCGCAAAACATTCTGCATACGGCGCGCACACTCGTCAAAACAACGCTGCTGCGCCGGCAATAATTCTATAAATCCTGATAAAGGTTTTGTTGGTTTTAGATCCATTTTTAACTTCCTATTTTATTTTAACCGTTTAACCCGTATATCACAACGTGATACAACACATCAATATGAAATTATAGACAGCTAGAAACATACGCCCGCGTGGGCGTGATGAAAGACATAAAAAATCTGTTTCATCATAACCATGGCCACATTATATACAAAACAGTTTGTATTTTCAATTATTTTTTTGATTTTGATTACTTTAACCCACGTACCGCGCGACGCAACCGAAATAGTTTTAGAAACATATAGATGTCTGCCGCCGCGTACAACAACAAGTATATCGCAACAAACCAAACCAATACCCCAATTGCCAAGTTCGGTAAAAACAGTAATACCAATGACAGACAAACCATAACAATCGCCACAATCAGATCTAATATATAATGTTCAAAACCGACGCGCGCCATATTTATTGCAAAGAACAACATCCTAAACGCGTTTAACAAGAACATTATTATAAACACGTATATAATTCCCAATGCCGCCCCACGCGGATATATGCAAAATACGATTCCCAAAATCATGGTGACAAGACCGAAAAACACATCAAATGTACCAACACTGAACCCAAGGTTCGATACAAACACCATACTAAGGCGATATAAACCAAATACTATCAACCCCGCCCCAACGACAAAGGCCATCGTATTTACTATTTCAACAGGATTCAACATCATCAAAATTGCGACCAGACCAAAAACCAATGCTTCGATTAACAACAACGGCGCAGTATTATGATAGATTTTATTTATCAGATTGCCAAATTTTCGGACACGTTCACTGCAATTAAGTTTTGCTTTATTTGCCATAGTATAAATCCTTTCGAATATATTCTGACACTTTTTGTGTTTTAATGCAACACGAATAAATGCACATAAAAAACTTTGTTGCAAGATAAAAAAATCATCACTATAGTTACAAGAACAATGAATTACACGGATGCCCATTGTCATATAATAACGGATGCACCCTGCCCGGATATGTTGGCAGGCCAGATACGCAACGCGACAAAACAATCTGAATGGGATAAAATTAGCACTGTATCAGACGATAAACAATTCGCTTGTATTGGAATACACCCATGGCACATAGCAAGCGCAACCCCAGATTGGCAATCAGATTTATATAATCGCCTCAAACAAAATCCACTATTGATGGTGGGGGAAATTGGTATTGATAAATATCACGACAATATCATAAACCAAGAAGAAATCTTTATAGCCCAATTGAAAATTGCGTTCGAACTAAATCGCCCCGTACATTTGCACTGCGTTGGCGCATGGGATAAAATATTACATATATTCAAGATGTTAAATAAATCTATGCCCCCGATTATTGTTGCTCATTCTTTCAATGGTAATCCAAGCATAATTCAACAATTGGCTAATCAATACAACCTATATTTTTCCTATTCTGTCCCCCAAGATGCCAAAACCACCGCACGCATCATCGAAACCCCGATATCACGATTACTGGTTGAAAGTGACGCATATGATACCGAAAGCGAGATGGAATCTATAGAAATGGCGACCAACGCTATTGCAAATATATTGGGGCAAGAAATTGATATAATCACAGAACACATATATCAAAATTTCCAAAAGGTTACAAGTTATGTCCGACCAATTGACTAGGTGTCGCATGTTATTTGGCGATAAGAAAATTGAAAAATTACAAACTGCAACTGTAATGGTTGTTGGTTGTGGCGCCGTTGGGTCTTTTGCCATCGAAGCATTGGCACGAACCGGTATCGGGAACATAATTGTAATCGATTTTGATACCGTCGAAGAATCCAATATAAATCGCCAGATTATAGCGACATATTCCACATTGAATCGCAAGAAAGCAGACGTTGTCCAGGAACGAATTGCCGACATAAATCCAAATATAAATGTTACCGCATTGGATATGTTCTTTGATGAAAATAGTACCCTGCCCCAAGTCCCAGATTTTGTAATCGATGCCATTGATACCGTGCCATCAAAAATTGCACTTTACCATTGGTGCAATAAAAATAATGTACCATTTATATCTTCGATGGGCGCGGCACGTAAAACCGATCCAACAAAAATCAAAATAGATAAAATATCAAAAACATTTGCCTGTCCGTTGGCGGCACGCATTCGCAAAATTGTACGCGAAGAACGCCTGCCCGATTTTCCGGTCGTGTTTTCAACCGAAGTTCCAGCCGGCGAAATTGCCCCCGATAAAAATTTTGGATCCATAATTACCGTAACCGGGACATTTGGATTATTTATGGCAAATTATGCTATTCAGAAAATAATCGCATAAAACAACCGCCCATTTGGGCGGTTTTGCTTTATACTAATGCACAATATTCTGTTGGGGCAGATATTGTTCTAACACATTTGCAAGATGCGTTTCCGCTTTTTCAACCCTTACCAATGCGTCTTTGATATCACCAAAACTTTTATTTAGTTCATTTAACCGATTGTCTATTCTGTCGAATTCTTGTTTGGCTCTTTGATATTCTATTTCTGCGGTCTGATAATCCTTGGTGGCCAGTTCTATTAGCCCCATCAAATGTTCCAAATAACTTACAACCGCCTTTACATCAGCCATACCGAATGCCGGAACAGATGCCAAAGGTTGCTGTCCCTGGGGCCCTAATGCCGCATGTACAGGTTTTTCTTCTGTTTTATGTGTCTTGTTTTCTTCAACCGCGGCAACAGGCACAATTGTTTCTTTGGCTATTGGCGTCGTGATTTCTTCTGGGTCAACAGCAGGCGCAAGTTCTCTGTCCACTCTTGATGCATCGGAGATTTCTGTGACAACAGGCACAACTGTTTCTTCAACAGTTGGCGCCGCAACGTGTCCCTCGATTATTGGTTCTGGGGAAACAACGGATACGACGTTCTCTTCATCCACCACCGATGCTTTGGCAACAACTTTTTGACG
>CAMZFU010000049.1 GCA_947306185.1 uncultured Pseudomonadota bacterium | reverse complement strand
ATCGTAAAAAATCTAACCCATTAAAGGGCAAGGTTATTGACTATAAAGATGTCAAAATGTTGGGGCATTATATCACCGAACGTGGTAAAATTGTGCCGTCTCGTATCAGCGGTGTTTCCCAGAAAGACCAGCGTTTATTGACACGTGCAATTAAACGCGCACGTCATTTGGGATTGTTGCCATTTGTACGTAACAACATTGGTTAATGAAAATATTTGGGTTAATCCCTAACTTACAACAATAAGGACAGATGAAATGAAAGTTATTTTGACAGAAAAAATTACTCGTTTGGGCAACATTGGTGATACCGTAGAAGTTAAAACAGGTTATGCACGTAATTTCTTGTTGCCAAACAACAAGGCGTTACGCTGGTCACGTGAAAATGTCGCATTGTTCGAAGCACAGAAAGCTGAACTTCAGGCACGTCACGAAGCCGCCAAGAAAGCCGCAGAATCCAAAGTTGATGCGGTCAAGAACGCCAAGATGTATATGATTCGCCAGGCCGGTGATACAGGTCAACTTTACGGTTCTGTGTCAAGCCGCGATATCGCACGTACATTGAAAGAAATTGCAAATGTTGATGTATTGTCCGCCCAGGTTATGTTGGGTGCGCCAATCAAATCAATCGGTGCGTTCGATACAAAAATCGCATTACACCCAGATGTCATCGTTCCTATTAAGGTCTATGTTGCACGTACCAATGACGAAATCGAAGCATTGGTTGCGGGTAAGGTTTTGACATTTGGAACCAAGAAAGTTGAAGAAGAACCAGAAGTAAAAGAAGAAGTTAAAGAAGAAGCCAAGGCAGAATCTGAGGTCGCAGAAACAACAGAAGAAGCGGCACCGGTCGCCGAAGTGGCCGAATAATTTCTGGTTCGGTTTTACATTGTTTAATTTACCCCGGTTTTTCCGGGGTAAATATATGCCAAAAAATACACAGATTATTTGACTTAGGTCATATTTTATGATAGAAATAACCGTGATGAGCAAAAAGATGCATTTTGATAAAAAAAATGATAAGTCAAGATTTCCATTCCCAATAGATTTGGTCTATTTGTGGATTGATGGCAGTGATCCAGAATTCAGAAAAACTAAGGCAAAATATCTGCGTGCCGCGGGCAAAGACGACAGTAAATATGTTGATGATAGTCAAGAGCAACTTTATCGCGATAATGATGAATTACAATATTCATTGCGTTCGGTTGAAAAAAATGCACCGTGGGTGAACCATATTTATATAGTGACCGGATTTGGTCAAGTGCCAAAGTGGTTGAATACGGATAATCCGCGTATAACGGTTGTGCCCCAAGAATCTATTTTGCCATCTGATGCATCACCGGTGTTCAAGTCTTGTGCCATAGAGGCATCATTGGCGAATATTCCGGGGTTGTCGGAGCATTTTATTTTAGCCAACGATGATATGTTCTTTAATGAGAAAACAACCCCCGATTATTTCTTTGATTCAAATGGCGTGGCAAAGTTTCGTGCCATTTATCGTAAAAACGGTCATATTGCCCGCGATAATAACAGTATTTATTTATTATTGCTTATAAATGCCGCCGCCGCGATAGAAAAGGCGTTTGGGGTACGTATTTATGATTATAAATCTTCACATGGCATAGACCCGTATATAAAATCGTCCATAATTGAATGTTGTGCGAATCCGGTTTTGGCAAAGTATATTGATGCAACGCGTCATAGTCGTTTTCGTGATGTTGCAGATGTTCATCGGTTGATATTTAATCTGTATGATGTTGTGCATAATCGTGCCAAGGTAATCCGGACACATTCCCGGCACATTGGGCATAATGTCATATTAGATTTCATATATAATTTGATACACTATAAATCTGTGCGTGATTCTGCATTCTATTGCACGGATGCCTTTGAATCGGGGGCACAAAATTGTCGGTCAAAAATTATGTGTATAAACGACAGTTGGTGTAATGGCGATGTCAATAAACAACATAATAAAGAATTTTTTGAATCAAAGTTTCCGAACAGAAGCGAGTTTGAAGAGTAAGGATTTTATAAAATGGCAAAACAAACTTTAATTTTTGATGCGTCGGTTATTGCAGGAAACTTGAAAGCGGGTAGAGGTCGTTCAGGAATCTATTTTGCTAGTTATAATATATTAAGGGGGTTAATAGAATCAGACGCATTTGATATATCGTTATATACTAATTTCGTAGATGACAATGTTGTTGAGTTTTGCAAGCAGAATTTTGGTGCGGATATAAAAATTTATTGTAATAATAAATTTATAAAAATTTTGTCAAGATTATCGCAATTGGATGTTAGATTAAGAAAAAATAGACATAATATTACAAAATTGTTATTAAATTTGTTTGTGCGAAAACCAATTAAATTATTTGGTCAATGTATTAAATTGCCTAAATTTGATGTAGCAATATCGCCAATTTATGTTTTTTCAAGAAAAATTCATGCGGACCATAAATACATCGTGTTGTATGATGCAATACCATTGTTATTTTCACAATATTATAAAACGGCACGTTCTAATCAGCATTACTGGTTCGACGTTTTGGTGCAATATATCAAAACAAAACCCGATTGTAAATATTTTGCAATTTCGCAATCTTGTAAAAATGATTTTGTACGGCTGTTGGATATGAACCCAAATGACATTACGGTTATTCCTTTGGCGGCAAATGATAATTTTTACTGTGAAAAAGATGACAAAAAGATTATGGCGGTGCGTGCAAAATATAATATTCCCGATAATAAAAAATATGTGTTTTCGCTTTGTACATTGGAACCGCGTAAAAACCTTATTTGTGCGGTCAAAACATTTGTTGAATTTATCAAGAAAAACAATATCGATGATTTGGTGTTTGTCTTGGGTGGTGGCCATTGGGATGAATTCTTTGAGAAATTAAAATCAGAAATTGAAGATTTAGGACAATACAAAGATAAAATTATTCGTGCCGGCTATGTCGATGATGCGGATTTGGCCGCATTGTACAGTGGTGCGGAATGGTTCGTTTATACTTCGCAATACGAAGGTTTTGGCCTGCCACCGCTGGAAGCGATGAAATGTGGGTGTCCGGTTATTACATCTAATAATTCATCATTACCAGAAGTTATTGGTGATGCGGGTATTATGATTGATTGGGATAATGATGCCCAACATATCGCAGCATATGAGAAATATTATTTTGATAAAGATTATCGTGATAAAATGGCCATGGCAGGATTAAAACATTCTAAAGAGTTTTCGTGGAACAAGACCGTAAAAATAATCACTAAAACAATTCAGGAGAACAATTAATGGCAAAGTATTATATTGTATCTGGGGGTTTTGATCCTATTCACGAAGGGCATATTGCTATGATTGTAGAATCAGCACGACAATCAGATGGGGTGATTGTTTTGGCCAATTCTGATGATTGGCTTTGTCGGAAAAAAGGTAAGAATTTTTATACATTTAATACTCGCCGTGCGATTCTAGAAAACCTAAAAGGGGTTATTGACGTAATGGAATTTGATGATTCGGATAACAGCGCCTGCGATGGCATACGACGTGTCCGCAAAAAATATCCTGATGCAGAATTGGTGTTTGCAAATGGTGGTGATAGAACCAAAGACAATATTCCAGAAATGCCAACTTGTAAAGAATGTGGCGTTGAAATAGTTTTTGGGGTTGGGGGGGCAAACAAAGCGAATTCATCTTCATGGATTTTGGATAAATGGAATAATTAAGGAGACAAAATATGACGAAAGTTGCATTGATTACTGGGATTACTGGACAAGACGGATCTTATTTGGCGGAATTATTGTTGGACAAGGGGTATGAAGTTCATGGCCTTATTCGCCGGTCGGCATCACATAATACAATGCGCATAGATCATTTATCGGATAATAAAAATTTGCATCTGCATTATGGTGATTTGACGGATTCGGTGAATTTGGTTCGCCTTGTCGGTGAAATAAAGCCAGATGAAATCTATAATTTGGGTGCACAAAGCCATGTTAAAATTTCATGGGATTGTCCAGAATTTACCGCAGAATCTGATGCGTTGGGAACTTTGCGGTTGTTAGAGGCAATACGTATAAATGGTTTAGCACAAAAAACACGATTTTACCAAGCGTCCACATCTGAATTGTTTGGTTTAATCCAAGAACCGATGCAATCGGAAACTACACCATTTTATCCACGCAGCCCATACGGTGTGGCAAAACTTTATGGATATTGGATTACGGTTAACTATCGTGAAAGTTTTGGTATATTTGGATGCAACGGTATTTTGTTTAATCATGAAAGCCCGCGCAGGGGGGAAAACTTTGTGACCCGTAAAATCACATTGGCCGCGACGCGTATCAAGGCGGGATTGCAAGATTGCCTTTACCTTGGGAATATGGATGCAAAACGCGATTGGGGGCATGCAAAAGATTATGTTGAAGGTATGTGGCGTATGCTTCAGGCCGGTGCCCCAGATGACTATGTTTTGGCGACGGGGGTAACAACATCTATTCGTGATTTTGTAAAAATGACGTTCACCGAATTAGGTATTGATTTGGAATGGCATGGTTTGGGTATTGATGAATATGCGATTGATAAAGCAACCGGTAAAAAAGTTGTTGCGGTGAACCCAGAATTCTTCCGCCCGGCCGAAGTGGAACTGTTGTTGGGAAATTCAACCAAGGCGCGCGAGAAATTGGGTTGGAAACCGCAATATGACCTGGCCGCGTTGGTGCGCGAAATGGTCGCCGAAGATATGAAATTGGCACAACGTGAAAAAGTATTGAAAGATAACGGATTTGCAGAGAATGTAAAACATGCAGATTAAAGGTTTATCAAAATGAGTAAATATTTAATAACGGGTGTTATGGGATTTGTTGGACGGTATTTTGTGGAATACCTGAATCGATATGAACCAGATGCAAACGTATATGGCGTTGATATGGCCCCATCGTGTGATATGGATATTGAATACAAATCACTAAATTTAATGGATTCGGCCCAAATAGATAACATTATAAAAAGTACGAAACCTGATTATATTGTGCATTTGGCGGCGATGTCTTCGGTGGCGCAAAGTTGGAACGAACCGGCAAATTGCTTTGTCAATAATATGTCTTCCTTTCTAAATTTGGCGGATGCGGTGCGAAATAATGATGTGCCTGCGCGTATATTGTCTGTTGGGTCATCCGAAGAATATGGGGTGTACAATGAACCAATGAA
>CAMZFU010000048.1 GCA_947306185.1 uncultured Pseudomonadota bacterium | reverse complement strand
GGGTAAACCATTCCCCCATGGCCTTTACCGCGAACATTGATGGACGACGTGTTATATTTGCTATGCCACAAACATATATGAACGACAGCGGTCGCGCTGTGCGGGCAATAGCCGATTATTACAAGATACCGATTGAAAATATAATTGTTATACACGATGATATGGATCTGAAAATTGGCGATGTTCGTACCAAGGTTGGTGGTTCAAGTGCCGGTCATAATGGTATAAAATCAATAGATGCAAATGTGGGATCGGAATATACCCGTGTGCGAATCGGTATAGATCACCCACGTAATTTGGGATTGCCGATGGATGCCGCCGATTGGGTTTTGGGCAAATTTACCCCCGACCAATTGAAACAAATAAAATCAGTAATTGAAAATATAAATATGGTTATGAATTAATCAAAAATCCATTCATTTGGATTCAGTGTAAAACAACCATGTGCATCACAGAATTGCGTTTGATCGGTATATTGACAATCATCTGGATCTGTTGGGCCAAGGGTAAGGGTTGTTTGACCGGGTAAAGGACATGCCTGTTTAAGGCAAATATCGGATTGAACTTGCCAGTTCTGATTTGCACCACAATCTCCGGAACGGTAATAACCCTTTTCTGTTAATTTGATACATTGGCAAACCCTTCCGCCGGATAGGTTTTTGTCACAATTTGAAGCGGTGGCATCTATATCGGCATAATATATATCATTACCAGAATCAGCGATACAACCGTTGCAATAATAACCTTCTATATTTTGATTAAATTCTATTGGGGCCCCTACGTGTGTTACACCTGTTTGATTTTCAACTGCGGCAAGTTGTTGGGGGCCTGTGCAATTTTTATTAGGTATTTCGGCAGTATCTTTGTCGCATTTGCAATTTGATACATTCCAATATTCACCATCATTATCCCAAGTTACGCTATCTGAAGAAAGTGCGCATGATGTTTCGGTAGTAGTAAACCTATCACAAGTGGTGGCGTTTGATTCGCATGCGAACGTGGTGTTTGCACCACTACCAGTTACTTCAAGATGAAACGCATCAAAAAAGATATTTGGGTTACTTGCAGGCCACGTATGATTTGGATCATTAAAATCCCAGAAATTATTGTTCACAATCGGCGCAATGAAGTAAGTGCCGTCGGTTGTGTAAGATATTCCCGCTATTACATTTGGATGCGTTGAATCGTTATTACACGTCATTTCTGCAAAACACTCTCCAATTTGGGCGGCCCCGGCAAAACTGCTACTAAACGGTGCAGGGCAGGGGGTCGGCTGACTTGTACCAGCTTCACAATAATAACCTTGAGGGTTCTCACTTGTAGAACCAGGACACTGTCTACACCCTGCATTACTATCAAAATAACAACCCGGTGTTGTTTGACATTGTGTTTGGTCAAGATCACAATTTACTGCACCAGCAGTCAAAGGGATAAACAATAAAACGACCAAGATTAACATTCTCATATTTTAGAATTTAGCAAATCATTTTTTTTGTTTCAATAATAAAAAGGCATCTTAGGCCTTTTTATTTTTGTTTGTGAATTTATTTGCTATAGGCAGGCAATATACGACAACCATGTCTCTCAAACCATTCTCTGTCGTACCAGGCTATACCCGGTTCTTGTCCGGGGTCATGGTTTGGTAAATTTGTGTTGCTTACACTAATAGCACCCGCAAGAGCAACTTTAGTTGAATCAATATCAATGCGTGTTTGTAAAGTATCGCGTGCTCTATGTAACGAGCCAGCATAAACTCCTGTATAGTTCACCGGAAAACCTATACCATCTCGACCTATTGGGTGTATAAATATGGTCTTGACACTGTCTTGATTTGCGTAATATTTTATGGAATCTTTAGGGGGTGCCCATCCAATACCTGCATCCCAGTCCCAATGAATAATAATTTCTTTTGTTGGTATAATCGGTGTAATCGTATCTGTTGGTTGGTCGGGGGTTGGTTGTGGGTTGGGGGTTGGATCTTTGTGACAGGCGGCCAAAAATGCCATAATGGCACCAAGTGATAACAGATTCCATAACCGTTTTGCACGTTTCATGTTGAATCCTTTTGGTTCCAATATGTTCAGTGTAATTGTATTATAAAAATATGTGTTTTGTCAAGGGGTTACCGGTTCGTGGATTATGGGTTAACGTCATAATTGATATAGAACCCATTGGATATGTTGGTTTGATCTACCCAATCTTGTGGACTATGAATTTGACTATTTGTGCTGCCTTGATAATACCCCATGCGTGGTTGATAATGCGTTCCTGTGCCCATTGGCGAACCAGATTTTTGTGGTTCAGTATAGTTATCATTATGTTCATTAATTTTTATAAATGTGCCGTCACATATTACTGATTTCCCATTGGGAAAGTCGCCATCGGCGGTGTTAGTACCATAGAACGGATTGGATGCGCCAATACAGACAAGTTTGGCACCACTACTTTGGCGTGCCAATTCGCGCATTGCGCTAACGCCGGTTGGCATACAAATTCCATCAGCGTTCAGGTTCCCTGTTTCACAACATATATGTGGATTATTTTCGGGCATTGGTCTGTGTCCCCATGAATTTGCCACGCCATAGCAACAGTTGGTGATACCGTTTGCAACGGTCATTTGCAGATTTCCCGGGGTTGTATCCAATGGGCAATATAAACCGTCGCTGGTTATGGCATCCGTGTCATAATTGTCCGGCAGGCATGTTGTTGCCCCACTGGCGCCCGGTGCATATATGCCCGAAGAGCAACGGGTGTTGACACAACTGCGTGCATTGACGGTGATGTTGTTGCCATTGACCTGGGCGGTGCCGGTGTTGATTGCAAACCATGCAAGTAACGTTGATTGTGCCGTCGTAAGAACAGTTGTTTGAGATGCGCCGACTAAATATGATTGTCCCAGTGTTGGAATAAGGATGCGGTTGCTTCCTGGGGCCTGGGGCAATTGTTCACAGTTACCCCAAATGCGTTCCGCAATGCGGCATGCCGCACATTCTGCATCGGTGCCATTGGTACATTCTGGACCGCATAGTGGTTGAATTGGGCTGGGTTCCGGGGTGTCGTACATTTCATCATAAAATGCATATTTGAAAGTGCCATCAGTTGGCTTGTTGCGTTGTGCAACGATATTCAACAATGCCGTATCGCCCGCCGCGGTAACACAGTCAAGAACCTCTGGCCAGCATGATGTGTGTTCCAATATTGCGTGGCGGTTTGCAGAAAAGTCAATATCGTCACACAAATCAAAGTTCCCGGATATAGATTTACACGCCTGGATGATACAGTTGCGTCCGACCTGGGTACAACTTGATATGATTGTATCGTATGTTTTGTCGGTAGATATATCGGTTATTCCCGTATTCCACGATGTCGAAGACGACGATTCCGAATCTATCAATGCCGTACATGCCGTTTGAACATCGGCGCATAAAGAATTCGCCGTGCGATCCGCCGATACACCAAATATGGAAAGTGCGCGTGCGTCAAACCCGGCAATTGTTTCTGATGTTGATGTGATGCATTCGGTGGTTAGGGTTGTGCAGGCCTGGCGTATTTCTTCTAATTTTGCTGTTTGTGCCAATTTGATTTGCGACAATGCGTCTTCAATAAAACCATCCCATACAGAATCAGCAATGTCTTGGCAGTTTTCCATCGCGGTCGCAAGGTAATTCTTTTTGTTTTTAAGGTATGTTAAAAATGGACTTGAACTGTTGGCAGATGTCCACGTTTGATTTACCCCCGGTCGCAAAATCAAAGAATCTAGGTCAGTCAAACTGGTGGTAAGGAATGCATTGCCGGTGGTGGGGTCGATATATTTTCCCGTCATGTCTAAACAGTTTTGCAAATTTTTGCCACATACGGTGGAATCTGTTAACATTTCAAGCATTTTGCGTTTACATGTCAAAATGTCGTCTGAATTGCGGGTTTGATATGCTTCAAGACGCGACATATCAAGCAATGCGCTGCTTTCGAAAACCTTGGATCGGGCGGCATCAACCTGGGATTGGTATGATTTATACACTGTGTTGCAGTCTTGTTCCATCAACATTTGATAACCACTGATGGCAATTGATAATTCGTCTTCTTTGCATACTTCGGCCGCGATTTCACGGCAAACCGGAATAGCCGCGTTGTATAATGCAGGTCCGGTTTTGGTGGTTGTATCCACCCCCATAAACGAATCAACCGTATCAAATGCAGAATCTATGTTTAATGACATTGATATAGGCGCCAATGAACCTGATGAATCCGAATCACCAAATGTCGTATTTAATTTTTTTGCGATTTCATCCAATGCTTTTTTAGATTTTGTGCGGTCCTTGGTATTATAAAATGCCTCTTCGCCGGCGGTCGCGTTGTTTATCGCATCGACATCTTCGGCGTTCATATTTACCAATAATAGTCGTTGATTAAAGTCCAACATTTGATCTTCGAATTTCGACATTTGCTTTTTGATGCCGTTGAATTCGTTGACGCGTGAAGAGCATGCACATCGGCGCAGGTTGGTATCCTTGGTTGCACAGAATTCGTCCATACATTCGTAATAAACCTGGCGACACCCGGAATAATTTACAATCAGCGCACCCGATTCGTTTGTCGCCGCACGTGAAATTGTACGCGCCGAACGTGAAGTATTAACGCGTGCGCGCCCGGTACGTGTACTGGGTTTCGCACTGCGTGTTTTAATGGATGTGTTTGTTGCTGTGCGCCGTGCAACGCCCGCATTTGTTGTTGTGCTACGCGGAACAATATTTGTTGTGCGTGCCGAAACGTTTTGTGTCGTGGTTCGTGGTGTTGTGTTTGTTGTTCGTGCGGTAACATTTTTCGCACTGCGTGTATCAGTTGCGGTTGTGTTTGTGCGGTCGCGTGTTGCGGTTCCCGTTATATTGCGCGACGGACCGGTTGAATTTGTTGAGGTTTTTGTGTTAGCAGAGGAGGTCGGCACCCCACGTGATTGAACCGCCCCAGATGTTTTTTGTGCAGTCGCCCGCGACGCGGCGCGCGCCATGTCATCCATATCCAAGGCATACGCATTACAAAACGCAAGTATACCAAGGCCTACACCAAAAAGCCATCTAAGTCCTTTCATCCCTTTATTGACTATGCTAGCAAAATTATGATTTTTCGAGCAAGCATAAAATGCATAAAAAAATGTAAAAATGGTGCGGATAGGGGGACTTGAACCCCCACGGATTTCTCCACAGCATCCTTAGTG
>CAMZFU010000047.1 GCA_947306185.1 uncultured Pseudomonadota bacterium | reverse complement strand
TGCGCGTAACTATGCAATGGAATTGGGTATTGACCCGGATGTCATCGTAAAGAAAATCAAATCTGAGATGGGTATTGTTTCTGATGATGATGAACCGGTTATTCACCAAATGGCGGTTGAAATGGCCAATCAAACCAAGGTGACCGAAACAATAAATAAAAAATTGTGCAAATTCAAAGACAGCAAATCTTGCAAGTTCTTGGTTAAGTATTGGAAGTGGATTTTGGGTGCGATGGTTTTATTCTCTATCATCGGTGGTATTATTGGCGCGATAATCGCAACATCAGAATCAGTCATTGTGCCAGATACCGAAGTTGTTGCCGTTGCCCCGGTCGTGAGTACTGAACCCGCATACAGACAAACTGTGCGTGAAAGATTTGGAACTGAAAACCGCGAAGAAGGTGAAATCGTGATTCAGGCATACGAAGAATCGTGGGTAAAAATTGAAGATGCCCGTGGCAAAACGGTCTTTAGTCGCGTACTGGTACCAGGTGATTTATACTATGTTCCAAAGGGCAATAAAAACAAGGCGACATTTGGTAATGTTGGTGGTATTGATATTTGGGTCCGTGGCGAATTGGCACCCAAGGCTGGTAAAGATCATACCCGCAAAACAGGAATTTTGTTGGACCCAGATACTTTGATGGGGGTAACCAAGGCGGCGGACAAAGCCACAGATAAAGTTGCAGACAAAACCGTCAAAAAAGACGCGGATGTCAAAGATACCACTGACAAAAAGGTGTCTGATACAAGTACAGATAAAAAGAAATCATAAGTAATTTTTTCTGACTTCGTTGGTATTGAAATCTTGGATAAAAGTTCTATATTTTTCTTGCTATGTCTGGATTGATAAAGATTCGCGGTGCACGCGAAAATAATCTTAAGAATATTGATTTGGATCTACCAAAAAATAAATTGGTGGTCTTTACTGGCGTATCCGGTTCGGGAAAATCGTCGTTGGCTTTTAATACAATTTATGCCGAAGGTCAAAGACGTTATGTTGAATCGCTGTCCAGTTATGCGCGTCAATTCTTGGATATGCAGAAAAAACCAGATGTCGATTTAATCGAAGGTTTGGCACCCGCAATTTCAATTGAACAAAAAACTACATCGAAAAATCCGCGTTCAACCGTTGGAACGGTCACAGAAATTTATGATTATTTACGTTTGTTGTGGGCGCGTATCGGTGTGCCACATTCACCGGTAACCGGTTTGCCGATTAAATCGCAGACCATTGCAGAAATGGTTGATTTGACTTTCAATATTCCATCGGGCGTGCGTGTGTATATTATGGCGCCATTGGTTCGTGACCGCAAAGGCGAATATAAAAAAGAATTGGCTTTCTTGGTTAAACAGGGGTATCAGCGGGTTATAATTGATAATGAATTATATGATTTGTCGTCGGTGCCATCGTTGGATAAAAATAAAAAGCATAATATTTTTGTAATTGTTGATCGTATTCAAATGCCGGCGGATGGTGCGTCTGAATCAGATAAGGAAGAATTTCGTTCGCGTATGTATTCTTCATTCGAAGGTTCATTACGGCTTGTCCCGGGTGCAGTATTGGTTCGCCGGTTAGATACAAATGAAGATATTTTATATTCGCAAAACTATGCGTGTCCGGTTAGTGGTTTTGCCGTACCAAAAATTGAACCGCGTTTGTTTTCTTTTAATGCGCCAATGGGGGCGTGTAGTGCATGCGACGGGTTGGGTGTGCAGTTAAATATGTCACCTGATTTAATAATTCCGGATCCATCAAAATCTATTTTAGACGGCGCGATTGCACCGTGGTCACGTGGCGGTATGCTTAGTCAGTTTAATCATTTGTTGGATGCTTTGCATAAACAATATAAAATTCCATTATCTAAACCGTGGCACACATTGACGGCGGAACAAAAAGATATTGTTCTTTATGGAACGGGTGATAAACCCATTAAGATAAATTGGAACGGGTTCATTTATGAAAAGCCGTTCGAAGGTGTTGTGAATAATATTGAACGGCGGTGGCGCGAATCTGATTCTGAAATGATGCGTGCGGAATTGGCAAAATATCAATCGGAAAAGCCGTGTCCGGTTTGCCATGGCAAACGTCTTAATATTCAGGCGCTGTGTATAAAAATTAATGGTATGGATATCATTGATGTTTGTGATATGTCCATTGATGATTCTTATAATTGGTTCTTGAATTTGCCAAATCATTTAACACAGAAAGAAAATGATATTGCGCGTATGGTGTTGCGTGAAATTACATCGCGATTAATGTTCTTGAAAAATGTTGGACTTGGGTATTTGACTATGTCACGTATGTCGGGAACGTTGTCCGGGGGCGAAGCGCAACGTATCCGCCTTGCTTCGCAGATTGGTAGTGGCCTGTCTGGTGTGTTGTATGTGTTGGATGAACCGTCAATTGGGTTGCACCAAAGCGACAATGACAAATTGTTGGACACCTTAAAAATGTTGCGTGATAAAGATAACAGTGTGATAGTTGTTGAACATGACGAAGATGCGATGCGTGCGGCGGACTATTTGGTTGATATTGGACGTGGTGCGGGCGTAAATGGTGGAAACATTATTGCCGCCGGTACACCGGAACAGGTGATAAAAAATAAAGATTCATTGACCGGACAATATTTATCGGGCAAGAAAAAAATCCCTGTGCCGAAAAAACGTCGTGCCGGAAATGGTAAATCGATAGTGATAAGTGGTGCGCGTGAAAACAATCTTAAAAACATAACTGTTGAATTTCCGTTGGGAAAATTTATCGCACTGACCGGTGTATCTGGTTCGGGCAAATCCACATTATTGTTAAATACACTTTATCCGGCGTTGATGCGCGCATTATATGGGTCAAAATTGGAAACGGGGGCACATGATATTATTCGCGGTATGGAAAATATAGACAAGGTTGTTGATATCGACCAATCGCCAATCGGGCGCAGTCCACGCAGCAACCCGGCAACATATACGGGCGTGTTCTCCAATATTCGTGATTTCTTTGCCGAATTGCCAGAGGCCAAAACACGTGGTTACGGTCCGGGGCGTTTTTCATTTAATGTCAAGGGTGGTCGGTGCGAGGCTTGTCAGGGTGATGGCCAAATAAAAATAGAAATGAATTTCTTGGCGGATGTTTATGTTGAATGCGACAAATGCCACGGTTCACGGTATAATGATGAAACATTGGCGGTTAAATACAAGGGCAAATCCATTGCAGACGTCCTTAATATGACGGTTGATGAAGCATACCGGTTCTTTATAAATCATCCGCAGATTAGCCGTAAATTAGAATTATTGAAACGCGTAGGTTTGGATTATATTAAATTGGGACAAAGTTCGCTTGATTTATCTGGTGGTGAAGCGCAACGCATAAAATTATCAAAGGAATTATCAGCACGTGGCACTGGTCAGACACTTTATATTTTGGACGAACCGACAACGGGTTTGCATTTCGAAGATATAAAACAATTGCTTGGGGTGCTGCATGAATTGGTAGAGCAGGGCAACACCGTAATCGTTATCGAACATAATTTGGAAGTAATTAAAACCGCCGATTGGATTATTGATTTGGGCCCCGCTGGGGGCGCAGGTGGTGGCCATGTAATCGCGACTGGTACGCCCGAAGATGTGGCAAAAAATCCTGAATCACTTACCGGGAAATATCTTAAGAAGTATCTGGACAAGTAGTTTTTTATCGCATAATATTAATGGAACATAAGGAGTAAAATAATGTTTGGATTTGGTAAAAAGAAAAAAGAAGCGACAGAAAATCAAAATAACGAAACCGTTGAACCAAAAGTGCCCAAGGGTATGAAAGAAACCGCCGAACGTATGATGTCGGGTCAGTTTGATATGAACGATATGTTGGCGCAATTGAAACAGATAAAAAAGATGAGCAATTTTAGTGGGTTGCTTAAAATGGTACCAGGTATGTCGGGTGCGGTTAATGCAATGAAAGAAAAAATCAAAGATGGCAGTGTCGATGCCCAGATTAAAATATTAGAAGCAATGACCGCCACAGAACGTGCCGACCCAGAAAAAATCTTTGCCAATGCCAAAGCCCGTATCGCCGAAGCGGCCGGTGTTACTGTACGTGAAGTTGAACATATTATTAAACAATATCTTAAAATGAAACAACAAATGGCGATGATACAGCGTATGGGCGGTATGGAGGCTGTAATGCAACGTATGCAATCCCAAGGTGGCGCCCCAGATGGGGTAAAATAAAAAGGATTAATTGATGCCCAAATTTGAAAATATAACTTCTGTGCCGGTATATTCTGAAAAGACGGGAAAACTGCGTGGGTGGCAATTGTCTTGGGTGGCGGTGACACCTTATTTTGAAATTAATGATACACGTTTTTTCAAGGAAGGATTGTTCAGAAACAGTTATCGGGCAATGTGTCGTTTTAGACAAAGGGTCATGGGGCCTTATGAAAATACAAAATAAAAAAATTGCAAAGCACAAATCTTCGGTTGCGTGGCTTCAACGCCAGGCCGCCGATCCGTATGTTGCGCGTGCGCATGCCGACGGATATCGTGCGCGTGCGGCATATAAATTGATTGAAATTAATGATAGGTATAAATTTCTTAAAAATAATCAGGTTGTTGTTGATTTGGGGGCGGCACCAGGGTCGTGGTCGCAATTTATTGCGCGCACCTTTCCACGGACAAAAATTTTTGCGATGGATTTATTGGAAATAACCCCAATAAACAATGTTGAATTTTACCAAGGCGATTTTACCACTGACGAGGCATTGAATTGGTTGGTGGAAAAGTTAAAGTTGGATGATAACGTGGATGGTGTGGTCGATGTCGTTGTTTCTGATATGGCACCAAATACCGTTGGGCATCAGAAAACAGATCACCTGCGTCAAATGGTTTTATTGGAATACGCATTTGATTTTGCATGCCGCGCGTTAAAGCCCGGTGGTGTATTTGTTGCGAAATCTTTTACAGGTGGTACAACAAATGAATTGTTGAAACAAATCAAAGAAAGGTTTGATGTGGTGCATCATGTAAAGCCAAATGCGTCGCGTAAAGATTCTGTGGAAATGTTTATTGTTGCATTGGGTTACAAAAATAAGATATAATAATAGCATACAAAACAAAGGAAAGGTTATGCCAACAGCAAAAAAACAACAATCAAAAAAAACAACAGTTAAAAAAACAACGCGTCGGACGACAACACATCGCGTAGTGCGTGATACGGCACCGGCAACAACGGCATCGATAAGTCGCCCAATGATTGATCCGGTTATGGCGGTTAAAAGATTTTGGACCGGATTTTTCGATTTTATGGGTCGTTCCACGCGGTCTGAATTTTGGTTTGGATTGTTGTTTGTGGTAATCGTGAATTGGTTGTTCGGACACTTCGTTGGCGGAATTGTTGCCACGATTGTAAATGCAATTTTGTTCATACCAATGATGGCATTGACCGTACGTCGTTTCCGTGATGCGGGTATTTCCGTGTGGTGGTATTTGATACCGGTGTTGTTGATTTATTTAATCCCACTGATTCGTGGTGCGGCGTGGTATCGTTTATTGGCATTGGAATATGTATCATCAGGAATGTTAATGTATACGGCCTTCTTTTTGGTGTTTGCGATATTTGTTCTTGTTGTTGGATGCATACCAAGCAGAAGGTAGTTATAAGTGGTTAGTTATTAGTGATAAAAAAACGGTCGTGAAATGCGACCGTTTTTTTCGTTGTTGACTCGGTGGTGCGAATTTTGATATAATTTGCAAGAACAAATTAACTGGGTGCGGGGGATACAAATGAGAAAATTATCTTTGTTGTTAATCGGAATTGTTGCGTGCGGTGGTGCATTTGCCGAAGGTACACCAGCGGTTGGCGATAAGGTTACAACATCAAAAACGTATGTGACAAATCAACTTGCGACGAAACAAAATAAAATCGGTGCTGGAACAAACGGTTCGGTTGTGACGTATACGGGAACCGAGGGGACTGTTGGACAAAAGGCGGTATATAATGAATCCGCGTCATATAATTCGGCCGCATTGGTAGAGGCCGGCCAGGTCAACACCGCAATACAAAATGGAATAAATGGCCATTTAACATGTGCCCACTCGGATAGCGAGGGTTGTTTGATATGGCAAATAAATCCGGCAAGCGGGACACACTTTAATCACAATTAAGTATGAAACGAATAATCGTTGCATTTTTATTGGTGTTAAATATTGGAATTGCATACAGTGCGGATAAAAAGATAACATCCAAGACATATGTAGATAATCAAATTGCAACGAAACAGGATAAAATCCCCGCGGTTGATACAAACACGGTAATAACGCATACGGGAACAAATGGCGAAATTGGTGAAAAAGCAATATATGATTCCAGTGTAAATTACGCGGAACAACAAACGGCATTAATGACCGCCGGTGATGCGAAT
>CAMZFU010000046.1 GCA_947306185.1 uncultured Pseudomonadota bacterium | reverse complement strand
TAAGAATTGCTATATTCAACTAATCTCTCTTTAAATTCTTTTTTGGAAAGTTTTATTGCACATGTTTTGGAACGCATCATATATTTTATGATGAAATATCCAGCAACAAACGCGGTGATATATGCCAACGCATACCAACGAATTGGCAGGCCAAATACAGAAAACGCCACTGGTGAAATTGGATCTATAACTATGGACATTTACTTTGTTTTTTCCTTGTATTGGCCTAATCTTTTTGTAATTGGTTTACATGCAGTTTTGCTGCTTAGTTGAATCAAAACATCTAATAGCGCGGTTGCTTTTTCATATACCGACTTATCACCATGTTCCAATGTTTGCAGAAACGCCTCCATATCTTTATCTGCATACGGTTTCAATCTTTTTACATATTCATTATAGGTTTTCTTGTCACCTTTGTCGATAATTTCTACCCATACCTTTAACATTTTGGCAATTTCATGACACATTTCGGTGTTACCTGCACCCTGCTCTAACTCTTGCAACAGTGTCTCTATACGTTGCTTGGTGTATTCCACAAATCTGACTTTCAAGGCATTGTATTTGGCAGGCGAACTATATCGGGCACACCGTTCTAATATTTCCGTGGCTTTATTATACTTAGTCTTGTCATAACCTTCTTTTTCCAATTTATCTAACAATTCCTTTATGCGGTCTTCCAACATTTTAATACTATCCGCTGGTACTGGAAACCGTCCGCCTTCATCTTTTTGCTGTTCTGGCGACAACCTAATTCTATGGTTATTACCCCTTGCCATACCCTATCCTTTTTTATTACTTTTATTCCTTGAAACTTCATACCTATTGTATTATATATTTGGTAAATAACAAGGAGAAAAAACATGATCAGACAGGCACAACAATCATTTACTCCGTCGCGCGGTGGTGGTATTGATTTGTATCTTAAGAAAATATTTGCGTTGATGTTTGGTGCAGTTGCGGTGACCGCAATTACATCGTTTATTACAATATACCTTGGTGGAATTAACCTGTTGGTATCACATGGTGGTATGACACCGTTTTTCTACATTTTAATCTTCGGTGGTTTGGGACTTTCCATCTGGGCCCAGGCACGCGCGTTTTCAATGCGTCCGACAACCGCGGCGGTTTTGCTGTTCTTGTACGCGGTAATAATTGGATTGGGCATAACACCGATGATTTGGGGCGGATTGGCTGTTAACCCCGCATCTATCGTTTGGGCGTTTGTAATCGCGGCATTGATGTTTGGTTTTATGGCAATGTTTGGTTATAAAACCGCCAAAGATTTATCATTCCTTGGCATATTCCTTATGATGGGAATGATTGGTTTGATTTTGGTTGGTGTTGTATCAATGATTTGGTCATTGGGCGGAACTTTCTCAACCATAGTTTGCGCAATTGGCGTATTGGTATTCGCACTATTCACCGCGTATGATATGCAGACATTGAAACGTTCGTACGCGGTACTTGGTGATGAAACACAAAAAGACCAGTTGGCGGTATTGGGTGCGTTGCATTTGTATATTTCGTTTATCGCAATGTTCCAATATTTACTGGGACTTCTGAACAGAGATTAACAAAAACAATGGAGAAAAAAATGGCTTATAAAATAGATCCAAACGAATGTATCGGTTGTCACACATGCATGTCGGGTTGCCCAATGCAGGCAATTTCTGCGGGGCCAGATGGCAAATGTGTTATTGACCCAAAGGTATGTGTTTCATGTGGTGCGTGTGCATCTGTATGCCCGGCAATGGCAATTGCACCAGAACAAACCCCGCAACCTAAACCACAACCTAAACCAGACCAAAAATAAAAAACAGGTCTTTTTTTGGGGGGCAAATCGCCCCCATTTTTTATGGCAAAAACTGTTGCAAAACACGTAATAAAATATAATACTTATAATTACAATTATAAACATGGGGGTTTGATTATGCCGGCAAAAAGTGTAAATGATATCGTTGCATTATGTAAAAGACGTGGGTTCATATTTACTGGGTCTGAAATATATGGCGGACTTGGTGGGACATATGATTATGGTCCATACGGTGTGGAATTGATGAAAAACATCCGCAATGCGTGGTGGAATTCTATGATATATTCCCGTAATGATATCGAAGGTTTGGATGCATCACTTATCGGCAATCGTTTAATGTGGAAATATTCTGGCCACGAAGGCGGTTTTTCCGATCCATTGGTCGAATGTAAGAAATGTGGTGCCCGTATGCGCCAAGATAAAATGCGCGACCAAACAAAGTGCGATAATTGTGGTTCCACAGATTTAATGCCACCGCGCGAATATCAATTGATGATGGGACTTTCAATTGGTGCGGTTGCAAATGGCGAAGTGAACGCATACCTGCGCCCGGAAACAGCGACAACAACATATATCAATTTCAAGAACGTTCTTGATGCAACACCACACAAATTACCTTTTGGAATTGCCCAAATTGGCAAGGCATTTCGTAATGAAATATCGCCACGTGGTTTTGTATTCCGTATGCGAGAATTTGAACAGGCAGAAATGCAATATTTTGTGCGTCCGGGTGAAGATGAAAAGTATTTTGAAATGTGGCGCGAAACACGCATTGCATGGTGGACCAATGTGCTTGGTATCCCGGCCAATAAATTACGTTTCACCCCACACGAAAAATTGGCACATTATGCCAAAGCCGCGGGTGATATTGAATACGAATTTCCAGATGGATTTGACGAAGTCGAAGGTGTACACAATCGTCAAGACTTTGATTTGGGCTCCCATACAAAATCACAAAATGAATTTAAAATTGCAGCACATGTTATGGAAAATGTCGACAGCACAATAAAGTTGGCATATTCTGACCCACAAACTGGTGAAAGTTTTATTCCATACGTTGTAGAAACCGCCATGGGCGTTAATCGTGCAATGATGGCATTGATGATAGAGGCATATACCGAAGAAGACCTTGGCGACGGGAAAACTCGCACTGTTCTGAAATTGAAACCGCAACTTGCCCCGGTCAAGGCGGCGGTTATACCATTGGCACGTAATGTTCCGGAATTGGTCGGTATTGCCGAAAACATTGAAAATGATTTGCGTGCACTTGGCATTGGACGTATTGAATTAGAAAATTCTGGGAACATTGGTAAGAACTATCGCCGTCATGATGAAATCGGAACACCGGTTTGCATAACTGTCGATCATCAAACGTTGGAAGATAAAATGGTCACCGTTCGTCATCGTGATACGATGGACCAAGAACGCATTCCAATTGCCGATGTAACGGCCCACGTTAAATCTATTATAAACGGCAAATAATTTATAACGATAATTTTCTATGACAAGGGCGGTGTATGTTATACCGCCCTTAAAAATTGCGTAACATTTTTATGATTTTTATGATATAATTTTAATACCAACAAATGTTAAAACGTATCGTAATTTTATTACCATTTTGTATGTTATCCGGCATATTTACTGATTATGCGCGGGCCGGCGAATGCACGTATAATTGGACGGTGGCCGCATTGCGCAGTTCATGCCTTGGTATATCCAAAGAATTGCAAGACATTAAAACCATGGGAACCGCAAACGTAATTGTGACTGCGGTTGGAACTGGTGCGGCGGGCGGTGCATTATATGCCGGCATAAAAAAAAGCAGTGTTGATAAAAAAATCGCAGAATTAGAAAAAGAAATGAACAAAATCAAAGATATGTCTGATGCAGATTTTGTAAGATTTCTGAAAAATATGGCCGCATTTGAAGAAGCCCGTGACAAGTACAATGGAATGTGCGCCCAAAAAAGACAATTACAAGAACAGGCAAAAAAATTGGGAAATTGGCGAACTGGTCTTATGGCGGGGAACACCGCGACCGCGGTTGCCGGCACAGTTATATCCAGCAAGAATCAAAATGAATCTGGTGACATTAAAGGTATGATACAAAAATGCCTTGATACCATCAATCAAAACAAACAACAAATTGGACAGGCGCAATTTGATTGTGCACCATCCGAATACCAGAAATTACAAGAGGCCGCAAGTGTATGTGGGAAAATGACCACAATGCATATGGAAAAGGTTTCTAAAAACGCGAACACATCAAAAATAGTATCCGCCGTAAATATTGGTACGGGCCTGGCCGGAACAATTACATCAGCCGTGGCGAATTCAAAAAAACAAGCCAATAAAAAAATGGATACTGCGGCAAATGTCTTGGCGGGCACGTCCGCGGTCGCATCTGGCGCATCGACGGTGTTTAATGCCATCACATTAAAAGCGATAAATGATAATATCAAAAATGCCACCGCATGCGAGGAGGCAATTGGCGCATTATGAGAATCAATTTTGGAATCTTATGTACACTATTAACATCAAGCGCATTTGCGGGTGCTGGTGGTAACATAGGCATATTAGATGATCGCACTTATGGTTCATTACGCGACCCAATGTATTCGTCAATTGCTCAATTTAAGACAAAAGCGGGCGGTGTTTGCACGGCAGGATTTATCGCGCCCAATTTAATTATAACAAATCGTCATTGCGCCGCCGAATGTAATCCCGCAACATCATGCCACATAGAATTTTGGAACGGCACAAGGTACGTTAAAACAGAAATCACACGTATCGCCGCAATTGGGAAACCCGGTCAAACATTCGATGGACAAGATTGGGCGATACTAACCACAAATGAATCAAATCCAAATTTCAAAAATGTGGCGTCTAAATCTACGACGGGACCTATTAACCGTGGCGGATTCGGATGCCTGCGCGTTATCAAAGATAGCGAAGTTCAACCATTAAAGCAGTTATTTATGCAAACGTATGACCGGTATTATGAGCACGAATGCAAAACACAACAAGACCAATTAGGGTGTGTTTGGAAGTATTTTAATGATGCCGTTAAAAATGCCGGTTTTGAACCATTATTAAACGATACTAGTAAATTTAAAGTTCAGACTTGTAACATCAAAGGAACTCACCCAAAATCATCATTAATGCTTACCACAGATTGTGATAGCTCTGGTGGTGATTCTGGGGCACCGTTGTTACGTGGCGATACGATTGTGGGTTTAAACAATTCGGGCCCACATATGTTTTTCTCACAAGATGAAAGTGTTGGTGGGAATGCAGTTAAAAACGAAAATTTCTACACAAGTGCCAAGAACCTAATAGATACTATTGGACATACGCCGACCCTTGGTGGTAACACACCAAATACGCCCGTGACGCTTGTTACTAATCCAAATGGACACCCAACGAAACCGAATACTGGCCCAATTCCAAATAAACCGGTGCAACCAACGCCCCCAACCCAACAACCCAACCCACCGGCGCCACCTGCGGCAGAACCAGTGACCACAACGCCCCCATCAAGCGATATTCCATCAGGCAACGTAATAACTGACCCAGAACAAATTAGACAGTTATTAAACGAAGAAATTATGCAATTAGAATGCGATTAAAATAATCGCCTGCCCTTGGGTACATTCCGCACCGCAAAACATCTTCAACGCTTGACATATACACTCTTTTTGGTACAAATGTGTTATCAAAAGATTACAAGGGGCAAATAATGTATAAAATCTATTTTGATATGGACGGCGTATTAGTAGATTTCCCACAAAACGCTGATATAAACACAAACCGCCCGACACAGTTTTTGGACGACAATGCGCGTAATGCAAAAAAGAAAATGTGGCAGACAATAGAAAGCAATACACATTTCTGGCGCGATTTACCGGCAATTCCAAATATAAACACAATGTTATACTATGCCATGCAAATGGGCGAAATTTTCGTACTTAGCAAGACACCAAACGCAAAAAACTTTATCGCCGGCCAAGATTATGTAAACTTTATCGCGAATGAAAAAAGAATGTGGATTCTAAAGAAACTGCCGATATTTTTTGATGATAAACATATAATCATTTGTGATACACCAAAAGGCGAATTGATGAAACCCGGCCAAAATCATATTTTGGTTGATGACCGCATAGATAATATCCAAGAATGGGAAAATGCCGGTGGCGCGGGTGTTTTATTTAATCGCAATATACCGTCTGTTATTGCAAGATTAACTGATATAAAAAACAGATAAAAAGAAACCGCCAATTTGGCGGTTCTTTTAATTCTTCATTGCCGGTATAATCGCATCATCATTATAGAACGACAGGAACTTTTTACCCGTACCACAATATACCTTTTCCAAAGAATCATTATATTCACGTATTGCCTGGGTTAAACGGTCTTCGATATCCGCCTGGGCACCTTGATACCCCGAAAATGCCCCCATTGCGCCACCAACCCCGGCCCCCTTTAATGTTGTTCCAAGACGCGCCTTGTTGGAAAAATCTATCACAGAACCATCGTCGGCACCAAGTACCTTTGGATTAAAATCTTCAACCGTAAACAAAACATCTTCCTCTACGCCATTGGTCTTTTTTTTGACTTTCTTTTTCATGGCACATTCTTCGGCCACCGGATTACCACTGCCATCACGTCTGCATATTTTGGCGGTTTTCCCATTTGTTCCCTTCCA
>CAMZFU010000045.1 GCA_947306185.1 uncultured Pseudomonadota bacterium | reverse complement strand
TAAGAAAATCTTAAAAAATCGAAGTGTACGAGATTTTTTTGATTTTATTTATTGAGGCGCACCCACTCCCACCAAAATATACGCCGCACTTAAACAGTGCATTTTTTTGTTGGATTTCCAATACTTTTAATAGTTCGAAAATATCGTATTCAAAAAGCACAAAAAACTACCAATCTTCGGCCAAAATATTATTCTAAAATTCTTTTAACAATTTCCAAAGAATGAATTTTTGTTGTGTTTACTATTTCTACTTTGGCTTCTTTTATTATATTCGGTAATTCTGTACAGCCAAGAACAATCGCCTTTGCTCCTTGCAAAACACAATCATCAATTATAGAGTTTAACTTTTGTTTAGATTCTTCTTTTATTATACCGACGCAAAGTTCATTAAAGATTATATCATTTATAATATGTTGTTGATTTTCATTAGGCACTATCACATTTATACCATGTTCTTTTAGTTTATCTTTATAAAATGGTTTTGTCATAGTATATATTGTTCCAAGCAAAGCAACCGTATTAATATTTTTTTCTTTGATATAACTTGCGGTTGCTTCCCCGATATGAATCAATGGAACAGATATATTTTTTCGAACTTCATCTGCAACAAGGTGCATTGTGTTTGTTGCTATTGCAATATAATCGGCGCCTGCTTTTTCAAGTTTTTTTGCAGAATCGCTTAAAATTTCGCCAAGTTTTCCCCAATCACCAGCTGTTTGTAATTTTTCAATTTCATCAAAATCATAACTTTCAATAAGCATCTTGGCGCTATGTAAGCCACCGGCACGTTTATTTATTTCTTCGTTTACAATTTTATAATATTCAACTGTAGATTCATAACTCATCCCACCTATTATACCGATAGTTTTCATTTCTACCCCTTTATTATTAGATTTTGAGCGTACCATAAATTCAACTATTATTCAACAACTTGTTTTTAAACATTTCTATCTTATTCATCAAACCGGAAAACTCATGTTTGTTTTCTGCTCAATTAGTGCAACCTATCCCCAGATTTTATTCTGGGAATCTTTTCTTTTACCCCTTATTTTACTATCCATATTTCCGCATCCCCGGGCAAATCATCACCATTTGCATTTCGTATTGGGGCACGCAATAAACGGGTTTTGTTCACACTTAATTTATTTCCTTCTACTGCGACATCAGTCACATAAGTTCCAGATTCATTTTCAACTACATCGGTTATCGCATTTTCATTTTGTGTTTCAAGATTTTCTATTCTTTCAACAATTTCATTAAGCTTATCTTCACTGATACCCGATGTTGCTGGGTTGCTCCCATTATCATTATTTACAATAACAGGTTTAATTTTGGCCGTATTCATAGTTTTAATCCCTGGTATTATTGCTGGAATACGCCCCCGGGGTGCAGAAGAAGTTGTTGTTACTTTTGCAATTGGTGTTTTTGCAACCTTTGCCATCGTTGCTTTGTTATTTATTTTACTATCTGCTTTTCTGTTTGGTGTACTTGTAACCGGTTTAACATTTGCAGAATTTAACTTATTATTTCCCAACATTTTAACACTTGGAACAGCAAAAGCACTTTGGGATATTCCAATAACCAAAACAGATAATAAACAAACCAATTTTTTAACCATTTCTATTCCCCTGATATAGTGTTATCGTGTATTGAATATTCAACGCCATCTATCATTGTTCGTAATGAATGTGTTGTGTTTATATTCATTGGTTTTACGCCCATTGATATCGGTGTTGTTTTCGCATAATAAATCTTGCCATCCATCTTTACCGCCAATGCTGGGTGTGTTTGTTGTGTTTGTGTTAAATACAACATATCTTCACCGACACGCATTATTTTGCCACAATTATCTGCAACCGTTGTTCCAACCGGCGATACCAATCCATCTGGACACGGCGACATAACTGCATTTTCACCACCAACACAATAATAATTTTCATCGCATATTACACATTCGGTGGTGTTTTCCGGTAAATAATATCCTGGGGCACAATACGATGGTAAATTTTCATAGATTGCGATTGCGTTTATTGTTCCAGAATACACACCCAAATTTTCAAACACCGCTGCGTTTTTATATACATGATTTTCCAACATCAATTTGTCGGACGGAAATTCGTTTAAAACAACAACACCATCCACCCCGGCAAACACATTTGCCGTTGCAAATATCAACATTAAAAATGCAGTATATTTTAATCGCACCTTTAATTCGTCCCTTGACAATCTTTTCGTATTTTTTCTATACTGAATTTGAAGTTATTGATTATCCCGGTTCGAATTTATTCTTCTATATCCTTTCTTTCCTTTGGTTATTCGGCTTTGGTTATCAAAGCTTTTTATTATTACGAATCGTTTTTTTCCTAATAACAAAAAACTCTGTCGGGATGTTTTTTTTCTTGAAGGGAGAAAACAAAAGGAACATCCCGATATCTTTCCAACCTTTCTTCAACAAAACGCTGACGCATTTTGTACGCATTCCGGCATGTGTGTGGATAAACCACACACATGCAATCTGACGCGTTAGTTGTTACCGTTGTTATTGTTTGACGGTTTAAGGAACTTCCATCCGACGAAGTGCTTACCTGTGACGGATTCAGCTTCGCTTGGAGTTCTGATATCGCCTTCGTATACCGTGCTACCGGCGTTATTGGCATCAATCGCAGCTTGAGTTGCGCCTTTCCAAGTAATGTTGATTGTATTAGCTTCACAGCTGGCCAGTGAGGTGCCAACAGAACCGAGCATCGCGGCACGGAACTGACCACCTTCACGCATGCCGAACGCACAGTTGTAAGCACAGTTCGAAGTGCACATGGCAGCGTTGTAGGCGTCGTTGCTGAACAGCCAAGGCGAAGACAAGCTTTGCAATGTTCCACCAGCTGGTGTATAACCAGTTACATTACAATAACAATATTGTCCACCTTCTGCACCTAATTCTGCTGTTGTATGTGTTGTTATATCACTTGCGCTGCTTGCACCATTCCATAAACCAGTTCCAGAAACATTACTACAACGACCAGCACCAGTTACCATACCGCTTGTACTATCATAATATGTTGCCCATGTATTATTGCCACTTATACCATAAAAACTTTGTCCGTGCGATCCCCCGCTTTCAGTAAATGTTCCGGCATTATCTACATAGCCGTATGATTCACCAACACGATTACCAATTGTTGTTGATAAATTCAAACCTGGTTTCACATGCCATCCGGCTACACAAGTTGCCGGTTCACAAGTATCGGCACCGCTTCCATAATAATCATTTCCAGTTAATGTTGCCGCATGTGCAATATTTGCAATCGAACCATTTGCACCCATATTTGCTATATTACATGCTTTGTAACAGTCGGTGTTCGCAGACGCTCCTACATCAGATGATGTAAATGAATTATCTCCAACCGTAGAACATGATGTTATACCTTGGTCTTGTGTATTATCATAGTGAATATCTGTTGCACCAGGGCAAAAACTACCAGTTGTACATGTTGCAACAGCTGTTGCGCCTTGTGGTAAATATTGACCAGCAGTTGGACTCAACAAATCCCAATCATAGTACGCTTGTGCAGTAACATCACCATCATATACACCGGTGTTATCATATGTAGCTGCACCATCATAAGTTTTATTTTCTAACATTGACCCATCTGATGGGAAAGATTCTGCCATCGCTGGACACGCAAAGCCCAATGCGATTATTGATGTTAAAAATATTTTTTTGTTCATGTTTTTTCCTTCCTTTGGTTGTTTGTTAAATAAAAAAATCGACCAATGATGCCGTTTTAACATCATCAGTCGATTTTTCATCCATAGTACGAACAACAGTTCGCACAAAAATTGCTAGGCAGGATTACCCGTGTGTGTGTGTGTGTGTGTGTAGGTTTCTGCGGCTTTCACGGGGTTGGTTCCTTTTTTCTCTCTACCTTACCTGTGTATTCTATCACATTTCACATTTTATCACAAGTGCATTTTTTGGTTCTCTCTGAATTCTTTCCCCCGTTTCATTAAATCAATAAACTCTTGTTTGTTTTCTGCTCGATTAGTGCAAGCATACTCCCACCAGAAACAAAGACCGACCTTTTTGGTCGGTTTTTTGTTTTTGGTCGTGTGTTATGGATTTGAGCCATACCAACGTTCGAAACCAAGTAGATTTTGCAAGCGATAGCGTAGCGAAATCGTTACGGGTTGCACGCAGCCGGCACACTGTGCCGTGCGAGTGAATCACCCACTCCCACCAAGTAAAAAACATTGAAAAAACGGGCAAATTATGGAGTGTTTATTTACTTCAAATGTAAATAATAAATAAAAATAAATTGCAAACTAAAAATCTGTTAATTATACTGCTAATGGATTAATCAAAGGGTAAAATAATCATGAAAACACCAGAAAAGATTTATGATTTTGTTATTGTTCATGGAAGTTATGGTTCTCCTTTTGAAAATTGGTTTTCGTGGCTTTTTCAAAAACTAGAAGCAAAAGGTTTTAAAGTTCTTGTTCCGCAATTTCCATGTGGCGAAGAAAACCAAAATTATGACAACTGGTTTCGTGTTTTAGATTCATACAGTTCTTTTTTAGGTCCTAAAACGACTTATATTGGACACAGTTTAGGGCCTGCATTTATTACCGATTATTTATTAGATAAACAATTAAAAGCCAAAGGACTTTATTTTATTGCACCTTTGTATCAAAAACTGCATATTTCAGAATTTGATAATGTAAATACCCCGTTTTTTATACGCGATGATTTAGAAAAGTTAAAGGAATTATCTGAAAAAAGTGTTTGTTTTGTTTCGGATAATGACCCGTATGTACCAAATGCTATCTCGTTTGATTTTGCTAAAAAAATCGGTGCAGAAATCAAAATTGTTAAAGAAGCAGGACATTTTAATACTGCCGCAGGGTATGATACATTTCCATTACTTTTGGAACAGTTATTGTAATGTTGTATTAAATCATCAACCGTTGTTTGTTTTCTGCTCGATTGATACAGGTGTTTTCACACCAAAAATATAAACCGACCGAATGGTCGGTTTTTTAATCAGATATCTTTAATCTTCTAATATTTTCTCTAAAACGTATATATGCATCCATTCATTATCGACTATGGCCGCGTCGTGTTTTATACCGACAATATTATAACCATGCCGTATCAAATTGCCCAATGAACGAACGTTTTTATGAAAGACTTCGCCTTCAAGTTTATGGACTCCGTTTTCACGCGCCCATTTTTCAATCATGGTTTTAAGTTTTCCGCCAAGTCCATTTGATGTGTATTTATCAAGAATTATACTGCCCGTGATTCCGGTCAGGCCACGATATTTTGGATTGTTTGGTGAAACCTTGGTAATGGTGGATTCGCCGATAATTTTGTCGCCGTCCCATGCCCCCAAGAACAGATTATTTGGATTGTCATATAATGCGACACATGATTCTTTGCTATATTTGGGTTGTCCAAGATACATACTGGTGTATTTTGCACTGGGATCATGAACAAATTTATCAAAAAACTTCATCATTGCATCATAATCTGTGCCACGAATACGACGAATTGTAACAACTTTACCATTTTTTAGTTTGAATTTAATCGCGCGATTCATAATATGGCCCTTTTATATAAATCAGTGTATCACATTTTCAAGGTGTTGGCAATTTTCACCACTGTATCATGCGTAGTTTTTGTTTGACAAACAAAAAGTTATGTATAACAATTTTAGTAAAAAAGGAGCACAACAATGCCAAAACCAGACAAACACAAAGAGCCCAAAAGCATAGCGGAAGAACAGCAAGACCTATCTATATTGTTGTTGAAAATGCTGTATAAAATATATAACAAAATAGATTTAGACATTGATTGCGACGAAGATTCTGTTGTAAGTGCTTATTACACGCCGCCGACCGATACACGTCCAGACCAAAATGCGCGTTTACCGCAGAAAATGCATTTATATGATATTTGGTGTGAAACATATTCTGGCAAAACCCAGTATTGGTTAAGGGTCCAAAATGGTAACCGACAAATGATAGATTTTGGTCGTTTCCAAAACGATGGCACATGTTTTTCTGACAATGAATTTAATTACCTAGAAGCGTTGTACAATCTGCGTCAACGTCCACGTTATACCATCAAAAAAAAGTCATTGGGCCTATCCGCGAAAACAAGATCTGCATTAGCTAATTTGGAAGTCAAGAAAGCGAGACCAAAACTTAAAAGCACCGAAGTGTGGAATGAAACACGCATGTTGGTGTTTCCATACCTAAAACAAGTGTTGAATTACGAGAAATAGAAAACCGACCGTTTGGTCGGTTTTCTTTATATTGAATTGCACAATAGTTTATATATAATCACGTATATAACAAAAACGAAAAGGTTTATATATGCAGAAAATATGTCAAAGTTGCGGTATGCCGATTACTGATGAAAACTTGTACGGTACAGATACCGATGGTTCCAAGAATTCTGACTATTGTATTTATTGTTACAAAGATGGCCGGTTTCTGCAAGATTGTACGATGGACGAAATGATTGAACATTGCGCCCAATTTGTAAACGAAGTAAATAAAGGTATAC
>CAMZFU010000044.1 GCA_947306185.1 uncultured Pseudomonadota bacterium | reverse complement strand
ATCAAACGGCGTACGGCGAAACGATAACATTGCCCGCGGGATATACACGTTTGGAATATATTGAATTCAGTGGGACACAGTATATTGATACAAAAGTTAAAGTAGACAATACCACAAGTGCAGAGGGAGATTTTTATATTAACTCTGGATTTGTAGGACATGTGTTTGGATCTTTTGATTCGGGAAAGTATTTTAGAATGTATGTGCCTTCAACGAGTGTAACAAGCAGTATTTTTGATTCTGCAAGTTTCACCCCAAGTATATTGCCAACTGATTTTACAAGAAATAGCAAAATCAGGATTAAGTTGAATTCTTCTGGTATTTATATTGGTAATCATACATACACGTATTCTAGTACGCCAACCGCATTTACGGCTATGTCTAATTTGTACATTGGTGCGATCAGTGCATATACATCAAACAGCAACTATTTGCAGGGTAGAGTTTATAATTTTGTTATTGAGAAAAATGGCGGGGTAGTGTTTGATGGTGTTCCAGCAAAAGATTCAAATGGTGTTGTGGGTATGTATGATACAGTATCACACGGGTTCTTCAAGAATGTGGGCTCTGGCACTTTTGGGGCGGGGCCAACGGTTAATTAAAATATGAAAGGAAAAGTAAATAAAAAAACGGTTGCGAAAGGTGACCGTTTTTTATCGCAAAAAATCAAAATCCGAATCGGAAAAACATCGTCATACCGCGGAAACAATATGTCACCCCAATGAAAATCTGGATTCGTCGTTTACGCCTGACGCAAAGAGATACCGGCCTGCGCCGGTATGACGGTTCTCTGGAATTTTCACGTCACCCCGCACAAAAAAACGACGTCATCCCGCACAAAAAAAACGACGTCATCCCGCCGAAAGGCTGGATCTCTTTATTACCGCCTGATAGCAAACCATCCCCTTCGCCCGCGAAGGGGTACGGCACGGAGTGCCGGGGGGTAGTGTTTACAGCACATATCCGTAACTACCCCGTCACGTTTCACGCGCCACCCCTTCTTACAAAGAAGGGGATAAAAAACGGTTGCATTTCTGCAACCGTTTACTAACACTAATCACTAACCATTTTCCACTATTTTTCTTCTTCGTCCTTACCCAAACCGATAGTGTTTTTTACTGGTTCAATAATAGATTTTTTCGCACTGTCTAGGGTACGAATCAATGCGCGACGAATCTTGCCAGATATGGTCATCGGCAAACTGTCTACAAATTCAATTACGCGTGGATATTTATATGCCGCGGTACGATTACGAACATGGTCTTGCAATTGGCGAATCAAGATATCATTGCCCTGGAAATATTTATTTAGAACTATGGTTGCTTTGACTGCCTGGCCACGTGTTGGATCGGGAATTCCGGTTACGGCGACTTCGCGCACCGCCGGATGTTCAAGCAAGACACTTTCAACTTCAAACGGACTGATGCGGTAGCCCGAAGATTTAATCAAATCATCGTTACGTCCAACAAACCAATAATATCCATCGGCATCACGATACGCGACATCACCAGTATGATAATATCCATCACGAAATGCCTGTTCGGTTAGTTTTTCATTTTTGTGATATTTTTGGAACATACCAACCGGGCGACCATTTTCTAATGAAATGCAAATTTCACCAACTTTGCCTTCTTCGGTAACTGGGCGCCCACTTTCGTCCAATAATTTTATGTCTAACCCGGCCGCCGGCATGCCCATACTGCCTGGTTTTGGTTCAATCCATTCGTTTGTGAATAATTGAATAGTGGTTTCTGTTTGGCCAAAACCTTCGTGCAATTTTATTCCCGTCATGTTAAAGAAACGTTCAAAAACCTCTGGGTTTAGTGCTTCACCTGCTACGTCTGCTTTGACCAATGCAGAGATATCGTATTTTGATACATCCGCATGAATCAACATTTTATAAACCGTTGGTGGCGCACAGAATGATGTCACATGATTTTCAGAAATCACACGCCACAAATCGTGTGCAGTAAATATACCCGCAACATCAAATACAAATACGGTCGCGCCGGCAAGCCATTGGCCATACATTTTGCCCCATGAGCATTTTGCCCAACCCGATTCGGATAAAGTGAAATGAATATCGCCATCATGCAATCGTTGCCAGAATATCGCAGTGTTTATATGTCCTAATGGGTATACGTAATTGTGCGCAACCATTTTCGGCATGTCTGTCGTGCCACTGGTAAAATAAATCACCATTGTATCAGTGTTTTCATTTGGAACACGTTCCAATGTTTCTGGCATTGTTTTAAGTGATTCTGCGACTTCGTCATTAGAAATCAGCATCACATCCGAATCACCAATCGCGGTTTTAATTTCAGAAATAATATGCCCATCATCAAACGCGATGATTGCGTGTGTTTCGGCGGCATCAATACGATATTTAATATCTTCGGACTTTAACTGATTCGTTGACGGAATTGGAATCACACCAACCTTGTGCATGGCCATCATTAAAATCCAATATTCCCAACGACGACGCAAGAATAACAAAACCGTGTCCCCTTTCTTTAGTCCACGTGACGTCAAGAAGTTTGCCGCCGCATTTGACATACGCGATAGGTCCGAAAAAGTAAAGTTTATTTTCTCGCCCGAATCGCCAACCCATATAATCGCCAACTTATCCGGGGTTTCGCGCGCGATTTCGTCAACAACATCGTATGCAAAATTAAAGTGTTCTGGAACAATGGGGCGCGCATTTGCAATATAATCAGCGTAATTATCAAATTTTTCTTTCTGTAAAAATCTTGTCGCAAACATATTTTTTTCTCTTGTTTTATATATTTCAATCACCAGTAAATAATGCCATATTTTCGCGAAAAAACAAGGATAAATAGATAAAAAAAATAAAAAAATTAAAAAAGGGTTGCAAAAGGATATTGGTGTTCTATAATCGGCATGTTCCTCGGAACGTTTGTTTGTTGTGTGTGATCGGAGTATAGCTCAGCCTGGTAGAGCGCTACGTTCGGGACGTAGAGGTCGTAGGTTCGAATCCTGTTACTCCGACCATAAATTTAAACCACCCCCGTTGGGGTGGTTTTAATTTACCATGTCGGTGTTAAGGATGAGAACCGTTGTCCGACACGATAGTTGGTTTGCACAAGTATTGGCGTGGTGCAAACCTTACGTGTGGTGAGTGAAACGAACAATCCTGTGACGTAGACCATAAATTTAAACCGTCGGTTTATCCGGCTGTTTTAATTTATTAGTGATTAGTGTAAGTGGTTAGTGTTTGGGTTGGCGGTAACATTAAAATGTGATATAATTCTATATCATGAAAAAGAAACCTGTTTTTAATTGGGCGTGCCCAGATAAGAAATTTATCGCCTATGATTTAGAACCGAACGAAATATTTTCGGAAGAATACGCATACTATAAATTAGATGTATCCAATTTTGATTTTGATAAAATCGATGCGCGCAGAGCACTGTTTGATAAGACAAAAATACAACAATTCTTGGATGATTATAAAATAAAAATAAGTGTCGAAGATTATATTATATTATTTAATCTGCAAAGTTATATGCATATGATGTGGCCGGACTATTCCAAAAATCGGCCACATAGAAGGGAGATTTTCCAAGAAAGTCATCGTGGCAAAGATAACCCAATGTGGTTGTCCGAGACATTTAATAAATACAAGATTGCGGCATGTATCGAATGTGCATTATTTGCGCAACTTTATCTACAGCATGTTGGCATAGAATCAAAAGTTTGTTGTGGTAATGCGTTTTTTAAGAAAAATCCAGAAATAGAATTTGGTGGCGATGCGCATGCATATTTGATAGTTAAACTGAATAACAAAGTATATATTTATGATCCGGCAAATCCGATGCTTGATACCAGCAAGAAACCGACCGTTCCAAGAATTATGGATTATTATAATGTACCGTTCAGAGATAGAATGGCATTCAAAGATTTATTAAATATGTCGGTGGAAGAGGGCGGTGGCTTCGCATATGTCGAGGCATCTGATATTTATGGTGTCGGTTCAACTTGGTTGTATGGTTTTGAATCAGATGATGATGCCAATCATGTTTGGCGGCGGCGCACGTCAGACGGAATAAAAAGACAGGTGCCACCCGACCAACCACAACAGACATATCAATTTGATGGTCGCAAAATGTAAAATCAGCATTTGCAAATTGAATTTTATTTGCAATAATGTTTGTCGTTATGCGCAGACGTTCCAAAAAAATCTTGAAACATTATATGATGTATGTTGCGATGGGCCTTGTGGCAATCATATATTTTGCCATGCGCATATATTCACCTGTATCTTCGCCGGTTATATTTAATGTGAATGCTGGTGATACGGTTTCGGCGGTTGCGACGCGTCTGGACAAACAGAAATTAGTTGTATCAGATATGGCATTTAAATTCGCGATTCGCATTCGTGGTGGATCTGTGCAAAGTGGTGAATATGAAATACCAAGTGGTGCATCGGTATGGCGAATTGCGGGAATGTTGGCCCGTGGAAAAATCGCAACAACGAAAATTGTTATTCCCGAAGGTTTAACTATTTTGCAAATCAAAGATTTATTGCGCAATTCATCCAATTTAACGGGTGATGTTGAATGTAGTGCGTTATTAGATTGGGGGGCGGTTTGCGATTTGGCCGATGGTGATATATTCCCCGACACATATTATGTTGCACGTGGAACATCGCGCCTTGCGGTTTTGGATTTGGCATATAAAAAAATGCAGAACGTAAAAAACAATTGGTTGCGTACGCATCGTAATCCACCGGCACCATTACGTGGTTGGGACGATGTAATAACATTGGCATCTATTGTGCAACGCGAAACCCCAAAGACAAGTGAGATGAAAATAGTGGCAAGTGTTTATCTAAATCGTCTGCGCAAGGGGATGAGGCTTCAGGCCGACCCAACGGTTATATATGCATTAACAAATGGCTATGGTGATATGAAGGGTAGTCCATTGTTGCGAGGACACCTTAAAATAGACAGCCCATATAATACATATATGAATAATGGTTTGCCACCGTCACCAATTGCGAATGTTGGTTCGCATGCAATTCGGGCGGTATTGGAACCGGCGGACACAAAGTATTTATACTTCGTTGCGGATGGCAAGGGTGGACATAACTTTGCCAATGATTATGAAACGCACTTAAAGAATCATGCGAATTGGCGTGATATAAAAAAGCAAAATAATCCAAACATAGATTTTGATAACAACAATTAAAATTTGCTTGTTATTTTTCGTTAGAATTTTTTCCTTGCAAATTTTTGTTTTTATGGGATAGAATTCATACAGCTAGAAAAAATCTAGTTCAATACAACAAAAGGAAAGGATAAGTCATGAAAAAAATTGCTTTGACATCTTTATTGGCTGTATTCGCTGCGGCGGGTGCAAATGCGGCAAACGTTATTGATGGTAACCCATTATATATGCCGACAAAGGGGAATTTTTACAGTGAAACATCTTTGTCTTCACACACCGAAGGTACACCGTACACATTGGCGGAAGAATTTGGCTATGGTGTAACGGACAAATTGGCGATTGATGTAAAAACATCTTTGTCTGAAAACAGAGCTTTTGATAGATATTCTTGGGATGATTTGTCATTAAAAGCGACATTCCGTGCATTGGATATGGGTGCGTGGAAAGTTGATGCATATGGTGCATATGGTGCCGGTGCAAGTTCACTGATCGCCCGTGTAGAAGGTAACGGTGGCGCGTTGATGTCTTATCCGGATGACGATGATGAAACATCATGGTTTGATAAAGACGCAACATCTTACACATGGACTGCTGGTGTTCGTGGTGGTTACACAACCGCACGTTGGACAGTTGCCGGTCATGTGGCGTTCTCTTATCTGAATTCTGAAACATTTAATTGGGGTGATGAAGGCACACACATGTTAGCGTTAGGTGTTGATGGTCAGTTTGTGTTGGATCGCAGTTGGAACCTTGTCGGTGGTGTCGAATATGTTGGTATTACCAATGATCATTTTGCGTACGATGGCGAAGAAATGCCGGGCAAAGTTAAAAATGCTGGTCTGTGGACAGGTTATTTTGGTGTAAACTATAACATCGATGCAACCAAGTATGTTGGTGCATATATCAATGGTACAATGGATCACTGGAAAGGTGATGTATCCAAGGGTGAAAAAGGTTGGGATTTCGAAGAAGGATTTGGCTACGGCGTAAAATTCGGTATTCAATTCTAATTGTCTAAACCAAAGTATTAAAAACATCGCCCGATTGGGCGGTGTTTTTTTGTGCCCATGGTGGGGCAGGGTGACTCGTCGTCGTCAACCACCAAAAAATCCCGCATTTTTTATGGATTTTTCCTTGACAACCGGACCCTTTGGCATTATAGTTATTGCGCTTTCCGTGTAAATAAGGAAAGTAAAAAACACAGAAAAACGCCGTAAATCTGGCAGATTTATAATTGCGGGACCGCCGTTAAAATAAGTCTGATGCGGGGTTTGGTGTAAAAATAAGGACACAAAGAAAACAAAGAGATTTTGAATGCCAACAGTGAACCAACTGATTCGGAAACCACGTAAAAAGGTCGTCGTAAAATCCACGGCGCCGGACATGATGGAAAATCCGCAAAAACGTGGTGTGTGCACTCGTGTTTACACAACCACACCTAAAAAACCTAATTCTGCGCAACGTAAAGTTGCCCGTGTTAAGCTTGCCAACGGTCACGAAGTTACCGCATACATTCCGGGCGAAGGTCATAACCTTCAGGAACACAGTGTGGTTATGATTCGTGGCGGTCGTGTAAAGGACTTGCCTGGTGTGAAATATCACATCATCCGTGGTGTTTTGGATACCAAGGGTGTCGAAAGCAGAAAACAAGGTCGTTCTTTGTATGGTGCAAAGAAAGCAAAATAATTGAAACATATGGGTTCGCCCATCTGAGTAATCCGAATGATTCGGGTGAAGAACAAAAAAGGAATAAAGTATGTCAAGACGTAAAGCCGCAACAAAGCGTGAAATATTGCCAGATTCCAAATATAATAATCTGGTTGTTGCAAAATGTATTAATGTTGTTATGCACGATGGTAAAAAGGAAGTTGCCGAATCTATCGTTTATGGTGCATTGGAACGTTTGAAAAAAATCGCAAAAGATGGCGATGAATTAACAACTTTCTTGGAAGCAGTTGATGCGGTAAAACCGTCTGTTGAAGTAAAGGGTCGCCGTGTTGGTGGTGCGACATACCAAGTTCCGGTCGAAGTTCGTGCGGATCGTCAACAAA
>CAMZFU010000043.1 GCA_947306185.1 uncultured Pseudomonadota bacterium | reverse complement strand
GGGAACGAACGGTCGGCAACACATTGGAAAGTTGGTGTGTGACCAACAAGAAAAGTGTTTTTGCCGGTGGTTCTTCCAACAGTTTCAATATCGCGTTTGCCGCCGCCGTCGTTAATTGGTCCACAGAATCTATTAACACAACCCGCCATTCGCCAGACATAGACGACATTTGCATCTTTTCAATCGTTGCACGTACGGTGAATACGGAAATAGATTTTGCATCTGATTTAACTTTGCCGTCTTTATCGATATTGCGGTCCATATCAATGATAAAGAAATCACCAACATTTCCATAAACCATTTTTGCAATTTTATATGCCAGTGTGGCCTTGCCAATGCCGCGCGTACCTGTCAACATCCAAACCGGATGTAACGGATAATTATCGCGATTGTTCCATGCGTCCATAAATGCCTTTAACGTGGCATCATGCCCAATCAATGTGTCATTGTCCATTGGGTGCGGAAATTCATAAAGAGGGGTGCTTTTCTTTGCCATCGTTATTCCCCAAGATATTCGCTTTCAAGTTTTGACCAAAACATATTGTCATAAACCGTCCCATCAGGTAAAAATCCGCCACCACGTGCGATCCCGTCAAGGTGGAAACCTGATGATTCTAACGATTTTGCACTGCGTGTATTTTCGGTACTACATTGCGTTGTGATACGCTTTGCCCCCAATTGAGTAAAAGCAATTTCATCTATTTTTTTGTTAATTTCTTGGGAAAAGCCATGGCCCCATGCGGATTTCTTAAGCCATATATTAGAACTTTGTAATGTCATCCGAACATCTTCATTATTAAAGTATAATCGTTTGTACCCGATCAAATCATTATTATAGAACACATAAAATATGACACCATTTAATCGAATAAATTCTTCTTCCAATTTCATTTGTTGCAACATTTGTTGTGAACTGGTGGGAATAATATCTGTATCTACGATTGGATTAAAATAAAAATCTTTTGGATTTTCATCTTTTATGGCATTGAAAATCAATGTGGCATTTTCAATATTTGCATCTAATTGACGCAGTTCCAAACGTTCTGTCTTGATTTGCCTTGGTAATGTTTTTATTGGATTACGCATAATTATTTCCCGAATATCATAACCATAATGTTTTTCCAGGCGCGTGCCAGGAATTGAATCTTGCCAACGTGTTCACGGGCAACCAATTTGCCACGCGCAATTATGCGACCATTCTGTTCGGCGACAATTTCGCCAACCGTGTCACCGGCATTAACAGGGGCCGCAACTGGGTCATTATATCGCGCTAAAACGCGAACACCACTGGTCCCAACAGATTTATCAACCGTAATGGCAAATGTCTTTTCAACGGTTGCCATAACCGTATCACGGCGACCATACCATACCGGAACCGCCACGACATCATCGCCCGCATGGTAAAATACACGGGATGCAGTTGTAGTAAAACCGTGGGTTAATAATTTCTTCATTTCGGCCGCCAACGCATCGTGGCCTTTACCCTTGAACCCATTGATAACCCCAATAAGACGGCGTCCGCCGGATTTCGCACTTGCCACCATGCCATAACCGCCTTTGTCCGTGTGACCGGTTTTCAGACCATCCGCCCCCGGCATAATGAACAATAATTTGTTATAATTCACTGTGTGGGTACGCCCCCAATCACGGCACCAATCTGTTTTGTATTCATTA
Source organism: uncultured Pseudomonadota bacterium (assembly GCA_947306185.1). Classification (GTDB taxonomy): domain Bacteria; phylum Pseudomonadota; class Alphaproteobacteria; order Rs-D84; family Rs-D84; genus Enterousia. The sequence goes on along the minus strand of CAMZFU010000043.1, from coordinate 5,884 downwards.
AATTCGAAACGTTTGGTCGCGAACATAGGATACAAATCTGGGTAATCAGAAATTATATGATACGCCAATGTGGCAAGTTCCCGACTTGTCATCAAATTATTATCGTTGGGCAGGCCACTTGCATTACCAAAAGTTGACATTGGCATGCCGATTTCACGTGCCTTGCGCGTCATATTTTCGGTGAATTTTATTTCCGACCCAGCGATTTTTTCGGCGACAACAACCGACGCATCGCCACCCGATAATACGATAAGTCCCAAAATGGCATCACGCACCGTAATTTGTTGACCGGTAACAAGGCAAATCTTGCTTGCCGGGTACCAAAGTGGGTTTTGATAATCGGCATTTTCACTAACATCTATGCGGTCGTCTAACCCAAGGCGACCGGCCTTGACTTCGTCAAACAAGACAGCCAATGTCATCAGTTTCAACATAGATGATGGTGGCATAAGTGTATCCGCATCTTTGGCAAATATTTCTGCACCAGAATCATAGTCAACAAGGAAAGCCGACTTTGCGGTTGTCTTGAATTCTGCAAATGCCGGGACGGTTATTAAAATTGATAAAAATGCGATAAATATCTTCTTCATAATCTGAATAATAACAGCAACAATCGCCAATGCAAACAGATTTTTTAAATATTTTTTTCGGCGGTAAATATGTTGTTTTTTATCCCTGTTATTTTCACATTACAAATGGTGCGTTCCGGGATAGTTTTGCCGTCAATGTGGACTGGTATATCATCGGGTGTACGGGCATTGTTATCCTTTTCAAGCAATACCTGTAATGTTTTGCCAATTTGCGGTTTCATAAATTCGCGCATATTTTCCATTGCCAAATCAGTAATGATTTTAACGCGCTGTTTGGAAACATTGTGGTTAATTTGATTGGGCATTTCGGCCGCCACCGTTCCGGGACGAATAGAATAGGGGAAAGCATGTATTTTAATTGGCTTTAATTCGCGGACCAAATCTAATGTTTCTTGGAAGAGTTCTTCGGTTTCACCCGGAAAACCACAGATAATGTCCCAACTGAAACTAATCTTGCCGTCCGCTAATTTAACCAAATCACGAACGGTTTCGGCGGTGTGTCGCCGGCGCATAGCACCTAAAATAGTATCGGAACCCGATTGCATAGAAAGGTGCAAATGTGGCATAAATCGTGGTTCGGACTTCATCATTTCTATAATATCGCGGATTGTTGGTGCCGCCGGATCAACCGAAGACAGACGCAGCCGTTGCACCAATGGTTCGTCTTCTAAAATCTTTTTGCACAAATCGGCCAAAACGAACGGTCTATTGTCATAAACTTTGACATATGATGCCGCATCAACTCCAGTCAAAATAACTTCACCAAAACCATCGGCAATTGCCGCCCGAATATCAGTCAAAATATCATTGTATTCAAATGAAATCGCCGGCCCACGCAACAGACGGGTTACACAGTATGTGCAATCATGGTTGCAACCGTTCTGAATCTGAACAAATTGTTTTGATATTTCGGCATCAGCATTTTTTACATTCAATTCGCACGCGAATCGCATATTAGGAACGATATAAGATTCTGGTTTCATTTTTTCAGAATTAGGAATCACGATTACCCCAGGAATTTTTGCAAACAATTCGGGGTTTCTTGTCGCGCCACACCCGGTAACAAAAATAATGGCATTTGGATTTTCGCGTGCAATCTTGCGAACGGTTTGACCGCATTGGCGTTCGGCTTCACCGGTAACCGAGCAGGTATTAACAACAACCGCGCAAATTCCGCGTGTTTTTAGCATGTTTTTTATCTTTTCGCATTCCAACGCATTAAGTCGGCACCCAAAAGATAATGTTTTTATATCATTTTTATCATTTTCTACTTGCATTTTTACTATCCATAGGGCATTATAACGGGATGAAAATATATTTCAACAAAGGATTTTAATATGGCACGCACAACTAATTCTGACACATTACCATTTGTGGAAAGCAGATATGAACTGGGAATGTTGGCATCTCAACGTGTTCGTGATTTGAACGGTGGGGCGGCACCAGTTGTGGAACGCGGTAACGATAAACCAACGGTTACGGCACTGCGCGAAATTGCAAGTGGTAAATTAGATATTGCCGCAATTAGACATGAATTTGTGCAATCTTACAAGGAAACACCGGCGGTTGAAAATGCCGAAGAAACATTGGAAGTGGACAGTGTTGATCCGGCCTTGCGCGAAATTGACGCCGAATTGGAAGAAACATTGGCAACCGAAGAACCAATGGTTGATGCCGCAGAATTGGTCGCCGACGATGTCGAAGACGATACATCTGAAGAAGATTAATTTAATATCCGGAGATGTCGCATAGTTGGTCTAGTGCGCCACATTGGAAATGTGGTATACGGGCAACCGTATCAAGGGTTCGAATCCCTTCATCTCCGCCATTAATATTGAATATCCCGCGGTAATCCCGCGGGATGTTCTTTTTCGCCCCGTTTCCGGCGGTTTTTACCCACGATATTTCCAATGTATATCGCCAAATTTATCAAACCAGCCCAAATAGCACGCATTGATATACTTTGGTCATTTTCGTTGAGGCACTTTTAATGATTTTTGCCTTTAAAACTATAATCTTTTCCATAATTTTTGGCATCCTGTTTATGAGCCGCCCAATGTGCTTGTTGGTCATGGAACACATACAAATTTGATGGACGATTGTCTTGTTTGTTTCGGTTTATATGATGCACAACTTCACCAGATTGCAAAGATCTACCAAGTTTTATTTCTGCCATATGACGATGAACTAGCTGCCCTGAATCTTTGTACACTCTATATCCATTGGCATTAGTATATGTTTTTGACGTACTGCGAGAATAAGATGCAAATTTATTCCTCATTTTCATCACCTCCTTTCGCATCAATCATTTCCACCGGTATTAAATCTAGTAAATTACCATTACATTCCGGATAGTGTTTGCATACAATTTCTTTAAAATCATCTTCTTTGCCATTGTTGTACTCGGGTTTCAATCGTCTAACCTTTACTTCCTTAAATGGAAACCGATTTCCACAATGCAGACATTCAACGATTTCGTCTGGTTCAAAGCCCATACCATTTTTCCTGCATTCATCAATTCCGTCTTGCCAATCCTGTCCAGACAATTCTTCATGATAAGGCACATCACTATCCAATGGTTCGTGTGAATATTCTGTTATTTCACGACCATCAGGTGTAAAATTATGCGATATAAAACTTGTACATCCGTATTCATTATGAACACTTTCTTCCAGAAGTTTTCGAGCTTTTGACTGTTCTGCCTCTGTCGATGTTATTAAATCTTTCCAACCATTAAAACCGGCCATTTGTGCGATCAGATGTTGCGCATTGCCTAGTTTGAATTCAAAATTTTTATCATCGTCCATTATATCATATTCAAGGAATATGCCAACGATATCAAAAAACTTTGGTTCGTATTCATAAATATCACCATCTTCAGAAAGATAGCGGGTTTGGTAGTCTTTAAGCAGATTTTTTGCTTGTAATTTAAAGTAGTCTATATTTTTCATAATATAAATCCTTTACCGCATTTGCGGAGTTGCCCAAGTTCATTATCTAATATTGATTTTGCGTTCGTAGTCTCTTGGCTTAGATAATAAGCTCGGAGGTTTATATTATTTTATTTGTTGGATGATGAAATCTTTACACGAACGGGCTAGCCTTCCAACAGGCATACGCACAATATAACATAAAACAGATAAAAAATCAATATGTTTATAGATTAAACAGTTTGACTTGATACTCAAAGTCATCACTTCTTGATGCTTTATCCAAAATATCTCTAACTGCCATATTAATTTTGCCACTTAATAGTTTATTTACGATTGACGGACTCAGATACGAGAGAGATAAATATTTATAAAATAATCTTGGTGATGTGCGAACAGAACGTATCACATTGTCTACATTGCCATTTTGTTCGTATAATTCCCTATATTTCCATGCCGTTGCAAAAGCTTTCAAAATTAAATGATTATTGTCGGTGACATTTAATACACCGTTTTTACCACGGTCGTATACCGTGTTGACGTATTTGCGTAAGAATACTTTTTCCGTGATTGTTATGCTGTTGTCGCCAATTATATATTCCATGGGCTCAACATTTTGATTTACATAATGCTCCTTGATAAACGGCTGTAATTTTTGCGCATCTATAGTCAGTGTATAAATCAGTTGTTCTTGCGAATACACAATTTTTTCAACCAATGATTGAATTAGGTTGCGTTTTTCTGCGAAATTCATATTTGTTATATCAATTCGTTTTAATACGGTGGCCAGGTTTATGGGCAGATTCGACATATCGCTGTTCAGAAAATCTGTTATCGTTTTTATAACAATTTCATCCACACACGCGGCAGTCAAATAAAATCCCTTGGTTGCATAGTAATGAATTTTTCTTTTACCTTTACCGCTGGTCATTTGGTTGATGAACTTTGTGCCATTATGATTAAATAATTTACCTGTCAGTATATTTGGTGCGCGTGTGTTTGGTGATTTATTGTTGGAATTATTGGCTAGTGCAACTTGAACACGATTAAACAGTTCAGCAGAAATAATCGGTTTATGTTCGCCTTTGGCAAAAGTGCCTTCTTTTTTATTTTCAATTTGACCGATGTAAACTTTATCCCGCAGAATGCGATGCATACTCATTTTACTAATCGGATTACCACCACGTATTTGTCGTTTTGCTGTCTCCCATCGTTTACCAAATATACCATTTTGTTTTGCATATTCAGTTAAGTCATTCACAGATTGCAGTTCTAGGTATTTCTCAAACAGATGACGAACTTGTTCTGCTTCGGTTTGGTTTACTACCAATTTTTTGTTTATCAGGTCATAACCCAAACGTGGTGCACCACCCATCCATAGTCCTTTGGCTTTTGATGCACGGATTTTATCCCGAACGCGTTCACTTGATACCTCGCGTTCAAATTGGGCGAACGACAGCAACATATTCAATGTTAATTTACCCATTGATGTACTGGTATCAAATGATTGCGTGATGGACACAAAGTTCGCACCGTATTTTTCAAAATATTTCATCATATTGTGGAAATCCAATATGGAACGCGATAATCGGTCAATCTTATACACTACCACAGTATTTACTAACCCATGTGCCATATCATCCAACATTTGTTTTAATGCAGGCCGTTCCATAGTCCCACCAGAAATCGCCGCATCACTGTAAGTCTTGTAATATTGCCAACTATTAAACGATTGTGATGCTATATATGCCTTGCACGACTCTTCTTGGTTTTGCAGAGAATTGAACTCTTGTTCAAGTCCGTGTTCAGTTGACTTACGCGTATAAATTGCACATTTAATTGTCATATACGGGCCTTTTTATTGCGTATCATTAGTGCTTACAAAACCATGGAAGTCAAGTTATATAAATATATTGAATTCTGATGGGTTTAACCTGCAATATATGCATATACACAGAGGGTTAAAAATGTCTGTTTTATGTATGTCTGTTGACACAAGTGCATTTATGAAAAGAAACGAATATTATTTATGGTATAAAGGGATTTATATAAAATATCTTAGAAAAAATAAACCTGATGGTTCAAAAGATCTTAACTATACTGATTCAATTTTAAGCTTTGCAAATAGTTCCTTTGAGGAAAGGGAAATTTGGCGAAAAATGGCAGAATGTATGAGAGCTTGGGCCTATGCAAATGATTTGGACATAAATTTAGTTCCAGGACTCATAAATTATTGTCGCACGTCACCAGATCAAATAAAACGATTCCAAAATATGTATTCTGAACCAAAAAGATGTGCTTTTGAACGAACTTTTGTACCTGGCACGGAATTTATTAGGATTGCCAACATAGACACAGATGAAA
>CAMZFU010000042.1 GCA_947306185.1 uncultured Pseudomonadota bacterium | reverse complement strand
CGGACATGGCGCAACAATAAAAATAATTTGGAATCTTTTGGCATATCATGATATTCGGAACCGTCCGGCATAATAAAATGTTCATCACCATTACGGACTTCGCCCTTGGTAACGCCAACAATTGGAATGTTTGGTGCGGTTTCATGTGCAATGTTCCATTGTGCGCGTCCACCATCAACAATTATTAAATCTATTTCGGGACTGTTTTCGATGGCACGGGATACAAATTCTTGCATCATCGCAATATCATTTCCGGCGCGTGCGCGGTCGTGTAATTTAAAATGGCGATATCCGCTTTTTATAAAACCATCATGACCAAATGCAATCATTGCGCCAACCGGATTTGTGCCGAACAAATGCGAATTATCAAAAACACCAACATAATTTATTTTTGTGCCAATCCATTTTTCCATTTCGGATACAGTTTCATTCCAATTTGTATTATCATAAGATTTTGCTCTATACGGCGTATTTGTTCGTATACCGCGAATTGATGTTTTGGTTAGAGCCGCAATTTTATCACGAACAATTCCGGCATTTTCATAGTCCATATTATCGGATAATTTTTTCATTTGTTCAGATAGTTCTGTTATTATTGGCTCACTATCGCCGGTTAAAATTCTTCGTGCAAGTTTTACATTTTCATCATAATCGGAAACAGGTATTGTACACGGTGCGCTGCATCTTCCAATTTGGTATAGCAAGCATGGACGTGTGCGATTATTCATAAACGTATCGTTGCATGTTCTGATGCGACATACTTTCTGAATCATTTTGATTGTTTCATTTAATGATTGAACCGACGGATATGGGCCATATACATCACGTTTTTGTGATATCTTGCCACGAAATTTTAATAATCGTGGAAACTTATGATTTGTTAAAGCCAACATTGGGTACATTTTCCCATCGGTTAGCATAATGTTATATTTCGGTTTTTCGGTTTTAATAAGTTTTTCTTCCAATATCAACGCATCCGATTCCGTGGGGGTGATTTCCCATTCGACACGTGCGACAAGCGACCGCATAACCTGTTTATGTGGTTCAAGTTTAGATATATCGGTATATTGCGCCAACCGATTGGCCAAATTTTTGGCTTTGCCTACATACAACAAGTTCCCATCTGCGTCGTACATACGGTACACGCCAGGGGAATTTGGTGCATTAACAATTAAATGGTTGAATTGAATATTCATACCTTTTATGATAGAATAAAAGTATGAAAATAGCAAATAAAGGAATAAAAAATGAAATATGAATCTGGTCGTTCAATGATAGAAATGCTCGGGGTGCTTGCAATTATGGGGGTGCTTACGGTTGGGGCAATCGGTATGATTTCAACTGCGATGCGTACACAAAAACGCAATACAGTTAACGAAGAGGTGTTACAAATTGTAACCGGTGTGCGCCAATTACTGGGCGAATATGACGATTTTTCCAATATAAACAATGCGACAATATTTGGTGCAATTGGCATTTCCCCAAAGAATACGTATGGTGGTACCTATGAATTAGCGGTTGATCCGGCAAATTCACGTCAGTTTATTGTTTCTATTACGGGATTATCTGATACGGATTGCGAATATTTTGCAACCAAGGCCTGGTCTGATTCGGTTGGATATATGAACTCTGATGGTAAACGGAGTGGGGCAACCGGTTCATGTAACTTGGGAAATGGTAAAAATATTGTGAAAATAACTTATGGCGAATAGTAAATGGCAGATTCAATAATTGTTTCGCCGGTCGAAGACGGAACACGGTTGTTGCGGTGGTTCTTGCGACATTTCCCATCAATGCCTCAGCGTGAATTTTATCGGCTTTGCCGTGGTGGTCAGATACGTGTCAATTCTGCGCGGTGCAAGGGAATGGAAATATTGCACGAAGGTGATGCGGTGCGCATCCCGCCAACAATTAGTGGTTATTTGATTGTTCCGAAAAAAGATGAATCTGGTGAAAAATTTTCACTTTCTGACTTGGAAAAATTGCGTCAGACTATAATCCACAGTGATGATGATATAGTAGTTTTTAATAAACCTGCTGGTCTTGCGGTTCAGGGGGGAACCGGTATTCGCAAATCCATTGATAAAATGGCGGCGGCATTATTTCCGTATGCGAAAATATCATTGGTTCATCGTTTGGATATGGAAACGAGCGGTCTGTTGGTTGTTGCAAAAAATCAACATGCGGCCCAGGTCTTATCACGTGAGTTCCAAAACAAAACCGCGCATAAAGAATATTTGGCATTATTAAATGGTGATGTTACGGAAACGCATGGAGTCATAGAAAATTATTTACTAAAAGGGCGGGTGTTTGAAACATCCGCACGTGAAAATGGAACAGGGGCGCATCCATATCATGCAATCACAGAATATCGTGTGTTGTCACGCGCATCTGGAATGTTGACATGGGTATTATTTATGCCAAAGACCGGGCGAACACACCAGTTGCGTATGCATAGCGCATTTTGTTTAAATGCGCCTATTGTTGGTGATGATTTATATGGGCGTGATAAAGAAATGGATATCGGATTAAAATCTGTTTTGGCGACAAATAATTTGTTTTTGTTTGCGTACAAGATTACAATTCAACATCCTTCGACTGGCAAGATGATAACATTTCGTGCACCAGTTCCAGATTTTATGAAGCCTGTAATGAATTTATTGGAATTGCAATTACCGTAAGTGGGGTTTTAATATGAGACGTACAAAACGAAGAATAAAATTTTTAATTATTGCGCGTGCGGTATTTTTGTTTTTTGCCGTCTTTGTTGTGGCGGTTGTTGTTGCCTTGTCAAAAATAGATATGAACAGTTTGCGTGGAAACGTCCTTGGGGTATTGCGTGATTCAACGAAATTACCAGTCGAGATAAATGGCGATATGTCGTGGAAATTATCTTTGCGGCCACGTGTAACTGTACACCAAATTGTTATTCCAAATTATGCAGGTGCAAAACATAAAAATTTATTCGAAGCAGAAAAAGTTGAAGTGCGTTTAGATTTATTTTCTTTGTTTAGAAATCGTCCCACAATTCAACATGTTCGTGTTCATAATTCCAAGTTTTTTTGGGATACAAAAAAAAGTGCAAATGCCATTGCATTGAATATTGATAAAAAAGAAGAACAAAATCCCTATACGCCGGATTCCGCCGTACAAACCGGTATTGAAAAACCAGAATACCCATTTGTAGATCCAGGGCTTGGGGGAATAGATTTGGTTGATTTTATGTTGAATATCGACGGTGAAGAATATTCGTTATCGCGGTTGAATATAAGGGCGGTAAATTTTGCCAAAAATCGTGAATATCGTGGATGGATAAAAATTAAATCAAATGTGATTCCATTTATAGTTTCTTTTGATAAATACAATGCGGAACGTAAAGTGTATCCGGTAAAGTTTGCGTTTTCTTCGGATGGTGACGCATTGATTGCAAATATCGCGTTGGAAGGAACAAGTAAGATTCCAATTGATTTCATTATCAAGGGTGATATTCCGGATGTACAACCAATTGGTGAATTATTAAATCTTAAATTGGCAAAAATGCCGGAAATGAAAGTTAACATATTTGGCGGATTGGGGCATAATAAATTAACATTGCACAAATCTTCTGTGGCCGTTCGTGGCAGTGATATAACTTTTTCTGGCTCAATCGATTGGTCTAAACCCAGGGTTGATGTCGTTGCTAATCTAAGTGCAAAAAAAATCAACCTTATGGAATTGTTCCCTGAAATATACGGCGGTACAAGTAATTTAGATAAGCATAAACCAAATGTGTTCAAAGATATGCCACTGTATGGTTCTTATTTATACGACAAGAATATCGCAGTAAATGTTGATGTCGGCAAAATGATTGTTTATCGCAATTTGTCATTGGACAATTTGAAGGTCAAGGCGAGTGCACGTAATGCCGCATTGCGCATAGATGCCAATGTTGGTTTTGCATCGGGTAATATTACCGCGGCGATAAATGGTGATATAGAATCAAATGGTCGAATGAATCTTGAAATGGGGGGCATAGGGCGTGGCATAGTTATTGGGGCATTATTGGAACAAATAAATACAAATGATTTTATATCTGAATTGCCAACAGATTTCGAGATATATGTGCGTGCATCTGGGGCAAATATGTCCGAAGTCATGCGTAATATAAACGGGCCTGTACGTGTGTATTCTTCGGCCAGTGGTTATGCGCATTCTGATTTAGTTGCATATATGTACGGGACAGATTTCCTTACCAGTTTACGTAATAATATTCACGATTTATTTTCATCCAAAAAGAAACATGATCAGATGAAAATAAAATGTATGGCAACGAATCTGAAATTGCGTGACGGGTTGATTGAAACGCAAAACGGTGTTGCAATTGAAACAAGCGCAATAAATGTCATGTTGGACGGCAGTTTGGATTTGGGGCGCGAAAAGATAAATATGTCTTTGACGACGATTCCGGTGAATGGATTAAAGCTTTCTATCACAGGCAATGTTGTTAATACAATAGTAATAAATGGCAATTTGGCCGAACCAGATATTAAAATAAGTGGTGCGGCGGTCGCAGGCAAGGCATTGTCTGCAACGGGGCTGGGGTTGTTACTTGCGCCGTTTACAGGCGGACTCGGTTTAGTTGCCGGGGCGGGTGTTGGGTTGTTGGCCGGCGATTTATTAGAAAATTGGCTTGCGGATGATCATCCGTGCAAAACCGCGCTGAAAAAGGGTGCGCCAACACATCGTGATGACCCAGAATGGTTTAATACATCGGCACTGGACCTTGCCAATGGGGTGATAAACCCTGGTTTCGAAGGCGTTTCCGATAAAAAATAAAATCTCTTCTTTTGCTCTTGCACCGAATCGGCATTTTTTGATAAAATTGACCTTAAGAATGTGGGAACAGGTATAATAAACAGGAGCATAAAAATGGAATTTTCTGTATTTCGTCAGGTTTTAATCCGGGCTTTGGGGCATATGCAGTCGATTGTTGAAAAGCGTGCCACATTGCCGATTTTGATGAATGTTAAATTAGAAGTCGGAGATGATTTGATTCTGTCTGCGACGAATGTTGATTTGGAATTGGTTGAACATGTCGCCGCCGACGTTACACTTGGTGGGAAAATAACTGTTCCGGTCCAAATGCTGTATGATATTGTACGCAAATTGCCTGATGATGCGGAAATATCATTCAAACAATCGGGCGATTCGTTGGTCGTATCTAGCAGCCGCGCCGTATTTCATTTGCCAACTTTGCCGGCGGAAAATTTCCCGGCCATGGCGGGCAGCAATCTTACCACAAAATTCCAAATGACAACTGGGGATTTGGCGCATCTTATTAATCAAACAAAATTTGCAATTCCGACGGATGATGTTCGTTATCATTTGGGTGGCATATATTTCCATATATCAAATGATGATGGTTCTGCGAAATTGACGGCGGTTGCCACCGATGCACAACGTATGGCGTTGTGTGCGATGAATGCACCGGCGGGTTCGGCGGAAATGCCGTCTGTGATTTTGCCGCGCCGCGTAATTGGTGAATTGTCCAAATTATTAGAAGACGCGACGGTTGATGATGTGAATATTGAATTGTCTGATACCAAGGCGCGTTTCACAATTGGTGCCGCAATGTTGACCAGTAAATTGGTTGATGCACAATATCCGAACTATCGTGTTGTTATTCCAAAGGGCAATGATAAAATCGCGGTTATGGACAGAAAACAGTTTTTAAGTGCGGTCGATTTGGTTTCTGTTGCAAGTATTGATAAAACGAAATCTGTTCAGTTGACATTCTCGATGAACAAATTGGTTGTCAATGCGTCCAGCCAAGATGCCGGAACCGCAACCCAAGAATTAGACATCGAATATAATGGCGATGCGTCATTCACGGTTACATTTAATGTAAAGTTCCTTATGGATGTTGCCGGCCAGGTCGAAGGCGAAAAATTCCAAATGGAAATGCAGGATCCACTTTCGCCGACAATTATTCAGTCGACAAACAAAGACACAGATGCGTTGTTCATTTTAATGCCAATGCGTATGTAGTTACCAGTCCGTCACCGCAAAGCGGTGTTGCGTATGTGTAGGTTGTTAGTGTTAGTAAAAACGGTTGCATTTGGCAGCCGTTTTTTTACATCCGAATCGGAAAATCCGAATCGTTATTTCGCCGAAAAACATAGTCATACCGCGGAAACGCGGTATCTTTTTTTATTGTGCTACGCGTAATTCATTGATACTTCGCTTTTTTTGGATGCTTGACCTGGACGTGCGATTTTTTGTAGAATCTTTGTATGAAAAATCGAATGCAGGGGATAGCAATGAACAAATCATTAATATTTGCCATTATTGCGGGTACGATAATTGCATACGGCGCATTTGCGGTTGACGACCCGATTGTGGGTGATAAAACGACAACATCCCAACCGTATGTAAAAACACAGGTTGATTTGAAACAGGGAAAAATTCCTGCGGCGGGCACGAACAGCGCATTGGGCGAAAGTGTTGTAATGTATACGGCAAATGGTGGTGGTGAAATTGGTGAACGTGCATTGTTTACGGGTGCAAGCGATTATAATGCATCCGAAGACGCGGATAAACTAATCACAGCATCCGCATTAAAAAAAGCATTAACATTACCTGAAACTGATACGACGACATTGGAATGTGCGAATCCGTCGGACGGTTGTACATTATGGACAATCGTTGATCAAACGGCATACGGCGAAACGATAACATTGCCCGCGGGATATACACGTTTGGAATATATTCAGTCAACCGGGACACAGTATATTGATACAGGGGTTAAAGGGAATTTGAATACAAGAGCTGAATTGGATTTTAAATTTTCAGCATATACACCAACAAGTGGAGAAAAGTATGGTAATATGCTTGGATTCAGAACGGATCAGAATCAGCAGGCCTTCTTGTGTGGAACAACTAACGGCTATATAAACGAAGGAACAAAGTTATTTTGTCAATTTGACACTGTGACCCCAACTATATTGCAAGATGCTTTTATAGATTTAAATCGACATGTGCTGACACTATCGAAGGATGGTTTTTACATAGATAATATTTCGTACAGAACATATCCAAATGCAACAACTTTTACAACAACAAAAAATATTACATTGTTTGCTTATTTTTCGTCATCTAATTTTAGCTACGGCAAATTTATTGCATATTCTTTCAAATTATGGGATGGAAATACACTTGTCCGCAACTTTGTTCCGGCAAAAGATAGCAATAATGAAATTGGTATGTATGACACAGTTAGTGGACAATTCTTTAGAAATCAGGGAAGTGGTTCTTTTACCGCCGGCCCCGTTGTACAATAGTATTTGGTGTTAGTGAGACGCCGATGATAAAAAAACGGTCGCAATTTGCGATCGTTTTTTCTGTTTTTTACAAAAACGAACCGTCATCACGACGAAAGTCGGGATCTCTTTATTACCGCCTGATAGCAACGAGATCCAGCTTTTCAGCGGGGTAACGTCGAAAAAGCACAGTATGACAAGAGAGAGTGTGCTCTGGGCTAGTTGTTAGTAGAAGTGGTTAGTAAAAACGGTTGCATTTTTGCAACCGTTTTTATACGCAATGTAATCATAAACTATGGGCATACATCTAATTGATTTAATACATTCCGGACGTCGTTATTTATTGATACGGTTATTTGCCGTTGCAGACCGTCCGTATAGGTCCATAAAAACGGTGATGATTCGAACTCTGGTGATGCGTTCCATGCATCAACAAATGGCGCTAGCATCGCACGGAACCATTCACGACCACGACACAGAC
>CAMZFU010000041.1 GCA_947306185.1 uncultured Pseudomonadota bacterium | reverse complement strand
CGGCGGGCACGAACAGCGCACTTGGTGAAAGTGTTGTAATGTATACGGCAAATGGTGGTGGTGAAATTGGTGAACGCGCATTGTTTACGGGTGCAAGCGATTATAACGCATCCGAAGACGCGGATAAATTGATAACGGCATCCGCATTAAAAAAAGCATTAACATTACCTGAAACTGATACGACGACATTGGAATGTGCGAATCCGTCGGACGGTTGTACATTATGGACAATCGTTGATCAAACGGCATACGGCGAAACGATAACATTGCCCGCGGGATATACACGTTTGGAATATATTCAATCTGATGGGGGACAATATTTACTGATACCATATCGTGTGAATAATAAAACACAATTGTATATTCGTTATAATCAGTTGGCAAAAGGCTCTAGTGTTGCGACGGCGGTCATTGGTGTGACAGATAGTCCATCTGTAGATACAGCGAATAATGGCGTGTTGAGATTAACCGATGGTACAAGTAGTTTTAATAGGGTTGGCTGGGGAAATACTATTGCCGGGTCTGTTGTTAACATATCAGGGTATGCTTCATTAAATACTTGGTATGAAGTTTTGTTTGACCAAAACAAGATATATATAGATGGCAATTTAGTTGCCACATCAGCTACAGCAAATAACACAACTTGGTCTGCAAATTATGACTTGGGGATATTTGCACGTAATAGTGCATCGGTAACAATGCCAGCAAAGGCCAATATATCTAGCGTATGGGCTAAAGAAAATGGGGGGTATGTATTAAATTTAATTCCTGCTAAAAACAGTTCAAATGTCTTAGGTATGTATGATACGGTAAATGGACAATTCTATACCAATCAGGGAAGCGGCACATTTACCGCCGGTCCTGTGGTACAATAGTGATTTCCAGAATAATATAAAAACGAACCGTCATCCCGTGGAAACAATACGTCATCCCGCACAAAAAAACGACGTCATCCCGACGAAAGTCGGGATCTCTTTATCCCCGCCTGATGGCAAACCATCCTCCCTTGCGTGGCACAGGGGATAGAGAGCCTGACGATATACTGCGACAAAAAAGAAGTATGCGGGGCCCCGCCCCGCACACTAATCACCCGCCGCAATAACAAAAGTGGGTCGTAGAATCGTCCCTTGAATTTGCTAAATGGGGCGGTATAATCAAAAGCATGAACAATAAAAAAGCGTATATTATTACCGGACCAACCGCATCTGGTAAGTCGGGTTTTGCACACGCACTTGCCATGCGGGTGGGTGGGGTGATTATAAACTGTGACAGTGTACAAATGTACCGTGGCATAGAAAATATATCGGCAAGTCCTTTTGCCGGCCGGCCGGTTACAGATAAAATAGATGGCGTGCCGTACAGGTTGTTTTCTTTCCTGCCATTGTCGGAACAAATAAGTGTCGCAGATTATATTAAAATGGCACGTCGTGAATACGATGTTGCAATTGATATGGGGCGTACGCCTATCTTTGTCGGGGGGACAGGGTATTATATAAACGGAATTATAAATGGTATCGCCGAAATTCCAGAAATATCATCGGAAAACAGAACCTGTGCGCGTGAAATGGTTGCACGCGATCTGTCCGCAGCGCGTAAAAAGGTTCCAGATTGTAAGGCAACCGACCCACAACGCGTCGCACGTGCTTTAGAGGTATTTTTGGAAACAGGGCGTCATTTAACCGATTGGCAAAACAGTCCGCGCATTGGTGCGGTTGTACCAACCCCATTCAGAATTTTGATAAATCCGTCATTGGATGTATTGCATGAACGTATCGCATCACGTATTCCGGAAATGATTTCAGGTGGTGCGTTGGACGAGGCCAAATACATAATTGATAATAACTTGGATTCACATCGCGCAATTGGGGCGGAGCAATTATGCGCTTTCCTGCGGGGTGAAATATCACAAAATGTTGCAATTGAAAATTGGATTACAAAAACAAACCAATACGCAAAACGGCAAAGAACGTGGTTTAGAACACAGTTCTCTGCCGATTTAATAATCAGTCATGTTCCAAATGAACACGATTTGGGATTTATTAATACACGTGACTTTGATCTTTAATTTTTGATGTATGCGTGTATCTCGCGTGTTTGATAGCCGCTAATTGTGGTGTCACATTAGTTCTTTTATGGTAAAATTCGGTAGATGTGCTGATGCCCCCAGTGTTAGGATTATATTCACAAGTTATGCGTATGCCGTATTCATCCTGGCTTTTGTGTGGTCGTTTGGATGCTTTGCGGGCTTTTCTTGTTTCTTCATCTCGTTTTAACTTTTCTGTAAAGAGATTCTTTAATGTCAACATAGCCTTGGCTTGTTTTGTCTTTGTGTTTTTGCAATGTTCATATCTGGGGGCCTTTGCTATATATGCAGACAAATAATTTGCCATGAAATGGGCCAACTTTTTGCGAAAATCTATATTTAATTCTTTGTCTAATGCATTAAAAAAAAGTAGGGATTGATTAATAAGTGCATCTTCTATTGTTGCGTCATATGCGCGTTCTTGCCATGTTGCTTTGGTTTCTTCTAATGTTTTGTATGAGATATGGTTATCATGCATATATTGTGAAATGTGATTCATATAATCGTGTTTCGCTTGTACAAGTCTCTGTGCCATAACATTCCCTTTTGGTTGATTATTGACACAGTTATTATAGGGACGTTATTTTGATTTGTCAAGACAGGATGTATGTTGTTTTGCAATTTTTTCATATTCTGTGCGGATAACATCGCCAATGCCACTTTTGCGCATAGCACTAGAAAAACGTGTGCAATTACTAAATTCTGTTTCCAAATATCCCCATCCGGCATATTCCCAATCAATTATACCTGTAACACGCATAGTTTTTTTATCAACGATAATATTGTTACACAAATCATTATGATTCCAACCGTCGCCTTCTGGTGTAATTAAATCTTTGATTTCCTTTGGGTTGGCATTATGGATTTTATAGATAAAATCGGCAATTTGATGCCCCCATAAATCACGGTGCCGGTGTATAGTACTGCTGTGAAAATGGTTAAGATTATGCCCACGAATAAATGGGTAACGATAGAAAGTATATTCCCCGACATCAAAAATCTGAATATCTAACATTTTTAATGGTGAAAATGGCTTTAACGCCGCGGTTACGCGTTGCTGTAATAACAGTTTTTCGTGTGATACGGGGGTGTCTGGTTGTTTGCGAACCTTGAATACATATTTATTATCGATTATAAATCCAATATTCCAACCGCCTTTGACCATCTTGGCATGCCGAAAGTTTAATTCAGGAAACGCGCCACGCAGAGCCATATACTTTCGATACCAATCAAATAATTTCACACGACGCACATAATCGCGCCGGGCACGATTTGGTATAAATCTGCATAAAAAATCACATATTCTGAAGAACCACATCCAAAACATAAATTCCACCTAAAAACTCTTTATTAAATGGTATTGAAAAAAAAGAAAAAAACAAGTAATTTATGGATATGTTCAAATCGGGTACAATTGTAAAAGTTTTATTACCTAATGTCGTTAATTCCGGATATGACTATCGTCTGACGGCGGATGCCGATTTGGGAACTTTCGTTCGGGTTACGGTTATGAATCGGCCGTATATTGGTGTTATATATGGATTTGGTGACAGTGGTTTGGATGAAAATAAAATTAAAAACGTTAGTAAAATATTCACAACCAAATTGTCTGTGGTTGATTTACAATGGATTCAGAAAATGTCCGAATGGACATTAATGGCACCGGGGGCGGTGTTGCGGTTGATTATAAATGTTCCTGATGCATTTGATGAACCGCGTACAGAACAATTGTATGCGTATAATCCAGAACACGGTGAAACAAAAATTACCGAAAGTCGCCAGATGGTGATAGATGCGTTTGATATGAACGATAACGAACCAATGTCGGTGTCTGATGTGCAAAATATTTCACGTGTTGGAACATCTGTTATAAAAACAATGATATCACGTGGAATGCTGGTCCCGACAACATCACGGCAAAAGGTACAATCTTTTGCATACAATTATGTGGACAAGGGGAATATCGAATTAAATGCCGAACAACAAAATGCGGCAGATAAAATTGGTGCGGATATTGCAAAGGGTGGATTTTCGGTCAACTTGCTTGATGGTATCACGGGCAGTGGCAAAACACAGGTGTATTTTGATTCTGCGTGGCGCGCATATAGTGCGGGCAAATCAGTATTGTTAATGATGCCAGAAATCGCGCTTACTACACAATTTATTAAACGATTTAAATCGCGGTTTGGTGCACCACCTGTTGTGTGGCACAGTAATCTTACCGCGGCGCGTCGTCGTGATATTTGGCGTGGTGTATTAAATGGTGAAATAAGAATGTTAGTTGGAACGCGCAGCGCGTTGTTCTTACCATGGCAAAATCTTGGTCTAATTGTGATTGATGAAGAACATGATTCGTCATACAAGCAGGAAGATATGGGAAATTATCACGGACGTGATATGGCGATTTTGCGTGCAAAACTTTCTAATTTTCCCGTTGTGTTGGCAAGTGCGACACCATCCGAAGAAACAATGCACAATATTGAATTGGGACGTTTTGGGCATCTGGTATTGCGGTCGCGTTATGGTGGGGCGGAATTACCAACAATTGAAACAATCGATTTGCGTGAACATCGGCCAACAGAATATCGTGTTGATTCCAAAACCGAAGATGTGCGTATGGGGGCATTGTCGCAGAAACTTTGTGATGAAATTGCATCCACGTTGGATAAACATCAACAGGTTATGCTGTTTATAAATCGTCGTGGTTTTGCACCGATTGTTCAATGTAAAAAGTGTGGTTGGGTTGCGACGTGTCCAGATTGTTCGGTGGGGATGACATATCATAAAAAGATGGGAAAATTATTGTGTCATATGTGTGGCCGAATGATGACGTTACCCGAAAAGTGTCCTGATTGTGGAAATGATGTTTCGATGCGTGGCGCGGGATTAGAAAAAATAGAAGAAGAGATTCAGGCAAAATTTCCAAATGCCCGTACCGCATTGGTATCAAGTGATACAATGATGTCGCGTGGCGCGTTGGAACGACTTGTTGCGAAAATGGAATCGGGTGAAACAGATGTTGTAATTGGAACACAGATTTTGGCCAAAGGACATCATTTCCCAAACCTGACCTTGGTGGGTGTGGTTGATGCCGATATGGGATTATTTGGCACGGATTTTCGTTCCCCTGAACACACTTTTCAACAATTATTTCAGGTTGCCGGTCGTGCAGGGCGTGGCAAGGTTCCTGGCCATGTATTGTTACAAACATATCAGCCCGATCATCCCGTGCTTGCCGCAATATGTGCGGGGAACCGTGATGAGTTTTTGCGTTTGGATATGGATGCGCGACGTACTGCAAAAATGCCACCATTTGGACAATTGATTGCAATAATAATCGAAGGTAAAAAGGAATCTGTATTAAAACAATTTTGTAATGATTTATCAAATAGCGCACCAAATGTAAACGGTGCAAAAATTATGGGCCCCGTTATGGCCCAAGTTTACCAGATTCGCGGGTGGTTTCGTATGCGTTTCTTGGTTATGGGTGACGAAAGGGCTGCATTGCAACCTATTGTAAAATTGTGGATGTCGCGTGTTCGTATACCTGCGAATATCAGAATTAAAATAGATGTAAATCCTCAGAACTTTATGTAAAAAAAACACCCGCATTTGCGGGTGTTTTTTATTTGCTATATCCTGGTGCCGGCACTCTGGAGCCTTGGGGTGTCATAAAATTACGAATTCTCTTTAGAAATGCGTCAATCTTTGCGGTTAATTTAGCTTTTTTTCGGGCTCTTTCGGCTTGTTGATTTTGAAACCTTTCAACAAGTTGCGCTTCGTGGTCGTATACCCCAGTACTATTTTGTGAACTTCGTGCACCGTCTAATTCGGCCAACATTTCATGGATTATGTCCCTTTCCTTATAAAGCAGGTTTAAGTCATTTCTATATGCTGTATCGGCTTCTGGTATATCGCTAATTTGTTTTTCTACTTCGGCAAGTTTGTTCAGCAGGTATGTTCTCCTGCTGGCCGTACCGTTACCGGCTTCTTGTTCAAGTTGTTTCCGTATTTCTTGTAAAGAATCAGACATTTTTTACTCCTTGTTTCTGTTAAAACTTTTTTGCTATACAACCTCGGTCACGGCACGCAGTGACCCGTCACGTGAAAGTTGCACAACACGAATCTTTTTTTGCATTTCTGTAATCAGCTCACCACGATCGTATGCCGGCTGTGTGTGTAATATTCTGTCGGCAAAGGCCGCATAGGCGGCTTCGGCACTTTCGGCATGAATCGTTGTATAAAAATGTTCATGACCCGTTCCTAACATTTCCCACATAACCGCCGCATTATCGGTTGATATTTCACCACCGATAATAACATCGGGGGTCATACGGACAACTAAATCTAACAATCGTGCATAATTGAAATCATTCGTTTGCTCGGTACGTGATAATACAAAATGCACACGGTTTTTTTGCGGAACAATAACTTCACGGGCATCTTCAACGGTGATAACACGACTGTTTTGATCGATAAGTGTCAACATATGATTAAGGAAAGTCGTTTTACCTGTTGCGGTTGCACCGCTGATTAGAATAGGACTGCCATCATTTATTGCGGACATTAAACGGTCGTATGGATCATCGGGGCGTTCTGTTTCGCGTGGTTTAACCTTCATAAGTTTTTCGCCACGTTTAAGATGATAATTTTCAAATGATGTATCCGACACACCCCCACCACGAATGTTCAACGCAACCCCGCCCGTCACATCGCGTTCATCATATTGGACGTTTGGACCAGCAATCGCGCTAAAACGATGATTCCCAGGCAACGTTGCATAAACAACTGGTATACCGTGTATTGGGTCAAACGGACGTTCATATATATTGGCGATGGTATGAATAAGGTCAATCAGGTATTGTTTGGACAGTGCCGGTGCATCGTATGCAACCCACGGAACGCGCGCGCCATGCAGGCGCATCCATACTTCACCTTCGTGATTTATCGCAATTTCTTCGACAAAAGACGGTCGATAGAATTCCGATAACGGTTTTAATAAAGAATCTAATACAATATTTGACATCAAAATCATTTTATCATAAATCGTTACTTGAATCAAAAGAGTTTATTTGATAAAATCATAAAAAAGAGAGAACAATATGAAGAAACTATTTTTGCTTTTTTTATGTTCAACACTTGCATTTGCGGGCTGTTCGAACGATCAACCATATAATACTGAAGATTTTGCCAACGGTGGTGAAGATGCACCGATTTACAACGAACGCACCAGCACATTTATGCAATCTGATAATCCGTTTGCAAATATAGATTCCTATCGTCCAAAAACAGATTTGGAAAAAGAGCAAATGAACAAGCGGTGGAGTACATCGCGTATGGAAACACGTTGGCACGAATACAAAGGTGCGATGGTCCGCGCCCAGATATTACTTGGCAATAGTGATTTGCGTGAAATGCGTTTGCGTCTGATGCAAAATGCCGATGGTATGGATGTTGATGGTGATATCCGAACAATTTTAGGCAAGGTTGCAGATTATGAAATGAAACGTGTTTGTGGGCGTAATGCCGATAGCATCGTTTTGGTTTATGATAATCCGTCTTTTGAAGCAACACGTCCGACCCCGTTCTTTGATTATCGTATAGAGGCCGAAGGTGCAACAATGCGTGAATATGGGTTTAGATGCGTTTTTAACAACTAACAAAAAAAAGGAAAAACAAATGAAAAAAATGTTTGGTGTTATGGGTATGTGTGGCGCACTATTTTGTGCTGGGTGTGATGCGGGCGATGTGACCG
>CAMZFU010000040.1 GCA_947306185.1 uncultured Pseudomonadota bacterium | reverse complement strand
TGGTACCAAACGCACCGCTTTCTTTGAAATCAACGATAACCGCCTGAATTGGTAAATTAGCTTTCTTTTCGGCCGTTGCATGGAAATATATTACATTTTCTGATGATGGTTGCGAAATCAAAGCAGGATCTTCGTTAAAATAAAATCTATCTTGCCCGGTCAATTCACTATCTTTCGCCGTACGATATTTACCAACATTTTGCCCTGCAACCGAGGTCACAACCAAATCGGGACGCCTTCTGCATCTTTTTACATTAGATGGCTGTTCGGTGTTACATGAAAACACTTTTTTACCATCAACGGTGGCATACACTTCAACATTTGGTTCCGCCTCTTCCAAACTTTCTGTATCTGTCAATGTACCCCACAGACATGTCGTTTCAACGTCTTTATATTTACATTTTTCAACGCGCAAAATACTTTCGCCCGATTGCGCCATATTACCGATAACACCGCCCGCCGCCGCATTAACACCGGTATGCAAAATCATATCGCCGGCGACTTTGCCAGAAAAAGTACTTGCCGCCATCAGCGCTGCACCCGCCGCCGCACCAATCGCCGTTGTTTTCATCTTTTCTTTATTGGTTCCCAACATTTTATCTTCGCCAGGGTCAGATTTACCAACAAGATTTCCACCCAGCCCACCGACCAATGCCGCCGCCGCAATTTTCAATCCGGCTTTGCTTTTTTGTTCTTCGTTCATAACCTGAACAACATCTTCACGGGTCGGTGCCTTGTCCGCAGGAAACGTGACTTTGGTAATATCTGGCAAATATGTTTCTTGGGGAAATTCCGATATATTACAAAACACAGAATCACCAGCGGCAAGTTTTCCACGCGCCACGGTTGTTCCATTTGCCCCCAATGTGCGCATTTCAACCACGGCAACACATGTTGCACGACCACCGGCACCACGCCCAAGTGTTGGAATATCCCAAACAAAGTCACCATCGGGGTAAATCGTCGCACATTTGTTCAATGTTTCTATGTCGGTTTTTGCGTTTTCATCACCACGCTTTACCTGTTCGGCCAATTCCGCATTTGCAACACGCACCGGCAATTCAACCTCTACCGCGACATCTTCGGTGGCCGCGGTGGTATTGTAATATTGCTGTTCCATGGCAACGGTATTTTTTGATGACCCTGCATAATTACGTGACAGGTTTCCAACACGAATCCCCGCCGCCGCGTCCCCAGCCGCAATAATGACCGCCAACAAAGAATACATTGTTTTTTTCATTTGTGTTCTTTAGAACTGTAATCTTAACCGTGCGCCGACATCAACCATGGACAGACGGCCGCTTTCATACCAATTTGTGTAATGGAAAACACTGTCGTAATCGGCCTGAACTTCACCGCCGTATCCATCAGACAACCATTCTGTCTGCGACAAAACGATACTGCCCGATGTTTTTACTTTACCCAGGTTGGCATACCGCGCAAAGAAATCTAATTTAATTCCACCGCCAAGGTCGGTTGTAATACCACCTTCGACCATAAATGCCAATTGTTCATTTGTGCCACCATTATGGTATGCGTACACATCAGATATACCTGTTAAAATACCGGCATTGTTTATGGTTTCACCCAAATCTTCAACAATTGTATAATACGTTTCATCATAAACAACATAATCCGCAATAGTATTCAATGAAATACCAACACCAATACCAACATACGGACGCAATGAACCACCCGCCAAATACCCAGTATACGAATCCAAATTGTAATACAGGTTCAACATAGTTGTATTTGCGGTTATCGCACCACCTTCGACCGACGTCTGAACATTTGCCGCACCAGTATAATCCGCAGTAAACACCGTGTTCGGATAACTAAGCCCCGAATAACGTGTATATGAAAAATCTATACGCAAATCGTTATTGATTGATGCACCAACGGAAACCTGAAGTGGTATCATCGTATCCGTTTCATAATCGGCCGCCGCGAACGCACCCGGCACGACATACGCATCTTTTTCACCGGCATAGTCAGATTTTAAACTTCCCATAATACTTGCGGTATATGCCGCAGACAACCCACTGTCTGCTAATCTGTCATAATCCGCGGGTTGATAATACCGACGCCCAGCCGCAACCGCCGCAGACCCAACCTGGGGCAATGCACCCGTTACGCGCGTTGGTGCCGTTGCGACCGCAGAATTTACTGTTAAAACCGTACTGTTTGTTGCCGGCAATTGAACCGTTCCCGGTGCCGCATAGCCCGGATATTGTTGTTGATATTGCTGGGGGTATTGTTGCTGATACTGCTGCTGATATATCGGCATATTTTGCCCATTTTGATAGTTTTGATATACCGGATAGGCGGCACCAGCCACGCCGGACGCGAACACACATATCCCTATCAAAGTGGCAGAAATACTGATTTTTCTCATTCTCTCTTGACTACCCTTATGGGGATATTATATCACAAAATGGACATTAAAAAAAGCGTTTTAATAAAAAACAAAAAAAGCAGGTTCAACCGAACCTGCTTTCATAGATGTTTTCATAAATTAGAAACGAACGTTTGCACGAAGGCCAACTTCGAATTTAACATCTGTTCCATTCTGTGAGTTACGGTGCGCATCGTCAAACGTGTATTCACCGAACAAAGACATTTGGAAGCTGTCTGTGATTTGATTTGAAACGACCGCGGACAAAATGTATTCATCCCAACCGTCATGCATATTCTTTGTTTCTTTCAATAAACTGTCAACAACCGCTTGTTGGTGTGCTGATGTCGCAGGTGATTGCGGGTCATTCAACTTTGTATGAATAGATTTCACACCGTTATCAGTATGTTCAACAAATCTGAATCCACCACCAAATGACCAGTCATCATTTATCTGATAGAAACCGTTGGTTCCGACAGTGATTTCTTTTGTTGATTTCAAATCAACAGAAATTTCATCTGGGAAACCAACCATACCCATTGTCAAAGGTCCGGCCACAGCCGCATCCTGGTCAATTCTGATTTTGTTGTTATGGTTGCCAAATGTTTGCAGGTATTCTGCGAACAAAGATGCCGTGAACCGTGACCATCTTTTACCAACCTTGGTTCCCAAAACCGCACCCCAACGACCATTCGAGAAATTATCATATTTGAAACCACTGTCTAAATGGTATGCGCCTTTCATCGGTGAAACCCCGGACAAATATGCTTCACCATACATATCCCAAACAAAATTATCCAATGTTTCAATTATACGATAATCTAATCCCAAACGACCACGATGCATACCCTTGCGGTCAATATCGTCATTTTGTGTCCAACCCACTGAAACATAGGTGTTCAAACGATCGGTAATACCAAATCCAAAATCTTCGGTAAAACGCCAAATTGGAAATTCTTCGGCGCCATCATGCCCTTTTAATTTCTGTGCATGTGTGCTGTCCGCCTTTTTATACATCAACGCAGCCCCAGTTTTTGATGCAAACTGGCCCGCCTTTGGAATAAAAAGTGGATTTTCCATGTTATTTGTAACGCCCGCCATCGCAGAATTTGTCACCATCGCAGCGGCAGCGACCGCCAATCCTAATATTTTTTTCATTTAACAATCCTTTGTTGTTTGTTAATTACCAACCCCCATTATTGGCAAGATTGGTGCCCTATTCCGACACCGCCCATTATTGGCAACAGTGCTTTTAAGAATATAGCCCTAATATAGTACGAATATATTTCCATAAAGTCAAAATATTTATGTATTTACATAGTGCTATTGAAATTCTGCGATTTTTTCCTATTTATTGGTAATAAGGGGTACAAAAAATGGCAATTACGGTTAAAGCCCAAGAAATCTTGTTAACATCTTATATGCATCTTTTTGATGCAATGGTTGCAAAATATCAAGCAAATGGCGACATCCTGGGCCAGGCACAATATAACGCCATTCAGGATATGACCAATCTTATGGACAAATACCTGGATAAATTACAAACACCGGCGGTTGGATATATTATACACTTGTTCATTACACACAGGGGAACCGTCGCAAAAAAATCTATGGAATCAGAACACAAAGATGACCGGAATCCGACTGATGTGGCACCCACCAATGAAACAGTAGAGGCGGCATTGCAAGATTTAGATCAAAAGATATCCGCCGTAAATGCCGACCCAAATGCGGTCCAGGCCACAGACCCAACAATGGAAACATCTGCACCGATATCGTCCCGTTGTCCAACATTTCAACAATGGTTGCGTTTGCGCGCAAGCCCAAATGACATTGCAAGTCTGGGGCGCGATCCCGCGGCATTACAGGATATATACAGAAAATATATATTACGTCAAAAAGGTAGTTAATATGAATTCTGATGCATCAAAAATCATTGCAATGGTATGTGGTCAAAACAGAAATGATTTTGACGTAAATTCTATTCCACTAACAGACCGCACCCAAATCGATAATGCATTGGATTCTGTATTCATTGGAAAAAGTACCCTTATATGGTTGCGTGGCGGAAAATTGGTTGATGCATGGAACGCGGCATTAAACGATTTACGCGATGAAATGTTTGCTATTCCGAATACTAACCCGGCCGTAACATACCTGCGCGTGGCGGTGTTCGAACACCGTGCGAAATGGAACCTTAAAATGCTACAAAGTGATGAAAGAAATTCTGTCGCATTTATGGGGGCCAATTCCGAAAAGCAAGAAATCATTGACAATGCAAATGCGATGATAAAGGTCGGGTATAAAACAATTAAAAAAATTATAACTGCACCCACCGGCACACAACATACACCGCAAAATACAAAACAGTCAGAACAAATTATGGCTTATCAAAATGAACGTGTTCATGGCCGTGAACATGTGCGCGAACGCAAAAGATAAATCTTATTTATGCTTATACGCCAAAACTAATGGCGATATTTTATTCCAAACTTCATCGGCAACCCACGCACGCGGAATGATAATAGAATTATGCTGACCGGCGGATTGTTTTGGTAAATCTTGACGGCTTTTGGCATCTATGATTCGCGGTAATTTTATGGTTGCGCCGTCCACGGAATGTGGCAAAACAAAAGTTATTTCTTCGCCCGCCTTGGTTTCATTTCGCAATTCCAATGTTATCTCTGAATCTGTTTTATTTGTAACGACACCGGCGGCATGATATTCAGACGACGACCGCGCAGATTCATAATTATGTGCATCAGGTGGCACCGGCCCATCAAAGAACGCCGTTGTATATCCACGCGATTCCAACACGTTTAACATTTGCATATACTTTGCGGGTTCAAAGTGTTCCGGGTCGCGCGCATAATCATCAATTGCACAACGATATGCGTGCACAACCGAACCAACATAGTATTCACTGCGATTGCGCCCTTCGATTTTCAATGAATCAGGCGATGATTCTAAAACCTCGGCCAAACGTGGCATAAGGCACAAATCCTTGGAATTCATGATATACGCACCGCGTTCATCTTCTTGGATTGGCATTTCAATTCCGGTTTCACATTCACGCAGAATAACATCGTATTTCCACCGGCACAGTTGCGCGCATGCACCACGATTTGACGGTCGGCCGGTGATAAAGTTCGACAATAAACACCGCCCGGAATAAGACATACACATTGCACCGTGCACAAATATTTCAAGTTTTATATCTGGGCATTCACGACGAATATTTACAAATTCATTATGCGAAACTTCGCGCGCCAACACGCACAATGATGCGCCGGCATTTTGCCAGAACTTTACCGATGCGGCGGAACAAATATTTGCCTGGGTTGAAATATGAATTGGCATATCGGGATGATGCTCACGCACCCACATTAAAACCCCGGGGTCTGCCACAATCAGCGCATCAGGATTCAAGTAATTTATTATTTCCGACACACGCGGCATATTTGCAAATTCATGATCGTGTGCAAAAAGGTTAAATGCCAAATAGACTTTTTTACCAGCTTCATGCGCCAATTCAATACCTGTTTTTACTTCTTCTGTGGTAATCTTGGCGCGTGCACGCATTGAAAAACCCGGCAAACCCGCATAGATAGCATCCGCCCCATAAAGGATTGCGGTCTTAAACGCGTCAAGTGTTCCACCCGGCGCCAAAAGTTCAGGCATTTTTTTCATAACGCGAATATATTATCACAGAAAAATCGCACGTCAATCATTAACGCATTTACTTATTTTTTGGCCATGGAACATTCTTGTTTGGCTTTTTCAATTGCCGCTTGGATTTCTGGTCGCCGCAGGAACATATGTGCCCTTAGTGCGGTATCAGACCCCGTATATTCCTGATATGATGTTACATTACGATAACCGGAAGTATTCAGACCGACAACTTCGTTACTGGACATCAATTTTATTGTACTACCGGAATCCCCGGCCCAACTACTGCAAGAATGGTTAAGCCCGGCTTGATATGGGACATCGTCATCTATATCACGAAATCGGCAACCGGTCACAAGTTTTAGTGTATTAACATCTGAATCATAATCTATATCAAAATCTTTGCCGGTAAGTCCTTCAAATGCCTCGCGAAATACGTCATATTTATCAAGATCAGTATTAATTGTCATTCCACCAACCACGTCATTATCTTCCCCACCCGCATCCAGATATATCAAATATGCTTCGCGCATAGCATCCAAATCGTCCTTGTCCAACACGCGTAATGACCCAAAACCGGCGCGCCACAGGTTATGTTCTATTGTACCGGCCTCTTGGAAACCGCGATATTCTGGGTGACAGTAATCATCGGTAATTTCCAGCACAGCCCAATCTTTATCCCTGCCATCGTATATAACATCTTCATCAACCGTGCCATCAGATTGAATTTTATACATCCCACTAAAGGCGACACGCGCCCAATGCAAATCATCATCAGAAGTATATATTTCACATTCGTCGTATTCTTGTTCGTTTCCTTTTAGTCCACAATATTCGGCAACATGCACATTTGTTAAAACATGCTTTGGTGATATAAATTCGCCTGTTCCATAATGATCATCTAATGCAACTTTAACAATACTTCTGTACGGTGATGTATCCCACACGTTTTTTGTTGACGGTGGCACATAGTCGGGACGGTCACCCAACCAACCAATAACAACACGTGGGTCAGCACTGCCATTGATACCACCATACGCATTACCAAGCGACGCAATTAAGACAAAAAAAGATAATAATGTTTTTATCATAATGTTTTCTCGCATTGTTCTGCTGTTTTCATCAATTTCTTGGTTAGTGTGATTAATGATATATTAAACCCGGTGCCAACCGCACCTGTTGCCGTTGCCAAACCCGCCGAAACATTTGCCGTGGTATTAAGGGCCTTTTCTTTCTTTTTTCCATCATCACTATCATCATTTCTTATTTTATCCGTGTTGGCGGCGGCACTGGTTCCAGTGCCAACCGCACCGATTACCGCACCACCGATACTGGTTCCCATAACAACCGTCATACGTTTTTCAATCTTTTCAATGTCCGCAACTTTTAATGAACCACATGATTGGATTGTGGTATTGAACTGGTTCAACACCGGATTTTCAATTGGACTAAGTCCGCTGTTAATTGCCGCACTACGTGCAATGCGCAATTTATCGACTGCCGTGTTGCATGCGGTTACTTGCTGAATCAAATCTGATTGGTTTCTGTTCAACCCCGCAATTATCGCAGATGCGATATTAGTCGCCGTCGTACCAGCCATAAGGCCCGTACGCCAATTACCCAATTTTTTTGATTTCACGATAGCAGCGTCTTTTTCTTGCTGTAACCGTTTTAATTCACGGTCTAATTCTAATTGGCGAACAAATGGCTTGGCAACGATATCCAAGAATTCTTCATCAGACATCGCGGCAACCTTGGCCGGGTCGCATCCACCACGGTCGCATATTTGCTTTTGTAATTCTTCGATTTCTTTATCAACCTTGGATTTCATAATACCGGTCACCAATGCGCCACCGGATGCAACGGTTCCAACCGCCGTTACCGCCGTATTTACCTTTGCCACACCGGAAACACTGGATATTCTGTCCGATAATCCACCACAAAATTGCTGAACTGTTGCATATACTCCGTACAGTTCCTGTAACGCATCATCATCGCCACCGGCAACCGCACCAAACGGTAAAATCAAAACAGACAAAAATGCGATATATTTTCTCATTTCCACTATGCTCGTACGATTGTATCACAAAACTGGTACCCCATTAAATAAAAAAAATAAAATAACTTGATTTTAATATCGCAATATGTATAATTGGGTGGTGTCGCCAGTTTAGCTCAGCTGGTAGAGCATCTGATTTGTAATCAGAGGGTCGTTGGTTCAAGTCCGACAAC
>CAMZFU010000039.1 GCA_947306185.1 uncultured Pseudomonadota bacterium | reverse complement strand
CATTTGGGTGTAAAACCACGTCCTTTTAAAACACTTGGTAAAATAATGTTGTTGCCAATTACCGGGTCACTTAGTATGTTGGGTGCATTTTTTGAATTTCTGTTGCGTGAAGATGCAGCAGATGCTGAATTTATCGAAGAAAACAACCAACAACAATCCGAGGAGTAATTTATGTCAGGGGTCAGAAAACAAAATATATTTAATACAATAACTGGTTCAATTCGTTTCGCGGCGTTTTGGATAATGGTCGTTTTGCAATTACCAATAATTGCGTTGTTGCCACGTCGTAAAATGATAACCGTGAAATATATGGCGGTGTTTATGAAGATTTTATTAATATTGTCCAGTATCAAGATTGTAAGGCACGGGCAAATATCAAAAAAACGTCCGTTGTTGGTTGCGGGAAATCATATTTCTGTGTTCGAAATTGCAACATTCCCTGTAATGTTTGGTGGCAGTTTCATTTCCAAAAATGATGTCCGTAATTGGCCTTTGGTTGGATATATTGCAAACAAATTTGGCGTTGTGTTTATTGACCGTCGTCCTTCGCATGCGACCGAGGCATTGGCATTAGTGCAAAATGAAATCGCGCACATTCAATACCCACTTTATATATTCCCCGAAGGTACAACTACAAACGGGGCATATGTTAAAGAATTTAAAAGCAGTTTATTCAATGTTGCCGAAGGAACCGATGTTACCGTGCAACCGGTTGTAACACAATATTGTTTCCATGATGGCACACCAATTGGTGAAGAAGATTTGGCCGAACATTACGCGTACTTTTCTAATGCGAAACAGGATATGGGACCAAAATGTTCCCGTGAACGCAGTGCGTTTGGTCAAATTTTTCATGTAATGGTTTTGGGTGGATTTACCGTAAATGTGTATATGTTGCCGCCACCGCCTTTGGCGGGTATGGATAGAAAACAAATGGCGCAGGAAATGCACAAAATTATTTCAGATAAATATACGGAAATTCAAAAAAGGTAATCAAAAATGAAAATAGAAAATTTATGCGTAAGACGTCTGATAGGTGATGTATCAGGCGCGGTGACACGTGGACACAAAATTGCAATCAAGGGCGGATATGTATATCAAACCTTTCAGGGTGGATATACTTTGACACCATTGGGGTGGAGTGTCGTTCATAAAATAGAAAATATAATTCGCGACGAAATGAACGCAATCGACGGCCAGGAATTATTATTGCCCGTGGTTTGCAGTGCTGATTTGTGGCGCGAAACGGGGCGGTATGAT
This sequence comes from uncultured Pseudomonadota bacterium, assembly GCA_947306185.1. Taxonomy (GTDB): domain Bacteria; phylum Pseudomonadota; class Alphaproteobacteria; order Rs-D84; family Rs-D84; genus Enterousia. Next base: position 7,083 of record CAMZFU010000039.1, on the reverse strand, counting down.
TCAATGGACAATATTGCAAAGTTCAAGGGACGGTCAGGCACAGATTATGTAATATGTCCAACCCACGAAGAGGTTATTACTGATTATGCGCGTTCTGTTTTGACGTCTTATCGTCAATTACCCTTTATGTTGTATCAAATCCAAACGAAGTTTCGTGATGAATTGCGTGTGCGTGCGGGTCTGTTGCGGACGCGAGAGTTTATTATGAAAGACGCATATTCTTTCCACGAAACCCAAGAAGATTTGGATAAATACTATAAACGTTGTTTCGATGCGTATTATCGTTTGTTCAAACGTTGTGGGTTGAAGAACTTTACGGATGTTTTGGCATCTTCCGGTGATATGGGTGGAAAATATACTCACGAATTTCAATTGATTCATGAAATGGGTGAAGACACATTGTATATTTGCGATTGTGGTTTTCGTGCCAATAAAGAAGTCGTTGATGAAAATAACACCGTATGTCCAAACTGTGGCAAAGCGTTAAATAAAGTTCGTGGAATTGAAATTGGCCAAGTATTTCAACTTGGGAAATTTTATGCGGATTCCATGCATTTGACATATACCGATTCAGAAGGGAACGAAAAGACACCAATTATGGGTTGCTATGGAATTGGTGTTACGCGCGTAATGGCCGCAATATTGGAAGAAAGTTCTGATGAAAATGGCCCAGTGTGGAATATGGAAACGGCGCCTTTTGCGGTACATGTTATCGGCCTTAATGGCAAGGATAAATCTGTGTTAGAATTGGCACAAAAAATTCATGATGATTTGGTTGCAAATGGTGTAGAGGTTATCTTGGATAATCGTGATATCAGGGCGGGTGAAAAATTCGCCGATGCTGATTTAATCGCGGCGCCAATTCGATTAATTGTATCGGAAAATAATATGGCCAAAGATGTGATAGAGGTTAAATATCGCATCAATGATTTTGATACATCCAATATGCCAGACGAAATAGGTGTGTCAAATTTTGTTCCTGGGGTTTTGGATATGATACGAAAACTTTCACACAAATAGGAAATGGGGCATTTGCCCCATTTTTTTATAACACTTGTTTTATAGTTTTTTTATGTGTATGATATAGAAAGCAAAATAACAAAGGTATGAAAAAATGAAAACAGCAATAACCCCAACAAGGGCGGAAAATTTTAGCGAATGGTATCAAAACCTGATTGTCGCGGCCGATTTGGCCGAAAATGCACCGGTGCGTGGTTGTATGACGATAAAGCCATATGGTTGGGCGATATGGGAACTGATGCGTGATGAAATGGATAAACGGATTAAGGCTGCAGGTGTACAAAATGCTAATTTCCCGTTGCTGATTCCAATAGAATTTTTTAATAAAGAGGCCGAACATGTTGCCGGATTCGCCAAAGAAGCGGCGGTTGTTACGCATTATCGTCTGAAAATGATAGACGGTAAATTGCAACCTGATCCGGAATCAAAATTGACCGAACCATATATCATTCGCCCGACATCTGAAACCATTATTGGTGAAGCAATGTCGCGTTGGGTGCAGTCTTATCGTGATTTGCCATTAAAGTTGAATCAGTGGGTGAACGTTATGCGTTGGGAAATGCGTCCGCGTATGTTCTTGCGCACGTCGGAATTTAATTGGCAAGAAGGTCATAACGTGTTTGCGACTCATGAAGAAGCAAACGAAGACGCACGCAAAATGCACAAAGTATATGGCGACTATATGCGTGATGTTTTGGCGATTCCGTGCATTATGGGTGAAAAAACGCCCGAAGAAAGATTTGCCGGTGCTGATCATACGTACACCGTTGAACAAATTATGCAAGACGGCAAGGCATTACAGGCCGGAACTTCGCATGACCTGGGGCAACATTTTGCGAAATCATTTGGTATTCAATATTTGGGGACCGACGGTAAATTGACACATGCATGGACGACGTCTTGGGGAACATCAACACGTATGATGGGTGGGTTGTTGATGACGCACAGTGACGATGATGGTTTGATATTGCCACCAGTTGTTGCACCACACCAGGTTGTGATTATTCCAATTACACGTGGTGATGAAGATATGTCTGCGGTCAAAGGTTTTACCGACAATTTGGAAAAGCAATTAAACGACCGTGGTATTCGCGTATTAACAGATAATTCTGATATGCGCAGTGCGGATAAAATGTGGAAATGGATTAAACGTGGTGTGCCATTACGTGTAGAGGTTGGTGCACGCGAAATTGAAACCGGTACAGTCACAATAACACGTCGTGATTTGGGTAAATCTTCACGTGAATTGGCATCGGTTGTGGATTTTGGGGATTTGGTTGCCGCAAAATTGGATGCGATTCAACGCGATATGTACATTGCCGCCGCGGAACGCAATAAAACAATGATTCACGATGTTGCAAAATTAGAAGAATTGGAATCAGCATTGGCGGATGGCAAGGTAGGATTCTTTCGTATCAAATACAAAGAAACACAAAATGAAAAGTTTGATGCGTTGATTGAAAAATACAAAATATCACGTCGCTGTTTAGATGACAACGACCCAAGTTTTGTATTCGTTGCAAAATCGTATTAAAGATAGATTTAGTTGATTAGCAAAAACGGATGCATTTGCATCCGTTTTCAATTTTGGCACGCCAACAGGATATTATGGGTTAATGTTTGTTCGGGGGCACTGCGCGAGTTTAATATAACCGTATTTTTCGCACCCATAAGGAAACATGTGGCCTCCCAATTATCACTTAATACGGATAACGATTTAAATATCGCGTTACCGGTATTTATGTTATCAACAACGATGATATCGGCCAATGTCCCGGTCAGATGTTTTTCTGTGCGAACGTCCAAATCCAATGCGACATCCAATTGTTCGATTCGTAATGTTGATTCTGGAAATTCTTTTAAATGTTCTGCATACCAAGAATGTAATAATGGTGATATTTTTGTGTTTGTATCACCACCCGCCGATATAAGTGATATAAATGGCACGCGTGTATTACCAAATGCCTTGGTAAACAATGATACCGCATTTTGCACAATGTGTGTAAGTTGTTGTTCGTCTGGCATTGGAACACATGCCGCATCAGTCAAAATAAAAGGTGGTCGCCTTTCAGATTTATCAAATAACATTGTGCAATGTGTTAAATAGAACTTTTCACCATTATTTAATTTTTTATTTATTGCAATGACGTGGCGCAGGAAATCATCAGAATGAATATCACATTTCATAAAAACAAATTCTTCGTTTGTATTTGGTAATTCATCACCATCGGGTGCATGTTCCCATCCCGTAATATTGGCACATTTTTCCATAGCCTTTGCAATCGCATTTTTATATTTATCCGTTACATCACCAAAACATAAAATTTTCTTCATAACATTTCCCCCAAAGTTACATGAATAGGATATTATCAAAATATAAATGTTTTTATCAAATACTTTTTATGTTATAATTATTACAATTAAAACAAGAGAAAAAAATATGAAAATAGCAATCATCGGTGTCGGGTCGGTTGGGTCTGCGGTTGCAACCGCTGTTAAGAATACAGGTTTGGTTCAGGAAATGGTCTTATTTGATCGTGATGGCGTGCGTGCACGTGCCGCGGCCGAAGATTTGGGTCATGCTGCCATATTCGGGGTTGATGTTAAAATTTCCGCGGTTAATAATTATCGCGGTATCCGTGGGTCTGATATAGTTATTATCGCGGCCGGCGCCAATCAAAAGCCTGGTCAAACACGTAATGATTTGTTGCAAAATAATGCCGAAGTAATCCAAGATATTGTACCAAAGGTTATGGCAAATGTTGATCCAAAACGTGTGATTTTAATTCTTGTAACAAATCCATTGGATGTGATGGTTATGTTGGCGCAATCAATATCAAAATTGCCCCCCGCACGTGTTATTGGAACGGGAACTATGCTTGATTCTGCGCGTTTGCGGACAATATTATCAAGATATTTATCTGTATCACCACAATCCATACATTCGTACGTCCTTGGTGAACATGGCGACAGCAGCGTAATTGATTGGTCGTCGGTTACCGTTGGCGGGTTATCATTAGAAGATTTTTGTCGCCAGACCAAGACGCCTTTGACGGCGGCAACGCGGAATACTATTGAATATCGTGTGCATAATGCGGCGTATGAAATTATACGTGGTCGTGGCGCCACATGGGATGGAATTGGCGCGGCGGTTGCAGATTTGTTGCGTTGCATAATAAATGATGAAAATCGTATATTAACGGTATCGACCGTTGCAGGTACGGGCGCGCATGTGTTGGCAATGTCTTTGCCTCGTGTTGTTGGCGTGAACGGCGTTATCGCAACATTAAATCCGAAAATGTCTGCAACAGAATCAAATGCCCTGCGACGCAGTGGGCGAATTATTCAAAAGAATTTTTTACGTATCTAAATTGTGGTGGGGAAAACATCCCCGACTTTTGGTAAACATTCATATTAACGTATTATACGTGGTGTGGTATTTTTATTGACGGGGGATAAATAAAAATGCCATCAGATATCATATACCAAGAATTACAAAATAATGGTGGTTTTTGTGCAAAATGTAATGGACGGCAAATCGGCAGAATAGACATAATTACCGTGGGCATCGATAGATTGATTATAGAATCAACACAAATTGACAAAGATTATAATAATACGGATTTATGTCATAACCTGGTTCAATGTGTTGTAGAATTTGCTCGCAGGACGGGACGCAAAATATTATGTCGATGCCCGCGGGCACAATCAATATTTAATCGTTGTCCCGAATTTGATGATGTTAGGATGATAAGAGTGGCGGTATAAAAAGATGCGGACGTGCCGCATTTTTTACATATTCAAATTATCTATCACGAATTTCCAATCTATTAAACTTTCCAAAAAACTATCGATAAAATCTGCACGACGATTTTGGAAGTCCAGATAATACGCATGTTCCCATAAATCTAGTGTTAGTACAGGGGTTTGCCCGTGCGCAATCGGTGTGTCTGCATTCTTTGTGGCAATAATTCCAAAACCGTTTTCGGCATCGTGTGTCAACCATACCCACCCAGAACCAAAAACACCATTTGCCACAGATTTGAATTTTTCTTTAAATTCTGCTTCGCCACCAAATGCATCAGATATTATATCTGGGATAATATTATTACCACGGCCCAAACAATTGAAAAAGAATTCATGATTGAAAATTTGGGCGGCATTGTTAAATATTTTTTCTGATGTATCATCATTGACAGATGTTGTGATAATTTCACGTAAGTCCATATCCGCATATTTTGTGTCAGCAATCAGTTTGTTAAGGTTGGCGATATATGTAGCCAAATGTTTCCCGTAATGTGTACGCACCGTTTCGGCGGACATATATGGTTCCAAATCTGTTTCACGAAATGGCAATGGATAATCGTTAAGATTGAACATATCTTGTTACTCCTTGTTTACAAAATATTTTACATAAATGTTTTTGTGTTGCCACAGGAAAAATAGTGTATTTTTTTATAAAAATTACTTGCGCACGGCGCGTTATTCTTTCTATAATCAAATCACCAACAAAAAAGGAGAAAAAATGAAAAAAATGCTTGGTGCACTCGCGGGTGCAATGTTCATTGGAAACGCGGTTGCCGCAGATCTTACGATTTATCACATGCCGACTTGTCCACATTGTCATCACGCACGTGAATTTGCATCACAAAAATTGGTATATGAATATCCAGAATTAAAGGTTACAACAATTGATGTCACCCAAGAAGCAAATAGACAAGATTTTATGGATACATTGAAAAAATGTAAATACGAATCGGGCGGTGTTCCGGTTATGGTTATTGGTGAAAAATGTTTCCAAGGTTATGCTGATTCAATGGCTGATGATGTTCGTGCCGCAATCGAAGTAGATATGGATGATGCCGCCAAGGCAACAGCCGCAGAAAACAAAAAATCAATGGAAACCGAAGAAGGTGCCAAGGCATTTCGTGAAGCACACAGCGATCGTGCATCTGCGATAGTAGAACGTGAAATCAAAGAAACGGCACAGGAAGAAAAGAAAGAAGAAAGCAAGACAGAAGAATCCAAGGCTGAAGAAGTAAAGACCGAAGATAAACCTGCAGAGCAGAAAGCAGAAGAAAAAACAGCCGAAAATACAGCGGCCACCAAATCAAATGACAGTTGGGTATTCTATGTAATCCTGATTGTTTTGGTCGCGGGTTTGGGCTTTGTTTTAACACGTAAAGGCAAAAAATAATAACAGGTTTGTATAATGTTTAATTTAACATGGCTTGATTATTCATATGTTGCGGTATTGTTGGCATCAACTGTGTGGGCCACAATACGCGGTGGAATTTACGAAACGGTTGCCACACTGTCGTGGGTTGTTGCGGCGGTAACGGCACGTTTCGTATCCCCTATGTTGGACACGTTGTTCCAAAAATGGTTTGGACTTGCCGAATCAACGGTTGGAACACTTGTTGCATCATACTTCATTGTGTTCTTTGTAATATTGCTGATTGTGGGATTTTTCAATCAGAAATTACGGGATAGAATTCAGGCCAGTATGATGAGTGTTACAGACCATACATTGGGCGTGATATTCGGTATCGTTCGTGCCGTCGTTGTGATGGGGGCGGCGTATTGGGTTGCGTTGTGGTATTTTTCCGATACACCACGTATGCCACATTGGATAGAAGATGCGCGTTCTCGTCCGATTATGCAAATGACCGCAGAAAAGTTGGATGAATGGTTTATCCCCGGGCCGACAAGTAAATTGCTGTTGCGCGATATTGATGGATCACGTGAATCGAAAAAGATATTTGATAATCTGATAAATCCACGTGTTGTCGATAAAGAAGACAAGGGCGCAAATACGAAACCGGCGGACAGGCCGAACGAGGAAACCGGATATAAAAATTCGGAACGTTCCGCATTGGAAAACCAACTGTTGCAAATTGAAAGTGTTGCAAACGCGGTTGAAAGACACGAAGCCCAACGAGAGAAAGAAGAAAAGAAATAAATAAAAAACGGAACCGAAAGGTTCCGTTTTTTTAATTCTGGTGCCAGTTGTCGGACTTGAACCAACGACCCTCTGATTACAAATCAGATGCTCTACCAGCT
>CAMZFU010000038.1 GCA_947306185.1 uncultured Pseudomonadota bacterium | reverse complement strand
ACGAGATAGACTTGGGTGACTGGAGTTCAGACGTGTGCTCTTCCGATCTGGTCGGTACCGTTGCCCTTGCTCTTGGACATTTTCTTGCCGAACTTGTCAACAACCATACCATGCATGTACACTGTTTTGAACGGAACCTCACCAGTCGCATACAAAGACATCATTATCATACGTGCAACCCAAAAGAATATTAAATCAAAACCAGTGCACAAATAATCCGTTGGATAATATTTGGCCAATTCTGGTGTTTTTTCCGGCCAATCTAATGTTGCAAATGGCCATTGACCAGACGAAAACCATGTATCCAATGTGTCTTGGTCTTGGGTTAATTCTTTGCCCCCAGATTGCTTTATTGCTTCTTCTTTGGTTTCGGTAACATATACGTTGCCTTCTGCATCATACCATGCGGGTATACGATGCCCCCACCACAACTGACGCGAAATATTCCACGGACGAATATTTTTCATCCAAGCCATAAACAAATTATAACGATGTTCCGGCATAAATTTAATTTTGCCTTCTTCCACCGCCTTAATCGCAGGTATCGCCAATTTTTCCGCATCAACAAACCATTGCGTTGTTATCATCGGTTCAACCGGCACACCACCACGTTCAGAATATGGTGTCGGAATAACCTTGTCTTCAATCTTGGTCATAAGGCCTGCGGCTTCAATATCTTCAACAATTGCCTTGCGGGCAACATATCTGTCCATACCACGATATTTTTCTGGGATAACAGATTCATTATTCAATTTGGCATCCAATGTCAATATACACAATGGTTCAAGGTTATGACGTTGCCCAACCTCCCAGTCATCAAAGTCGTGTGCCGGTGTAATTTTCACCGCCCCAGTTCCCTTTTCTGGGTCCGCGTGTTCATCCGCGATAACCGGTATTTCAATATCTGTTAATGGGATAATTGCCTTTTTCCCAATAAGGTGTTTCAACTTTTCATTTTCCGGGTGAATCGCAATTGCCTTGTCACCGAACAATGTTTCCGGACGCGTGGTCGCAATTTCAATAAAACCACCACCCACAAGCGGATAATTGAAATAATAAAACTTGCCGTGTTCTTCGCGTGTTTCAATTTCCAAATCAGACACGGTTGTTTGCTGTTTTGGACACCAATTCAACATACGCTTTGCACGATATATTAAACCTTCGTTATACATTTTAACGAACAATCTTGTCACATTTTCTGACAATCCCTTGTCCATAGTGAATCTTTCACGTTTCCATACAGGTGTCGCACCCAATATATGCAATTGCCGTATAATCTGGCCACCATATTCTTTGGTCCAATCCCATGCGGCATTTAATTTCTCATCAAAAGTCAAAGAATTCGGATTGATTCCACGTTTGGATAAATCACGTTCAATTAATAACTGGGTCGCAATTGCGGCATGATCTGTACCCGGTTGCCACAACACATCATAACCACACATACGTTTATACCGGCAAATAATATCAGTCAGCACATTATCCAATGCATGCCCCATGTGCAAATTACCCGTAACATTCGGTGGTGGCATCATAACGCAGAACGGCGTTTTTTTGGAATTGACATCATTGTCCCAGAAATTATTTTCATCCCAAAATGCCTGAATACGCGTTTCGATATCGCGCGGACTTATATTTTTACCCAGTTCTATTTTCATAACGTATATTCCTTGGTTTTACAGTTCGTCAAATAATACCAAATATAAAATGAATTTCAAGCACGCATACAATATTTTAATCTGCGCGGACAACCCGACAGAATACAACACCATATACCGCCACCGCACCCGCACGACGCAATACGCGCGCAAGTTCATCAAAAGTCGCCCCAGACGTCATAACGTCATCGACCAGTAATATTTTCTTGCCCCGTATTTTACCTGTATCCATAACACTAAAAACACCGCGAATATTCCGTGCCCGTTCCGCATGTGTTTTATGCCCCATATTTGGTCGATATAACCTGTGCACACTGTCATAATCAATTGGTGCATTATACACACGTGATATTTCCCGCGCGAGTAATGTTGCCTGATTATAACCACGATGAAACAAACGACGATTCGCCAATGGCACCGGAATAACAATATCGGGCTTTATATCCACATCACGCAATGCCCAAATCATCGCATGCGACATAAACCGTGCAAACTTTATACGCCCACCATGTTTAAATGGCAACATCACACTGCGCGACATATCATCATAGATACAGGCCGCACGAATAAAATCTAATTCATTTTTACCCGCCGCACATACGGGGCACATTGCATTAGAATCTGGTTCATAATCGTCTGGAAATGGATAACCACAACATACACAATGCGGCCCGTCAATCCATTCAAAACAAGACCAACAATCACCACACAAATGTCCATGAGATTCCACCGGCGCACCACAAATCGGACACGACGGTGGAAACAAGAAATCTAAAACCTTATTGAAATATTTATTTATAACAGACACGCGACTTTTTACCAGGTCATACTTTTATATGTCTTTGATCCGACCTTGTCGCCAAACATATTGCGTTTTTGACGTGTCAAAGTTTCATATTGTTCATTGGAAATTATACGCAACACAAAACCTTCTTCGTCACGTGAAGACAAAACCGGCACAATGCGTTGTTCTGCAACACCGGTATCACGCAAAACCTGTTCAATGATGGCAAGGCGACGCGCCGTCAATTTACGTGCATCGGTTGAGGTTGTTAACATTTCTGGGATAGCAACTTGAATGGCACGTTTCGGATTAGAAACAACTATTCCCGCATATTCTGACAACAAATTATAGTTATCGCGTGATAACGCGGAATCAGAATTTCTAAATCTTATTTTAATTTCCAACGGACGAATCTTGGCAGAATCTTCGGACAAATCACGTGCAGATGTGAAACCCTCGAAAGACGAAGACAAATCACTTGCCACATCGTATTTATCATCAATAGAATACGTAGAAAGGTGTTTGTTTTCCGACAAGAACGTCTTTCTGAATGCACGGCGCAATTCAGACGGCGACATCTTGGTCATATCATCGCGTACATCTTGAATCTTGGCCGCAGAATCCTTTTTATTTACAGAACGCATAATAACATCATCGCCAACTAAATCATCACGCGCAACAACCATACGTGAAACCTTTACATCGCCATTGGATGACAAATCATCACGTACCACAGATTTCGGAATAGAACGCGATTCAGATGGCGCAATTTCATTATTGAAATTCATTGCAACCGCATCCGCTGGATAAATACTTGTTTCCACAGATGGGCGTGTTGATACGGTGTGCGATGATTTTACCGATGCTTCGGCCTTGGCCTGTAAATCGGCCAGACGCGCAAGTTGTGCATCCAAACTATTCACACGTGCACGAACCTCTTGAATATCATTGTCCGCAAAAGAGTCAAGACTTTCTTCGGGTAATACAGAATCAGATGTTATCACAGAAAATTCGTTTGCGCGTGGCATACGCAATGGCGTATCCGTCCGCGCCCATAAATCGGAACTTGGGCGATTAGGTATCAAATATTCCGCATTCGCAGATATTTTTTCACCAGTATCTTTACTTACTGCTGATTTTTTTTTTGCGCTGCGTTGCACAACGTTTTTCTTAACCGTTGCACCACGTTCGCCATTTGATACCGGCACTAATTTACTTGCCGAAATTGTTTTTACTGTTTTGGCATCATTCGTGGCTTTTTCAACCGCAACACCATATTGCGCACGCGCCGAAATTGCACCTGCGGACATATTAACCGCCGGCAGGCGTGCACCCGCAATCGCAGGCAAAACCACAAATATTCCCAATCCAGAAACTAATTTATATTTCATGTTCCTTTCCTTCCTGTAATTAATCATATAATAAATCGGGAATTTGACGCAAGCATAAAATGAAATATAAATGGAAAAAAATAAAAATTATTTTGATAGATTTTTGGCTGCGCGTTCAAGACGTTCCACACGCGCCTGTTCAACATCGGCCAAATGTTCAGCTACCGCGCGTTCTTTGCATTTCATAAACCGCGCGTATAACTCTTCATCAACGATATTAACGGCATCACCGGTACCCGTTGCAACCAACCTGCATTTGCGTTCAGTATCACTGTTGTCATAAACATGCCACGAATTTGATTTTTTACATGCATCATCAAAATTGGCAAAACTTTTTTTACAACGACGGCGCACAACCTCTTCTTTGACATTGTGGCCACCTTGTTCATAGCGCTTTTTTACACGTTTAATATTTGTTTCAACCGAAGGCAGAAATACATACAAGAATTCTATGCTGTACCCTTCTTGTTTTGCACGACGCATCAATTTATTATAATATTTTCCAGACAAGGTTGTTTCATAAACAAATGATTCATGCGCAGAAAATACCAGATCTAATTCTTCAAATAAAATTTTTCCTGTTTCGGTAGAACTTGGCACCAGGTGGTTTTCACTTGCAATATTATCTGCATTAACAAATGTAATACCAGATTCGCCGAAAACCATTGATTCAACCGTCGATTTACCAGCACCGTTTGCACCGCCAATCAAGTAAAGAGTTCTTTCCGTCTGTATTTTCATAACTAAATGATTATCACTTTCGTCACTATAATAATAGCATTTGATTATTTCTTTTCAAGGGTAAACATAACCCGCAACATGCGTAAAAACGATATTTTACGGTTATGTTACGGGTTTTGCTCTTGATTAATTAACGACGACCTGCACAATATTCACATGTTGTTGGGTATGGAACACAATCAACAATTGGAATATATTCCATTGGGGATGGCACATATTCAACCGGGGCCGGAACTGGGGCCGGCGCATAAACCGTCACAGGTTCTGCGAAAACATGGCTTTCTTCACAGATAACTTCTGTGATAACAGCACGATGTTTACGCGCTTCACTTTCCAACAATTGATGCATTGCCGATGGATTACAATTATTTGTACGAACTGTGCGCCAGTCGGCATTTGCCGTACCCACGACCATCGCAAAAATTGCGGACAACAAACATACTTTTTTCATAATTTATCCCTTTGTTTAGATTTTATGCCCATAATATAGCACAAAATAAAACATTGTCAAGAATAAAGTAGGCTGATATTTTAACCTTTTTTATTCAATACCATTAACAATTCTTTGACCTTGATACTGCGTCCGGCAAGGTTGCGACTGCCACGATAGGCGTTATATTCTTGTTCTAAAACATCAACCTTGCCATTTTTTCTAAGGATATTCATAAAATCTTGGAACGGTATGATACCTTCGTTATTATACGAAATCAGTATGTATTTTGATTTTGTATTTTTGATCAAATCGTCCATAGCCTTTATTGCCTGAATACGTTTATTATATGCGGACCGATTCCAATTTTTTGTAATACCACTAACACCATCTTGGATTTCTATATTTTCGGATTCGTTCGCCAATATATTTAGCATAAAATAATTGGAACCATACGGATGTTGATTATATGGCGGATCATAATAAACCAAATCAAATGTATTTTCGCCTTTTACTAATTCATTTATATCCTGTTGATGCAAATGAACCTCACAATCTGTATCACACAATATCGGCACTTCCATTGTTATATCAGACATTATACGCGACAACGCATTTTCCCCACCGCCACCAAAATGGCCGATGCCGTCCTTTTTATGAAACCCCTTGAATACACCGGATGTATTCGTATGTATGGATGCCTGAACAATTAACGGTGCCAAAAACATATGTTGCATATCAGGTGAAATATTTTTGTATATGTAATCTTTGGCCGTATCCAAAAACATTGCATTTCGGTGCGTATAGAAAACCCGTTCATTTGGTTGAATATTATTATCATCAATCGGCGCATAATTTTTTGTAATAAAACCGGCGCGCAAGTTTTCAATGCTATTTATGTCATCCATGGTGCGTTTTATATATTCCATATCGGTATCACATGAATTTGTTAAATAGCATTTATTTACAATGTATGAATATCGTTCTAAATCATTTACATATAATTCTGAACAATGAAATTTTAATAAACGCGATACAACGCCACTGCCGGCAAATCCGTCCATCGCAATTATTTTATTTTTATTTAGTTTTGATTTAACAAAATCTATTCCACTATTCAGAAAGCCCAGCAACCCGCGCTTGTTGCCGATATATGTGATAAGTTGTTCACGAAAAAAAGCATCATTTAAGTTTATTAAATCGGACATATTTTATTCCCGTATATTCATACAGGTAATACTATCGCGTTCAGGTATTATTTCGCAACAAAAAACCGCCAAGATAGGCGGCATTGTGTTTATTATTTTTGATTAACCCACGTATGGCTTTTCTAATTTTTTTGCTAACAACCAATTCGCAACATTATTTTGCATTTTGGACGGCTTAATCTTATTTGTTTTTTGGCTAAGCATATCGCTTTCTGGGACTTCGCGATGATTCTTATTTGGATTCATTTGATCCATGACTATCGCAGCAACCAGCCCAGCGAAAATCGCAATGCCCCAAATAGTCAGTTTTCTTTTTTCAGTTTTTTCCATGTGTACCCCCTTTGGTTACTGTCCAAACCAAGTGTACAATAAAAGTTTGTATTGTCAAAAATAAATTGCTTTTACAACGAAATATGCCATAGTCGTCGTGAATATATGAAAATAAAAGGATGAACAATGGCGATAATTGAATATATGCATGTCAATATTACAGATGCCCCAACCGGAAATATAATCAGTATTATCCCTTGTGCCCAGTGTAAACAAAACGAAAAAGATTGCCCTGTATACCAAGATGCCCTACAATATAGCAGCCTGTTGCATATCAACATAGGACATACTCAGATTGGTAATAAGATTGTATCCATTGGATTTCCCAGAAGTTACGGTGAAGTTTTAAGGCGGCAAAAAATAGCAAAACAATGCGAAAGCAGATAAAAACCGCCCATTTGGGCGGTAATTACTTTTTACATACCCCGATAATACCATACTTGGTCATTTTGGATTCAGTGGTCTTGGGGTTTATATATGTCGTTTTTGTTATTTGCTTCAAATCCATCATTGGCAAAATTGTTTTGCGTATTTTTTCAATATCAAATAAACAATATTCTGTATCATATCTATCTTCTGGCAAAGATGCGGAACTTTTATCACTATCATCATGCTTTACATCCATATTTTCCATCGCATCCAATGTGAACCAAACCTGACCATTTGGCTTTAACACACGGCAAATTTCATTAAGCATCGGCACAACATTATCACACCCCGCAAGGTTTATAATCTGAATCGCAATTACCCCATCAAACGTATTATCGTCATATGGCATTTTACGTGCATCCGCCGTAACCGTTTTTATATTAAGGTTCTGTTCCTTTGCCAATCTATCCAACCGTTGCATACTAAATTCGTTTATATCCAATGCATCCACATCAAAACCATTACGTGCAAAGCGCATTGAATAATGCCCTTGGCCGGCACCAACATCCAACATGCGTTTAACACCGGCCTCTTGCCATTTTCGTATTACTTCGCCCGTTTCAACCATGAATGATTTTGACCAAGATTGAATTTCTTCTTCGCTAAATTTCTCCCAATACCATTCACCCGTCACTGTATTCGCAGAATTGGTGCCTTTATTATTGTTAAAGAAAAAAACAGTGCCTAAAACAATTAATAAAACAACTATTAATGCCCAAACAAAAGTTTTCATAAACACTCTCCTTTTTATATGGCTGATATTATAAATACAACCCAAATAATAATCAATAAAAAAACCGCCCAAACGGGCGGTGACATATCTTGTTTATAATTATTTATGTTGCGATTGCGTTAACTGCACACATTATCGTGCTATGCACCACGCACGCGATGTGCCATGCGCAATGCGGCATAATATGATGACTTGTCCGCCGTTGGCATTTGGTCTGCGGTTGGGTAAAACCGATACACAATCTGGTTTCCAGTATTTTTTTCAACAACCGCTATGTTTATCGGGTTATAGGTTTGTATAAAGGTTTTTGACCCCTTTGATACGATTTTCATTTAAAAACTCCCTTATTTATTACATATTTTTAGGTTTAAAAAACCGCCACATGGGCGGTTAAAACGGTTTTTATGCCACATTTGGGTTTAATTCTGGCGACGACCTACTCTTCCGTGGCTTAAGCCAAAGTACCATCGGCGATACGGCTTTTCCCTGTCTGGTTCGGAATGGAACAGAGGGTGACTCCCGCTCTATAATCACCAGAATTAAACCCAAAGAACATCGTAACTATATCAACATAAAACGTTCTCTTCAAGCATATCGTTTGGCAAAACCAAACGATAAGATAAAAAGTCAATGGTTCGATTAGTACCGCTAGGCTAAACCCCTCACAGGGCTTACACGTGCGGCCTATCAATGTCCTAGTCTAGAACTGAACTCATGGGGATATCTTATCTTGCGAC
>CAMZFU010000037.1 GCA_947306185.1 uncultured Pseudomonadota bacterium | reverse complement strand
AATACAGCGGTTTTTCTTTCTATAGTTCAGCTGCCACAATCGTTTCCTTTGGCAGAAGAGGCATTGCAAAAACTTGGTGTCAAGACAGATAAATCCACTTACTGGTATGAATACAATTCAGGTATGTCAGACCAGATACCAACAGGTAGGGTAATTGCAGTTGATCGTCGTGTACGTCGTAAAATTGGTTATAATGGATATGAAATTTACTATGAACGAATAAAAAAGAGGTAACGCAGTTGAAGTCACCAGTAGCAACTTCGCAGCCGAACCTCTGATTGTTATGTTACATTTTTCTTGATAATAAGTCAAGATAACGGACGAAAAAACTTGCACTTTTTCTTGTATAACTGGAACGATTATATGGCTTGTGTATAGCAGTTTTGTATATGTTTTGTATGGATTTTGTATAGCCGAAAAAACAATTTAGAAAATGTATAAATTATGTATAAAACCGTTTTGTATAATTCCTGTATAACTATTTGTTTTTTTGGGGCCGTTTTTGCCTGTTTTGACATCAAATTATGTAAAGAGGTTTTGCTCCCTGTGTGTCAAGCTGTGTGCGGCTTTGTCAGATTTATCAAGAAATAGCAAAAAAAAACTTCGGTAATTAACAGTCCGTTGTTCTACCGACTGAACTATGCCCGAATAACGAGCCATATATTATACCTATTGCTACCTGAAGTCAAGTATTTTTTAGCAGTTTCGCATATGGTGAGTATATGTGATTTTTGGATGGGGTATTTGGGGCGCGAGGGAACATTACTCAAACCAATCGCAGTGTAATAACGCCTCAAAGTTTAGAAAAGTGCGCGTGTTATCGTTAGATGTATCCGAAATTAGTGCAGTATCAATACCCAATTTTTTTGCGGGTTCTATATCAAGAATATAGTTGTCACCAACGACACATATATTTGGAATTGATAAGTTATGCTTTTTTATAATTTCTTGATAATAGGCGCCTTTATCCGTATCAGATCCATCAGAAACAGCCAAAATATCACTTACTATTGAAGTCAAACCTAAGGCTGATAATACGCGAATAATATGTTCTCGTGGCGAAAGAGAAACAACAAACAGATTTATATTGCCGTCTTTCAGGAGATTATTCAGTACGGCATTTGGATGTAGGGCACTATAGTCAAGTTTATTGTGAACATTATCATAGTATGTATGTCGGTTAATTCCAAAATAATCCAAGGCATCCAGTATATTTGGGTGTGATAATTCAAATTGTGATAATTGGTGCGAATTCAAACCGGTTGTTTCGGCCAAAAATCGGTCGGCCAAATTATCAATTTGGCGTGTCAATCCAGTAGATTTTGGATATAGCGTTCCATCCAAATCAGAAATAATAGTTGTCTTTTTCATACGGTGTATGATAATCTTATATTGAGTGAAAATAAAGTTAAATATTTATGAAATCGATAAAAGAAAATACAATAAATAAAATTACGGCATCAGATATAAAAGAGGCATTATCCATCGCCTTTGGTAACTATGGAAAATTTGCTTTTTCTCACAATATAGAAGTCAAAGATGTAAAAAAAAGATTTAGGATATTCCTTTATAACGGGAAAGTATATGTGGCAAAACAAGTAGATAAAAAAGATGCGATGCAAGAAGTATTAAATAGTTCCAAGGTGGCCAAACAAATAAACGGGTTATCCGTATCGGGTTTTACATTACACATTATAGAATCTGAGTTAATCGAGACAGGAAAGGATTGTTTTTTGGTTTCCTTGTATAGGGGCAATACTTTGCACGAATATATTTACAATCATAAAGAAATCCCGCTGTCGCAGGAGATATTGTTAGATTTTTTCAGACAAATCTTGGAACAAGGTGTAGTGTTGCCTGGTTTCTTGCCACGAAATCTTATTGTAAATGGAAATAAATTGTTCCTATTGGATTTAGAAAATGTTTTTTATGGTAAAGAAGCGGCGAAACATGTGACAGAATATATTTCAACAGCAGAATTTGTAAATAATTGGTCGTGTCTATATAACAGATGCGATTTGGTAAGTTTCTTTGCAAAATACAATACAAATATCGGTAAAAATATCAAAATAGGATCTTTTGAAAGGGAATATGCTTTACTAACCGGATGTGATGAAAACAAAATAGGATTGAAAAAAGAAATTGAAAGTATAATTATGGTGGCGGAGTCGGGTAAAAGAGTTGGACATTCCAAGTATATGATCGCCAGTGATTTAGGGCATCTTGTTTCTGATACGTTTCCACGTTGTATAGATGTTATTCATGATTTGTTTTTATACCAACTGCAAAAAGAAAAATACAGATTGCATAAATATTTAATTTTGGTGGCGACCTACTATAAATTCTATTTGGCGCGGTTAAAAACAGAAGTTGCCCCTAAAAAAGGATATTTATTATTACCTATGTTATTGATGTTCGATAAAAAAATAGATGTTATATCTCTGCGGGATATTGAGAAAGCCAAGAATGAAAAAGAACTCACCACGTTAATAGTAAATAGATTACCTGATACATGTTTGTCGCGTAATTATTTGTGTAACAAAACAACGGTGTTACAAACGCAACTGGCCAGTATGATGCAGAAAAATATCATAGAGCAATTGCCTATCACAAAAGACAGACAGAAGAGGGCAAATCTTGCAAAAGTGATCGCCTGTGTTCAAGAAAACGCCAAAGATTTAAGCTTCGCTGATTAGTTTTTGTATTTTTGATAACAAAGACAATTCATCAAATTGGAAATGCTTTTTTAGTTCATCAAAAGTTCCACTGCACCCGTATATAAAACCATGCGAATCTATTATATTTGGTTTGTTGTCACTGGTATATCTAAAAAATACTGGCGATATACATGCCGGCAGAAATCCCGGATGCCCATTATAAATGCATAAGCAAGGTTTGCCTTTTGTAAATTGTTTTACAAATTCTTTATCAAGCATACTTGGTGCGGTAATGTTTATAATTTTTGCTTTGATTTTATGTTTTTTTAATAATGGCAGTGCATCATATGCAAAAGTTGATGTTATGCCACTTGTTATCAATATAATGTCAGGACGCGTAACCTTCTTATAACCAATTTCATACCATGGGTTTATTTGGTTGGGCATGAAACCAATTTTTGGTAAATCCCTAGAATTTGCGCTATGACATCTGATATAATATAACGAGTCATTATGAACAAATGCATAATTCATACACGTAAAGAAATCTTCTGCATCTGATGGTTCCAAAAAAGTTGTGTTATTTAACCAATTAAAAGAAAACTGTTGTGAAACAGATTGGTGTGTCGAACCGTTTCGAGAATTTGCAATTCCGCTTTTATCAGCAGTTATAATCATATGGCTCTTCCCTTGGGATGCGGCATGAACCTGATCTAGGGCCCTAAAAGAAAAAGCCTCGGTTGCATTGATATGTATGCGCGCATCTGGGTCGGTTACAGAAATTCCATGCGCCATGGCATACATATGTTGTTCACGTAATCCCACATCATAATAATTTTTGATGCCCTGTAGATTGCATTCTTTAATGGAATCTTTTTGCATTAAATCAACAGTTAGAAAATAGAAATTGCCGATATGTTTGTCTTTGACATATTTTGATAAAAGACGGTAATAGTACGTTGTTGCCTCGTGCTGACCTATATTCTGATAGGAGTTTAGTGCAAGATTTATATATTTTGATTTTTTTGTTACGGTTTGTGGTACATTGTATTGTTTGATATGTTTAGTAATCGTTTTTACTAAACTGTCCCGTGTTATATTATCGACTGCTAACAGATTTTGTTTGTCAGCAATAAGTGCGCGTACGATATCGTGTGGACAATTGCTGATGGTATGGTATCCACAGAAATTTTCTTTTTCACCGCGTAGACCATTGCCTTTTACTGTGTGCGCGATAATGAGAGTAGGTTTTCCTGTATGCGTGCAGGCAATTTTATATGCACGTTTTATTTCATCAATGTCGTGACCATTTATTTCGATAACATTCCATCCATACCCACGCCAAATCACGGCGACATCTGACTGTGAATTGAAATCTGATGTTGGCCGTGAAAGTTGTTTTCCATTCTTGTCAAGAATGCATATCAAATTCCCCAAATTTTGATTGGCAGCATATCTGGCGGCTTCGCTTATATTTCCTTCTTGTTCTTCTCCATCGCCAAGGAAAACCCACGTCTTGAAAACGTGTTTGCGTTGCTTTGATACTATGGCACTCCCTATACCATAAGACAAAACCATTCCCAAAGATCCAGATGGTGTGATATCAATTCCAGGAATTTCGAACATACATTCATGTCCTTGGAGTCGTGAATTCACGAAACGATATGTCATTAATTCTTTTGGTGATACCCAATTAAGCAGTGAAAATAAAGAATAACGCAAGGGGCCAAGATGACCGCGCAACAAGACTCTATCCCTGTCAGGGTGCCGCGGTTTTTTTATAGAAAATCGTAAAAAACCACCAAAATATAGGGTGGCCATAAGTTGTATAGAGGACAAAGAAGCACCAAGATGACCAGATTTCGAATTTAGACAGATTTTTGCGACATTAAGTGCGATGTAATCACAGATATGATTTATATCAGATTTATTCTTGGTTGTGACGTCAATAACATTCAAAGTGTTCATAAAATCCCCCTTTGTCTCGTATAATGCATTACAACAATCATTATATTATACAATACAAACACTATTTGCAAGTAACAGTTGCTTTTTCCGCCTGTTGTCGCTACTATATCCCTGTATTGAACCCATTATTTCAGTCAAATAAGAGGTACCAGATATGAAAAAATATTTCTTAGATCCCGTTTCTCCAAACTTCTCTACTTTTCTGGATTATATGACGCAGTTGAATAACAAAGTAGAACAATACGTAAAACCAGATATGGCACGCGTCCCAAGCTCTATAACTGAAAAGTATGCCGGTTTGTTAGAAAAAGAGAATTTGTCAGAAGATGGCGAAGATTTAGATTCCGTATTTTCCAGATTGGCATATTATTCCCAAGGGTTAATACGGTGGAATCATCCTGGGGCATTAATCAATGTGAATCCGCCTGCAACAATTCCGGCGACGGTTGTGTCCAGTTATTTTTCTTTATATACCCCGAATGGTGCCCAAGATATGTCAACCGGATATCTTCTAACCACAGAATTGGCTGTGGTCAAAATGTTAAGCCAACTTGCAGGGATTGATTATAAACAATCTGGGGGATATTTTACTTTTGGGGGAAAATCAACAAATATTCACGCAATAAAACATGGACTGCAGAGAATTTCACCAGATTATGGTACCAATGGCTTGTCGGGTGATATTGTCACATTTTCTTCCACCCAGGGACATCCGTGTCATGCCGAAGCATGCAATTGGTTGGGTATAGGGGACAAAAACTGTATTCGTATATCTACCAATAAAATGGGCGAGATAAATTTGGAAGAACTTGAAACGCGTATGGCCGAATCCATAGAGCAGGGCAAAAAAATCGCATGCATCACGGTTAATGGCGGTACGACCATTCAAATGACCATAGATCCAATTAAAAAAGTGGCGGACATTAGGGACAGGTTGGTTGAAAAATATCATTTGAACTATGTACCGCGCATACACGTTGATTCTGTTATCGGTTGGGTGTGTTTGTTTTTCAAGGATTATGACTTTGATAAAAACCCATTCAAATTTTCGGATAGCGCATTACAGAAATTGAAACGTCAAATGTTGCGTATCAGCGAGATAAAATATGCTGATTCATTTGGTGTTGATTTTCATAAAACCGGATTCGCACCGTATTAGGCATCTGTGTATATTACAAAAGATAAAACAGAAATTTTTGCCCAGAATCATTACAAGGGTATTTCGTATGACGAATTAGAATACGGAAATTATTCACCATTTCAATATACGTTGGAATTGTCGCGACCGCTTAATGGGCCTCTTGCCGCGTATGTTAATCTAAAAACGTTCGGGGTAAAGGGTTTTCAGAAAATTATTGGCAATTTGATGGATACGTCAGAGTATCTAAAACAATTATTAAATGATACCGGCAGATTTGAGGTTATCAATGACAAAGACAGCGATGGATTTGTTACATTGTTTGTTGCCAAAGAGACCAATGATGCGCCATCATTTTTTGATTTGAATAACTTGTCACCCGCGGAAATTGAACGTTTCGGGCAATATAGTTATAAATTCTATTTGTTCTTGTTGGAAAAACAAAAGAAAGGTGAATGCTGGTTCGCCATAGATTATTCTACGGGATATCATCGTCTTGCCGATGGCAAGAAACTTGGGGTGTTAAAAGCTTACCCAATGACACCATATTTTGACAGACAGGCGGCCGAAAAATTGGTTCGTGATATGGTAAGTTTTCAACAGGAATTTGATAAAGTCAAAGATACGTTTGTTGTAAAAGAAGTTCCACACAAACCAAGACCGTTTGTGTATAGATAAAAAAGGATGTTTAAATGAAATCAGGGTACTATGTCTCAACATTTGTTTGTTGCAATGAATTACAGAATATACTGGATATAAAATTACGGCACGATCAGACAATTGCATTGTGGCATTTTGATGGTGATAAAAATGTCAAATTGGTTAGATACTGGGAATTAGAACGTATTTCTGGGTACAAACAACACGCAAAAGCATTTTTCAACACACAGGCATTTTTCGATTTATTGCAAACATTGTTGCATCAAGAAAATCTGTCCTTGGATGATATTAACGATATTTGGGGTACAAAAGAATTAGAAAAAAATACAGAATATAGGGACTTTTTTGCCGATACGAATATCGCATTTCATAGTATTGCCCATTTGATGTCTTGTATGTATTATGGAAATCCGCAACCGTTAAATACAAATATGATTTTATTAAGTTTGGACGCTGGTCCCGATAGCCAATTTGAAGAAGATGCGTACGTCAAAAATTTCTATGCCGGTGGTGTTATCAAAGATGGAAAATTAGATATCTTTCCGATAGAATCCCCAGCCCGGTTGTGGAGTTATTCATTTAAGAAATTTAAGTTACGTGAAGGAACGTTGATGGCGCTTGCCACGGCTGTTGATACACAAATTGATTTTGATATATCTAAATTTGATGATGTTTCATTTTTTGACGACAGTACCAGAATCAAAGCACGTAAGATTGTTGATGAAATAGCAGATTTTGTATTTAGTTCTAAATTACCAGAAAATGCCGACAAGCGTTTTACCGAAGAAGAACACAAAATTAGCGCGATTATGAAAAACATTGTCAATTTATCGCA
Source organism: uncultured Pseudomonadota bacterium (assembly GCA_947306185.1). Lineage (GTDB taxonomy): Bacteria > Pseudomonadota > Alphaproteobacteria > Rs-D84 > Rs-D84 > Enterousia. Next base: position 1,776 of record CAMZFU010000037.1, on the reverse strand, counting down.
ACGCATAGTTGATAGAAATATTGACACAATTGTGAAAAAATACGGCCTTGTGACAAAAGACACAATTATTTCTATGGCTGGTGGTTTCGCATTAAATTGCCCAACAAATTCGTATTTATTGCAAAAATACAAATTTGCCGATTATCAAATTCCACCATGCACCAGTGATACCGGTATCGCGGCAGGTGTTGGAATTGCCGCATTTTATGCGGGAATGCAAAATGCACCGGTGATAAAATTTGATTCCGCATATTATGGACAACCTGCGACTTTTGATGAATCCGTATTGGAAAAATACAAAGGTTATATAGAATCTGTTGATAATGTGTCGTTGGATGATATTGTCCAAGATATTATTAATGATGCGGTGATAGTATGGGTTAACGGCAATGCCGAAATAGGGCCACGTGCATTGGGCAACAGGTCATTAATAGGTGATCCACGTTATATACAAACAAAAGATATTTTGAATACTGTTAAAAAGCGTCAATGGTGGCGTCCGGTTGCCCCCGTGGTATTGGACGAATATGGACCAGAATGGTTTGATGATTATGTGTGTTCGCCGAATATGTTATTAAATTTCGTTGTTAAACCCCAGTATTTGGACAAGGTCCCCGCAATATTGCATTTTGATAATACGGCACGTGTTCAGAGTGTTTCGCAAAATAGTAATCCGGCCTTGCATGATTTATTGACGGCATTTTACAACAAGACGGGGGTGCCAATATTGTGTAATACGTCGCTTAACGATGCGGGTGAACCAATAATAAATAATTTAGACCAGGCAATTGCCTTTGCGTTGCACAAAGGAATCAAATGTGTTTATTGTAACAGTAACATCCGTATAAAGGTGAAAACAGATAGTGATTTATATGGCAAAGGATTCGATTATCGTGCAGAACAGTTCTTTAGACCGTCGCGCGCGGTTAATACGGATGCCATAGTAAAAGAACAAAATCCATATAATTTATCTATCAAAGAGTTAACATACTTTTTTGATGATCCACATTTGTTTTCGGGGTGCGATATACGAAAAGAAGAAGACGCACGATTGGTAAAAGAACAAACCGCACAGTACCTAGAGAAAAATCCAGATGCTTTACAAAGATAACGCAGATTTTCCCAGATTTACCGAAGACCAATTGTTGACGTTTGCGCAGCAGTTTGCATCGTTGCCAGATATTTACCAATGCAAGATTTTTTATCTGATTGTAAAAAATCATTTAATTGGTGCCAAAAATTATGCCGATTATGATAGGTATTGTGCGTTGGGCCATCAGTTGTATGCCGCGATGGATAACAAGCAGCAATTCCTTGGTATTATAACTGCGTTCATTGGTAATCGTGTCACAACAAATGACAATTGCGATTATTTTTCTATTTTTACGCAAAATATTGGGTGCGATGATGGTACAGATTTGTTTATGAAATCATTTAAATTAAATGCACGTTTATTTGAATGTAATTTGTGTCCGTTGATTTGTTATGCATTTGGTAAATGGCAAATTGATTCAGATATAAACACGACAATGTTGTACAATATATTGGAATTGACGGTAATGTCAATATACAGGGTGGTGCCACATACGTTGCCATCGGTCAATGGTACATTACTGAACGATGCCGGTGGAATATTTGATATATATAAAACACCGGACGGCAATCTGGTTCACAAGTTGCCCAAAAATTATGCGGCGTTTTCATTTTTGGCCCAACAGGAATTTGATTCATATAATTTCTTTGCAAAAAATACTAAATTAATGAAGTATTTGCCAC
>CAMZFU010000036.1 GCA_947306185.1 uncultured Pseudomonadota bacterium | reverse complement strand
GAACCTGTTGTAGATACTGCAGATATCAAGCGTAAAATAGAACAAATTCAAAAAGGAAAAGAAGCCGCGATAGCTGATTATTTAGAGAAAAGAGAAATATGCTTAACCGATATTGAAATGAACCGCGCATGGAATGCCGAATATGATATTGAACAGAATATAATGCAAAGTTCAGATATATGGTTTTGCAAACTCGGCAAATTATACAGCAAAGCAGAAATAGACCGTTTGGATAAAGAGTTCCAAGAAAGACGTATAAAACGCGCAAATGAAATGCACCCGGTTCCGGGTTTTGCAATGGGCGTGTTATGGGCCCCGTGTATCAATGAAGAAACAACCGTAAGAGAACTGGTTAATGCACTTAAACGCATAGTTCCAGGGGATGATTATGATTTATTCTATCCAATACGCTTCCCAGATAAAAACCCAGTTGTAATTATAGACAAAGATGGTCACTGGTGCCTTACGGATCCAAATTTGACGCTGAAATGCCTTGGTAAAAACCAAAAAGCAGATCTTATGTCGTCAACATTGGAATTACATGTGGCACAACAAGAAATGAAAGTTGTAGATGATATCAGAGACTACTTTGAACAAGAAGCCAAGGATCAGATTAACCCATTATTGGAAGAATTGGCAAAAAATGATCCAGTTGCGGCTCTTAAACTACAACAAAAAATGTTGCAAAAATAAAGGAAACAAAGAAATGAAAAAATATAAAAACAAACCTACTTTTAGCCTTATTTGGAAAATCAGTGCACCAATTTTATTCGCATTTATGCCCATTTTTGGTGCAGCACAAAATCCACAAAAGGAAAAAGAAGAAAAGAAATTAGAGCAGGCAATACAAGATTTAGAAAAAAGAAAAAACCGTGACATTTGTGATTCTTTATACCAAGTGACAAACATCGACGAAAATTCTTTCTGTATCCCCGCCCCCGACGGATCTAGTTTTAGATTATGCCCAGACGGAGATGTTGAAGAACTTACCAAAAGACATATATATACCGCAAATGTTCGTATGGAAAGCTTACACCACGAAGCGAGCTACCCAATTATGGATAAATATCCGTTATCTAAGTTCTTAACACAAGTAGAATTGAACTTCATAAACGGAGACTTCAAGGAACGCATCATATACAGCATTGATAATTGCAGAATCGCTGACAATTATAATGGTAGTATACGTAATATTGATGGCGGGGCATATTTTTGGACTTGTTATACACTTATGGAATTTCCGCTTAATGCAGAACAAAGCGTTTGGTCTCTTGAAAATAACATAGGCATGTTAAATTATCTTGAACACAGACCAAGTGAAACTCATCACGATCCTTTTACAGATGAAATTTATGATACCCAGGTACCGAATGAAAATCCTGTGGTAATGATGCGGGATGGTAAATTATTATTTACAAATCCAGAATCACAAAAATTGTACGAACAATATAAAAACGAGATGGCAGATGTAGATAAAACACATATATTTACCAATCCAGAACTCACGGCGCGTTACCTTGAATATTCCGCGGCCCTGAAAGAGGCATACGAAGATCGTGAAAAACTGCGTCAAATTGGCGATTTCTTTACAAAAAAATATCAGCCACAGATAGACAGCCTTAATTACCAATTAAATCAATTAAAAGGCAATAACCGTTAAAATCGTCCGATAACAAAAATGCCCCGTTTGGGGCATTTTTTTAATATGAAAGAAAAACCTTGAAAACCAAATATTTTAATGATAGACTGCATTCCGCACATGGCGGATGTAGCTCAGCTGGTTAGAGCGTCGGTTTGTGGTACCGAATGTCGCCGGTTCGAATCCGGTCATCCGCCCCATGAAAAATTAAACACGCCAACGGCGTGGTTTATTTTTTATCTGGGCGGGTCGGATGAGAACCGCAGGTTCGACACGATAGTTGACAAGAACAAGCCTAGCGCAGTTCGAGTCTTACGAGTGGAGCCACGATTTACAAAGCTGCCCTTTGGGGCAGTTTTTTGTTTAGAATTCTAGGATTTTCCTGGTTCGATAACCCAATTTTAAAAATCTACCATCTTTCAATGACTTTCGAACTATTTAATAAAAAAGGTTAGAAAATTCTAACCTCTTCTCTGTTTGAACCTGTTTTGCCCCTATTTCTTATTTACAATCAGTTTTATTCTTTTAACCACTTATTAAAAACTTTTATTTTGTCTGAATACGAATCTGGTTGTATAGCATTTATAATGTTGTTCCAATATACAACCGCCAAATCATGACTTAAAGTTCTTAATTGGAACTTATCAACCTTCTCTTCGTCTAACCATCCATAACATTGGATTAGTATTTCTAATGTGTTTTGCAAAATATACATCAAATCTTTATTGTAACATCCATATTGTTCTTTTTTAGGCATATTATGACAAAATACGTCTCTAAGATTTTTAACTCGTTCCATCTCCTTAGACTTAAACACCATATCAAATTTATCACTTATTCGTTTAACTTCTTGTTTATCTGATTCTTGTTCACAAAAATCTGACTTAGAAATAAATTTAACCAAAGATTTTATAGTTAGTTTTTCGTTTTTTGGGTCAGGTTCTACTAATCTTCTGGTTCCTATGACTAAACGTTCCCGAATTGCATACCACGTGTAAAGAACCATAAAATCTGTTTTATATTTATCTTCTATTAAAAAAGCTTGTAAATATATATTACTATCCAGATATGTCTTAAGAGCATCTTCCCATAAATAATCTAACTTATTTTTTAAATCGGTTTTATACTTTTCTTTGATATTCATTTTTTATTCCCGAACAAATGCTTTATCTGATTCTGGAAAACCGTTTGGGTCTTCAATATATCTTTGATAAGTCATATGCAAATCGTATTTTTCACGCAGGTCTGCGATTGTTTTCATCATTGGCGATGCATGATGCTTATCCAATGCCGCCTGATTTTCCCAACTGTCAATTAACAAAACAGTATGTTCATCATTTTTTGGAAAAAAGTATTCATATTTTTTATTTCCCGGTTCCGCACGAATTGCCGCCGCGGTACCAGAAGATTCCATTTCTTCGGCGAATTTTCTGGCATTGTCGCCATCCCCTGTATAATAAGCATTAACTGTGATTGCCATATCTTTAACCTCTTGTGCTGAAACCGATGAAAACGGAATTATTGTGCAAAGTAAAAAAACTATATTTGATATTTTCATGCGTCCTCCTGTTTTATCTTTCTATGGATAAATATTATACAATTGAACAAATTTTTTCAACAAACAACTGGACAAGTGATGAAAGATTATACCAATAAAAAAGGTGCCGTTTGGCACCTTGGTTTTAATACACCTTAACAAACCTCGGCATCGGCAAATGCGAATTGTGTCAACGAATTTTCTTTTGCCTGGATACATATATATTGCATTTCAGTTGCGCCTGTATTTTCCATCGCGCGTTTCGCACCGGTTGCAACACGAATAGCAGTTCCCGGTTTAATTTCAATCTTGTCATCATCGACCGTAAATGTGCCGTTACCAGTTAAAAAGATATAGATTTCTTCGTTTTGTTTGTGAATATGATTAAACGGCGATTTTGCACCAGCAGGCATAACACTAACCGAAATTTCCGCCGATGTTAAGCCAAGCGCATCGTGCAGAAAAGCCTTACCATATTCTGTCTTTGCAACATCTGCCATTGTTCCAAAATTTGTTGATGAATATTTTGCCATAAAATTCTCCTTTATTTCTATGCGCATTTATTTTATACTATTATAAACTTTTTGTAAAGTAGGCACATTTTTATAACATAGTATCATAAAAGAAACTATTGTGTAAAACAAAGGAAAAGACAATGAAAAAATCTGATTTGCCGGAATGCCCAGTAGCGACTGTTTTAACACTGATTGGTAATAAGTGGAAGGTTTTGATTATACGCGACCTGTTAACTGGCACAAAAAGGTTCAAAGAATTACAACGCAGTGTTGGATGCAGCCAAAAAGTTCTGACCGATAATTTGCGTGAATTAGAAAGTAAAGGTTTGGTATCCAGAAAAGTTTATCCAGAAGTTCCACCACGCGTTGAATACAGCATGACTAAGTTTGGTGCGACTTTATCGCCTGTGTTGAATGCCATGGCTGCATGGGGTGATGAATACAAGAAAAATATTAAATAGTACCGATTCTTCTGAACAAACAACTGGACTTTTGCCGAAACATTATGCCAAATACGACAACCTTAAAAAGGATTGTCTATGAAATATACACATTTTGACGATTTTGCCTGATTTCTGCTAGGTTGACATATCTTCTGTTTGAATACGCTGCAAAATCTTTTCAATACTTTTACCTAAACTAAGTAAATCTAATACTTCTCTTGTACGACCCATGTTCAACCCTCTGAAGGCCCCCAACACGAAGTGTTGGGTATGTGCAATCCGGTCATCCGCCCCAGAATTCAAAAATGCCCAAACGGGCATTTTTATTTTATTCTGTTAATTCGTATGATGTTTCTATCAAATTTTGAATATTTTTTAATGGTAATGTTCCATCCAATAATGCCGTAACCCAATGATTTTTATTCATATGATATGCCGGGAAAACACCACGTACACCGCGAAAAAAATCCGCATCATTTGTTTTTAAATTTATAATGTCAACTTCACCATCACCCAACAGGCCCAAAACACTGCGTGGAACATTACCCATCAATGCGAACCATTTATTATTATTTTTGTGCCGAAATATGCAATATGTTGGATAACGCCTCCACAGATATTCTGGGGAAGCGTTATACTTTTTATCTATGAATTTTATGATTTCCTGTTTCATTGCATTTGTTCATCGGCCCAGGTTTTTAATTCTTCCACAGAAACATCTGTTGGAAAACGTTTACCGGTCAGGACCTTTGCATTTGGTGCCAATGATTGCAGGTTTGCGCCATAATCACCGATATCACTGCTGCCTGATGTGGCAAACGGTATAACCGTTTTGCCGGCAAAATCATAACTTTCAATAAATGTATCAATAATGGATGGTTCGCGTCCCCACCAAATTGGCGCCCCAACAAACACTATTTTGTATTGTGATATGTTGTCTATTTTTGATGCGATTGCTGGTCTGGAACTTCTGTCACCCATTTCAACCGAAGAACGGCTTTGATTGTTTTGCCAATTCAAATCTTCACTTGTATACGGTTGTTCTGGTACGATTTCAAATAAATCGGCCCCTGTTGCCGCCGCAAGCGTTGTGGCCACAGATTTTGTATTGCCCGTGGCACTAAAATACGCAACCAAAATTTTGTTATCATTTGTTGCGTCGTCTGACACGGCAACACGTGGACGTAAAATCAAAAAGATTCCAACAATCACTATGATTATTGCCAAAATGTATAATACTTTTTTCATATTTTTCTCCTTTGTTATTTTTCGTCTAAATCAACCAGTTTATATTTACGGGAACCAACACCAATTTTTTCGGCCGCCTCTAATGTATGCAGGCCGTTACGGTCTGCAATACGTTCCATCAGTTTTTTATTACCATCGGCATTGGACACCATATCTATACCGGCCTGATCAATGGCAACCGGGTCGCGTGATACCAAAATACCAATATCGTGGATGTCTGGTTCGGCCGGGTTTGCATTGCAATCGCAATCGATACTGATGCGGTTCAACACATTGATGTAAACCATATTATCACGGCCGACATAATCTGTGACCGCTTTGGCCGCATCCGCCATAGATTCTAAAAACGCATCTTGTTCACCACCCCATGGATTATCTTTGGATGTGCCCCCACTGTGAATCCATGCCTTGCCCATAGATGATGCAAAACCGATAGAAATATTTTTTAATGCGCCGCCAAATCCGGCCATTTGATGCCCCTTGAAATGCGACAAAACAACATACGATGGGTAATTCGTAAAATGCGTTCCGACATAGTTTTCGGTCAAACGGTTTCCACCTTTGACAGGCAACATCATACTGCCCTCTTCGTCCATAATATCAACAGGCGCGACATCCAAAAATCCACGTTCACGTATTGCCGCCCAGTGTGATTTACTGTCGTTGCGGTTGCCGGCATAGGCAGTATTACATTCAACAATTGTTCCATCCAATTCATCAATCAAATCTTTGATAAGAGTCGGACGCAGATAGTTTGTCTTGGCGGATTCACCGGTACTCATTTTTACACCAACTTTACCGGTTGGTTTCCAATTTAATGCATGATATGCACGAACCAAACCCGCGGGCGAAATATCACGTGTAAAATATACAACTGGCACATCATTCGAAGCGGTTGCATAATGCAAACCAACCCCTGTCGTAATTACAGCCGCAGCACCCAATGCCGCAATAGTTGATTTTTTCATACTGTATCCTTTTTTATTTTAAATTTGTTTTAAAGAATTGTTCCAGTTTATCAAATGGTATCTTTTCCATATTGTCATATAAATCAACATGGTTTGCCCCCGGAATAATCATTAACTCTTTGTTATCGCCGGTAAGTTTGGCAAATGCACCTTCGCTAAAATAACGACTGTGTGCTTTTTCACCGTGTATCAGTAATACGGGGGTGCGAATTTCATGTGCATATTGTAACAACGGCATGTTGATAAACGACAAAGAACTTGTTTTGTTCCAACCACCATTTGAATTCAATGAACGTTTATGATATCCGCGTGGTGTTTTGTAATACGCATAATAATCTTTAACAAATTGTGGTGCATCATCTGGCAATGGATCAACCACACCGCCAGCCAATTCGTACTTGCCGTTTTTATAGTCAATCGTGCGTTGTTCATTCAATGATTTTTTATTTGCAAAACGTGCATCTGCATTATCATCTGCGTCAAAATAGCCATTTGCGTTTACACGTGTCATGTCATACATTGTCGATGCAACGGTTGCTTTGATTCTGGTATCCATTGCCGCAGCATTTATTGCCATACCACCCCAACCACAGATACCAATAATACCAATTTTTTCTGCATCGACATCTTTGCGATTTGCCAAATAATCAACCGCAGCCGAAAAATCTTCGGTGTTTATATCGGGTGATGCCACATAACGAACATTTCCACCACTTTCACCAGTAAATGAGGGGTCAAAAGCCAATGTTATAAATCCACGTGATGCCATTTCTTGGGCATACAGACCAGACGATTGTTCTTTAACCGCGCCAAATGGACCAGACACCGCAATTGCAGGCATTTTGTCGGCGGTTTTCTTTTTCGGCATATATAAATCACCGGTAAGTTCTATTCCGTACCGATTGTGAAAATGTACTTTCTGTGTGATAACTTCGGGATTCTTGGGAAACACATTATCCCATTTATTGCTAGAAAACATAAAGTATCCGGCGATTCCAAGTGCAATGATTGCTAATACAATTGTCCATTTCATTTTTAACTCCTTTCACTTTTGCAAACATACAAGTTATACGAAAAATTTGCAAGTAAATAACTAAATGTTTTATTCTTTTTGAATTGTTTCTGAACTTGTTTTGGGCGAACTGTATTTTGGGTTCACTTATGATTAAAAATGCCCCAAACAGGGCATTTTATTTTATAAGGCCATGGCTTCGTGCCCACATCTCACTCTGTAAAGGTGTCAGACGTTCATTGGGCATACCATATGTCGTTTTTTCTTGCCCGGGTATCGTTCTTTGTGTGCCATCACGCACAACACAAATCCCTGGGGCGGAATGGAATATCGTACCATTTTGATTTGAATCTTTCAGGTGTATTATTTTTCCATTTTCATCCATAAGTTCCGCAGCAACGTAAGTATACCAATCATCCCTAATCAGGCGCGCAGAAGTTACATACAATGTGTCTTTGAATTTATAATCAGGATATATTGCAAGCAAAGAATCTTGGACGTGTTTTGCATGCGCCTGACGTTCTCTTTTTTCTTTCATGCGCTGTTCGTGTTGTCTATCTATTTCTTCCATTTTTTTATCAAATTTTCTGGTGTCATATACAGAATACGTTATCTCCGCCACCAGTAAGAAAAGCGCTATAATTATTAGAGCCCATTCCAAGCGATTTTGTGAAAAGATTCTAGGAAAACTGAAACGAATCTTTGGTTTATTGTCCTTTTTAGCGCGTTTTTCCCGTTTTTTCTTGGTTGACCGGGCGCCTGCTGAACCGTCTTCCTCTTGGGACACAACGCCTTGTTCGGTGCCGGGCACAATCGATGTTTCCGGCTTACCTTCACCGTATATATCTATATATTTTTCCAACAATTCTTTGGCCGCATTTATTTGTATCATTTTTTCTTTGGCGTTCGGGGCATCGCTCTTTTCGGGATGATACTTTTTTGCCAATTCACGATATGCAACCTTCACCCCACGTTTTGTGAGTGTATCCAAAGATAAACCGAATAAATCTGCGGCTTCTTGATATGTCATCATTTTTTTATAAACCTTCTTTAATATGCCTTTACTCTTGGTTGTGGCAAATCCGCGTTACCGGACCGCATGCGTTCCAATTCTTCCAAAAGCGGCTGAGCTTCTTGTCTGGCCTGTCGCAGGAAATATTGTTTAACATCTTCTCTGGCACAGTTAGTCACATGCGCATCATATGCAATCCGCAAACAGTCATCTTTTTGTGCCGTGGCAATATGTTCTACCACCACATTTGGATTCGTAAAGTAGAAAAAGCTATCTGCATCAACTATGATAACCGGATCCTTACTTGGGAATCTGACCATGCGGCCCCTATACAACATATCAACCAATTGTTGCACAGTTGTCTGTTCGTTAATTCCCGGGCGTTCTTGGTTCATGCGTGATATTTCTTCTGATGTGCACAATTCACCAAGCGTATAACCCTTTAATTGCGACATTACTTCTTCTTCCATCGCCCAAATCGCCGGCCAGAAATTCGCATCGGACCCTAAATTGATTTTTTCCAAAGAATCGACTGTGGCAACTGCTGCTTGGATATAAATCTGCTCTATTTTGTTTTCCAGTTTTGCAATCTTATCTTGTTTGCGTTTACCGCATCCCGAAATCGCAAGCATCAACAAGAACAATGCCCCCAGTGCCAACAAATGTCTTTTATTGTTATTATTTTGCATATTTTACTCCCTTTTATTAGTTTCTTTACACACAAGATAATACAAAAAACAAAAATGTCAACAAAAATTATCTATTGTCAATTTAAGAGGCTTTAAAAGTTTGTAATGATATTATGGGCACCCATTGGCGAATATAAACGCCCTATTCTGGCACATTTATGTCATTTGTTTTTTACAAAACACTTGACAAATCATATTTACGTATTATAATGTAAGCGCATATAAAACTAAAAGGATAAAAAAAATATGACAGAAAAGTGACTAGAGGCGGATGAAATAGAGAGAATATGTAAAGATCCAAACATGGCGACACCCGATCAATTCAAGGGTATGTCCAACGAGGATCGCGAAGCATGTATACTGGCTATGTTGTTTAATATTGCTAAACAACAAAACTACACAAACCTATTATTGAAAAAAATAGCAAATCAGTGTTTACATATATAATGCAAAAAAATGCCCCAAACGGGGCATTTTTTATTTTTTAATCTTTACCATTTTCTTAAGGTTCTTTAGACCTTTTGATAAATCGCTTTCTTCGGCTGGTTTAACCTCGCCTGCTTCTAATGCAGAACAGCAATGTGGACATTTTGTCGCAGTTATATCAACCGTCTGTTTGCAATATGGACATGCACGTGTTGTAACCGCCTTTTTAGATTTCATCTTGTTAACGGTGCGAACAATCAAGAAGGCCGCAAACATTGTGATAAGGAAACTGATAACAGTGTTCAAAAACACACCCAAATTAAGCGTTGTCGCACCAGCGGCCTGGGCTTCGGCAATCGTGTTAAATGTTTGGCCATTTGCGCCCGCCAAAACAAAGAACCATTGTGAAAAATCAACACCACCAATCAAAAGTCCAATCGGTGGCATAATAACATCTTTGACCAATGAATTGACCACACCGGTCATCACAGACCCGACGATGATACCGATTGCCATATCGATTGCATTACCGCGTTCCGCAAAATCACGAAATTCTTTTAGAAATTTACTTGCCATTGTTTTGTTCCTTTTGGTTATGTGTTAATGCATCCACAACCTTGGCCAACGTTTTGTGCAGACTTTCGTCAAACGTTTCAACAGTTATGTTTGCCATTGCATAAGTGTTATACCGCTCTGCAATCAATTGAGCAAGGATTTTTTTACTATCATTGTTCAAAAGTTGTGGGCGTGTATCACGAAATTTGGTCCGTTTTACCAATAAATCCAGGTCCGCTTTTAGCCAAATGCTGATCGCGTCTTGCAACACGCGTTCGCGGATTTCCGGGGTTATAAATGCACCTTCGCCCGTGGATATAACCTTGACCCGCGGCGGTGAATCAATAAGACGATCTACAACATGGCGTTCGACACGACGGAATTCTTTTTCCCCATAAAGCGAGAATATATCAACCACACTGCAACCGGCGGCACGTTCAATTTCCTTGTCTGAATCAATAAACGGAACGCCCAAATGGTGTGCCAATGCGCGACCAACACTTGTCTTGCCCGCCCCCATAAGGCCAACCATAACAATCGGTTTATCAAGTTTCAGATTTGGTTTCATGGGTTCCATTCTAAATAATTTTTTAACCATGGACAATAAAAACTTTATTTGGCGCGTCCGAACTTTTTAATTGACTTTTGTCTAAAATACACATAAAATATGTCCCACACAGTTCTGGGGTTGTAGCTCAGTTGATTAGAGCGCCTGATTTGCATTCAGGAGGTCGTGGGTTTGAGTCCCATCAGCTCCACCAGAAATAACACAGAGTAGATAAATCGCCAAAAGGGGGTGAATAGTTTATGGTTAAGGTTCTTGTACGTGATAACAATGTTGAACAGGCACTGCGCGTCGCAAAGCGTAAATCTCAAAAAGAAGGCCTTTATCGCGAAATGAAAGAACGCCAGCGTTATGAAAAACCAACAACTAAACGCAAACGTTTAAAAGAAGAAGCCGTTCGCAACGAAAAGAAACGTCAATCAAAGCAAAGAATGGTCTTCGGATTCTAGATTCTACCGCCCAATTGGGCGGTTTCTTATTGTCCCCCTGTAATTTTTTGTCGTCACCCCGCTGAAAAGCGGGGTCTCGTTACTATCAGGCGGGGATAAAGAGATCCAGACTTTCGTCGGGATGACGGTTATTTTTTTTTCGCCGTCATACCGCGAGTATCGGGCCCCGCAAAAACGTCACACATTTTTGTGGGTGATGTTAAAGCGGTATCTCTTCGTTATCAGGCGGTAATAAAGAGACCCCGCGTAATAGCGCGGGGTGACGTTTTTAACAATATGTTTTTAATTAAGCTCTGGGCCAGCAATGAAGTCGCCTGTACCCTGTTTTTGATAAAATCTGTTATTTACAATATCATACATACCGATTTCACTATCGCTGTTGCGTTTGGCTGGAATAAAATTGCGAACCAAACCATTATTCTCGTAAAGTTTTAAACCATACGCTTTAAAAACGCCATACGCAAAGGTTCCAGAACTATATCTACCAAATAGTGCTAGGTTCTCTTGGGTAATAAATGAAGTCGGATTAGAATAACTTGTGTGTAATACTCCATCTATGTAGAACCCATTGGATGACAGTTCATAAATATGACGATTTAAATCAAAGTTACGTGCCTGCTGAACAAGAGTCGGGCTAACACTATCAAACTGTGCGAACGGGTATGAATTAACAAATTTACCACTATTTGAACCAATAATAAATGCGTTGCTATTTTGTGCCGTTCTACTACCTAAAATATAACCATTATCATTATAAGTGGGCAGTTGAAAATCTAATACAACTTTTGTATTCAAATTCCCTTTAATTCCCGTATCAATATACTGTGTCCCGGTTGACTGAATATATTCCAAACGTGTATATCCCG
>CAMZFU010000035.1 GCA_947306185.1 uncultured Pseudomonadota bacterium | reverse complement strand
GTTTGTAATGCGCGCCCTATTTCAAACAGACGCGATGCAGATATGCGATTGTCGGCGCTTTCGTATTTTTGTACCTGTTGAAATGTAACCCCGCATTCGTGCGCCAAATCTTTTAATGACATTCCCATCATTGTGCGCCGTAATTGCAATCGCCGTCCAATATGTTGGTCTATCGCATTGGATGTAACCCTTTTATCCGCCATGTTTTTCCCCTTTTGTAACTTTTCAAGGACGCTCGTCCTACACAGATTTTATACTATTTTTCTTTTTGCTTTGCAATTAAAAAAGCCATGTGTTATCTTTTGTGCAACATAGATATAAAAATGGAGAAAAGAAATGGGAAAACCAGTAGTTTTATGTATTTTGGACGGTGTTGGGTATCGCGAAGAACGCAAACATAATGCCGTTCAATTGGCAAAAATGCCGTTCTTTAACAAATTAATCAAGAAATATCCTAATTCGTTTTTGCGCGCCAGTGGTACCGCCGTTGGGTTACCGGGTAATTTAATGGGTAATTCCGAGGTCGGACATATCTGTATCGGTGCCGGCCGTGTTGTTATGCAATATCTGTTGCGGTTCGCGCGTGAAGATTGGGCCAAAAATAAGCCATTAAATGATTTCATCAAGGCCGTAAAACATGATGGTGGCATTGTACATTTCGCAGGTTTAATGTCTGATGGACGCGTACATTCGGATGTTAGGGATGAAATGAAAATCGCAAAATATGTGTTGGATGCGGGCCTGCGCGTTTGTATTCACTTTATTGGTGATGGACGCGACACGCCACCGAAATCCGCAATGAAGTATGTTCGCACGATTAAACGCATGCTGGCACCATATTTTGCAAATGGCCATGCGTTCTTTGGAACGCTATCGGGGCGGTATTGGACAATGGACCGTAACAAGAATATGGACCGCACCGAATTGGCATTTAATGCGTTGGCCCGTGCAAAATCTGAATTGACCGCGTTGACAATCGAAGATGCCATAAAAGAATCTTATGCCAATGGTGAGACAGATGAATTCTTTAAGCCGATTGTGATAACCCCAATGCCAATTACCAAGAAAGATGGATTTATATTTGGTAATTATCGCAGTGATCGCGCCCGTCAAATTGTACGCGCAATGTTGGATACTGGGGCACACATGCTCTGCTTTTCACAATATGGAGAAGGTTTGAATGAAAAATGCCCTGCACTTCTGTCGGATATTCCGGTAAATAATACACTTGGCGATGTTATCGCGAGGGCCGGTCTTTCCCAGTTACGTATTGCCGAGACTGAAAAATATAATCACGTGACCTATTTCATGGATGCGGAACGCACGATTGATTTTGCAAACGAAGAAAAGGTGCTGATAGATTCCCCGGCGGTTGCGACATTTGATATGAAACCAGAAATGTCCGCACCAGAAATAACGGCGGCATTGTTACCGCGCCTGGGCAAGTTCGATGCGGTGTTGATGAATTTTGCAAACGGCGATATGGTTGGGCATACCGGTAACGAGGCGGCAACAATTAAAGCAATGGAAACATTGGATACGCAGTTGGCCCAAATTGTACCAGCGGTATTGAAACTGGGGGGCGAAATGCTTATTATTGCCGATCATGGTAATGCCGAAACCATGTGGGACGATAAAAATAATACACCATGGACCGCGCATACCAATAACAAAGTGCGTGCGATTATGGTGTCTAATCCGGTATATAAAAAGATTAAAAACGGTGGTCTTTCTGATGTGGCCCCAACTATATTGAAAATGCTTGGTATAAAACAACCAAAAGATATGACAGGAAAGCCGTTAGTATAAGCAAATAAATCCCGCAAATGCGGGATTTATTTTTGTCTTACATATTTGCTCATCACATCATTGATTGATTTGTTATCCAATATTTCAAACCAATTGTCGTGCTCGTTGTCCAATACCAACACTTCGTCTTTTTCATGAACAGAAAAGAAACTGCTGGTTGATGGAACAATTATGGAATAATGACCGGAATGCGAATTAACCAATAAATGTTTGTATGACGAAACGCCATCAAATGTTCCCGCCCTGTCTGCATCCAAAACGACCATTTCTTGCGTATATTTTGCTTTTTCGTCATAAATATATTGCATTTTTTGGGTTAGGTTTTTGACAATATGTAATTCAACTGAATTGTCGGGATTTTTCCACAGGGCGGTTGTTATAATATCCCCACGGGTTAATTTTAGATTTGATAGCGGATTGTGTACGACACCTTCGAAGATACCATATTCCACACCAAACAAAGTAACTTTTATAGATTCATTTTTATAGAAATCACGACATGTGGCCAATTCAATCCGGGCCATTTTGGTATGTTTGTCATTATATAGATTTTCTAGGGGTTGTATGTGGGTGGAATCCTTTTTAATCAATGCACCAACCTGCAAGTCTAATTTTGTCCTGATAATGCTTGTTTTAAGACAATTTGGTTCACCAACAAAAATTAGAGTATACTGGTACGGGTGTTCGGCCTGTTCCACTTTCTTGTCAACAATAATCCATTTATTGGTTAGCATGTTTTTACTTGGTGTTTATTAAGAATTTATTACGCATAGAATCAATTGTCAAATTGGACAAGATTCTGTATTCATTACGTTCGGTATTTTTGTTCCAATATTTTTCTAATAATATTTTGTCGCCGGCCTTTGCACGAAATTCTGGGGTATATTCTTCAACACAAAAACTGATATGACGTCTGAATTTTCTGCTGTGTATTAATAAATATTTACATATATTATAGTTCATACTTTCTGTAGGGGATTTATCTAATACCACCACATTATCCCAATCTTCGGGCATTTCTTCCATGCTTACAAAATATTTAGATTTTTGTTTGGTTGTTATATTATATAAAGGATGAAATATTGGAACTCCTACCACGGGGGGACGTTCTGTTGGCGTTTCATCATCCTCGTCATCATCCTCATCACAAGGATCATGTATTTCGCGAATATTTGATGTGTCGTACGTACGCTCTATCATAATGTGATCGCCACGTCGTATCTTAAGTGGCATATGTTCAGGATCCATTAAAAAATAAAACTCTCCAAATTGACGTCCAAAAACGGCCAGTCTAACTGCGTCCATTGTGTGTATATTAATTTGTGTGTATTCTATGGTGGCAATGTCTGTATTTGCCTTACGTAAATTATAAAGTTCTTGCAATGGTGTTAACTCATCATTTGTATAGGTGCCAATAGCAAGATTTCGTTTTGAATTTATGCATTCGCTGTATGCCTGGTCGTCTTCGTCAAGACAACTGTCCGATTCCGCATCCACAGGCATAATAGTATAGCGAAAAAATCCCTTTACACCACGGATAGAATCTTTGTCTGTTATGATCCAATTATTGCGTATCATGATAAAATCTTATTTGCTTTGCCCTAAATGCATTATCTTAACCAATGGCTTTTCTTGGTACAATTTTGCCAGTTTTTCTTCCAGGGTAAAATTACGGATAATTTTGCAATCAAAAGAATTCGACCAACTGACCAAAACAGTATCAAAACGGTCCGTGTCATAATGTACGTTATCTGATTCTACCCATATTGTTCGTCTTGTTAAATCTGGACCTTTTAATGTGATTTTTTTACTATATTTGGGTTCCATAGAAACGGTCGGCATTCCGTTGATAGACGTTTCATCTGGTTTCTCAATTACCTCGGCACAGGTTACAGTGACTATTTCATAAGTTGTAGATTTTGTGTTATAATAAACATTATCAGTGATTTTACCATTTTTATCAAGATTAATTATTTGTCCCTTGTAATATCCTGAAACTTCCCCAACAAGGTCGGGTTGTCCATCAAAAATACTTTCATCATGCATTGGAACCGTAATTGTAAATTTGTGTCTGGTTTCATAAACTGGCATCAATGTTAATATCTCGGTATTATTCTTACGTTGTACATTTGTGACAATACAGATTTTCTTGAATCCTGTCATTATATATTCCTTTTGTCTGTTATGCGCAAATTATAGACATATATTATACGTTGTCAAATGTATTTTAAGAAAATTGCCTAATTATGCATTTTGGGGTTCACGACGTTTAACAAAGAAATCTCGCAACAACTTGGCGGATTCATCCGCATATTCTGGCAATCGCACTATATTTGGATGCCACAGGTGTTTATCTGTATCAAAAATACGCGCATTTGATGTTATACCCCCGCCCTTTTCGTCTGTTGCGGCAAAGTATATATTACGAATACGGGCAAATGATATTGCAGTCGCACACATTGCACATGGTTCCAATGAAACGTAAATATCACAATTGTCTAAAAACTTTTGTCTAAGTTTCTTGCACGCGCGGTTTATTGCGACAATTTCCGCATGCAAGGTTGGGTTCTGTTTCCGTTGAACCAGGTTTTCACCACGCGCAATTATTTTGCCATCACGCACAATTACCGCCCCAATGGGAACATCCCCGTTTTCGCCGGCACGCCGCGCCAAATTTAAAACTTGCTTCATAATATTCATGGTTGTAAAATTATCACTATGGATTCTAATTTGCAAGTTATTTCTGGGACATATCACGGGCGGAAATTATGTCTGCCTGCCTGCGCCCGTCCAACACAAAACATGGCGCGTGGCGCGGTGTTTAATATGCTGGCCGGGATTTTTGGTCCGGGTGATAAGATTGTCGCGTGGGATGCCTTCGGGGGCAGTGGTGCCATGGGCGTCGAGACCCTTTCCCGTTATCCGAATTCAACGGTGACTTT
The DNA here is from genome assembly GCA_947306185.1 of uncultured Pseudomonadota bacterium. GTDB lineage: Bacteria > Pseudomonadota > Alphaproteobacteria > Rs-D84 > Rs-D84 > Enterousia. The sequence continues at coordinate 7,698 of CAMZFU010000035.1, read as the reverse complement.
CACCGATATTTCGGATGAATCATTGGCCATAATTAAGAAAAATACCGTTGATATTGCGGCAAATCGTATTCGTATTACAAAGGCTGACGCGCCAAAGGTAGCGAAACAATACGGAAATAATGTAAATTTGGTATTTATTGACCCGCCATATGAAAACGCAACGGTCGGAATAGATTTTGTGAATAAATTGGCATCCATTGTTCAACCAGGAACCATTATTGTCCAGGAAATTGAAAAGATTGTGCCCTATTCTCCCGATATTACGAAATGGGAAATATTGCGCGATAAAACTTATGGTCGTGCACGTTTTCTGATTCTACGCCGAATTTAATTCAGTTTTTTCATATATATTTTGCGAACCGACCCATTGGGCAAAGTTGTTTCTTTGACAAAGTCCAATCCGCGCGCGGTGGTTTTCCAACTGCTGCGGTTATCAGGGTGCGCCGTTGCAACGACATAGTCAAAACCACGTTCCTGGGCCGTGGCACCACACATATAACCCAATTCGATTGCGATTCCGCGGCTTCTGTATTCTGGCAATACCAATGCGCCACCAAGTTCGCAAACATTAAATTCGCCAATGTTCAATTCTTGTTTTAAATCGGCAACCATATCTTGCGACACATAAAGTTGCATCATTCCAACCAATTTATCACCTTCATAGGCCCCAAACAAATATGCATAGTTTTCTTCGTCAAACATACTGTCGTATTCCCATGGTTCGTATGGAATAAAGAAATCAGGATTATTTAGCCTACCTATCACGGTGTTAATTAAGCATAACACTTGTTCTTTATCAGATTGTGGTATTTTCTTGTAAGTTATTTCCATGGCAACGTTCCTGCTTTCCGTGATAATAGCAAGACAGACCGTAAAATCAAGATATTAAATACGCAAACCATAAAAACGTTTATATAAAAACACAAGAAATCACTTGATTTTTCATTACTTTTAATTCATAATATGCCCCGCACAACACCCTTGGAGGTTGTGTAAAACATTAAATTGCAAAAAAAGGATTGAAAATGGCAATTGAATTAAACGCAGAAATTCGCAATGTTGCTGGCAAGGGGGCCGCACGTGCAATTCGTAAAAACAAAAATATCCCCGCCGTTATCTATGGTGAAAAGAAAGACCCGACCGCGATTGAAATTTCTGGTCGTGATTTTGCACCTATTGTTCAGATTCCGGCATTACGAACAAAACTTTTTCATATTACAACCAAAAATGGTAAAGAAGATGCCATGTTGATGGATATTCAATATCATCCGGTATCCGACAAAATCGTCCACGTTGATTTCAAACGCATTGATGTTGCAAAACCTGTATGCGTTGAAGTTCCGGTCGAAGTTATCAACGTTGATACATCCAAGGGATTGAAATTGGGTGGTGTTCTGAACTTTGCTGTTCGTAAAGTAGCAGTTGTCGCATTGGTTGATAAATTACCAGAAAAGATTATCTTGGATTTGCAAGATTTGACAATCGGTGACACTGTTCACGGTTCTGATTTGGTGTTGCCCGAAGGTGTATCACTTGGTTTGCACCAGGCGGAATTGGCATTCGCCACTATTGGCGGTAAAATGCCAGAAGAAGCCGATGCCAAGAAAGCAGCAGCCCCAGCGGCCGCCGCGGCACCTGCCAAAAAATAATAATTTTTGGTTTTATTCCGAGACCGCCCAAATGGGCGGTCTTTTACTAATATTATCTTGACAAATATGAACCTTGTTGTAGGATGTTTTTACATGATAAAAAGGATATCTGCATGAACAAAGACGATACATCTTTTAAAACAAGGTTGAAAGAAACAGCCAATAAGGCAAAACAAGCAATAAAAACAACCCCTATGTACAAACGTATAGAAGCATATTGTGTTAAAGTTAATGAACCTGAACCGTTTGAAACGGTGTTAAAACGTAATAATAAACATAAAGTTTATGCTGTGTTTTCACGTAGATTTGCGTTTATGTCGACACTAATGATGGCTTGGTGGATGGGAAGTTATTTGGAGGCATGCAAAAGTTATGATTATAAGTATGACGATGAAAAGCGCATAATGTTGGAAAATTGGTGTGTAGCAACGATGGCAGGACTGACGTCATGTGGTGCGTGGGGCCATATGTATAAACGCAAATCAAAAGAAAATCAACAATATTTAACATATTTGTTGCATGACGAGAGTATGAACAAGGCACTTGATGCCGAATTACTTCGGATGGCATTGCATCCATATTTTAAGGATATAAAGGCCGCCATCCCGGAACTTAAGGATAAAACTCTGGAGAATTTAACAGAAGAAGAAAAAACAGATCTTGCAGAAAGTGTACGTCAGTATTTATTGCGCCACCAATATGAGGCAGAAGAAGTTATAGGGACGCTTAAAGCAGACAAGATACCACAAGATGTAATAGATTTGTATACTGCGCTGTTTTGCACAAGGACTTTATCATATCAGATGGCCAAAGACATGAACTATTAAAAGTGATATTAAAGCCCGTTAAGAAACGGCGTCTTATGCGCCGTTTTGCTTTTTACCCACTAAACACTTTCCACCAACAACTAATCACTAATTTTTATTCCTATGGTCTTGAAATGGGTTTTCGGGTAACTATATCTGTGTCATACAAGAAGAATTAAATAGGAGTGAAAATTATGTCAAAAGTATTAGGTATCGATTTGGGTACAACAAATTCCGCCATGGCTTTCATGGACGGTTCTGATCCAAAAATTATTGAAAATGCCGAAGGTGGTCGTACAACACCGTCTGTGGTGGCGATTACATCTGGGGGCGAACAGTTGGTTGGTGTTACCGCCAAGAACCAGGCTGTAACCAATCCAGAAAATACAATATATGAAATTAAACGTTTAATGGGGTTGCGTTTTGATAGCCCTGCCGTTAAAGAAATTATGGGGCGCGTTCCTTATAAAATTGTTGCCGGCGATAATGGTGACGCGTGGGTGGAAATAGACGGTAAAAAGTATGCCCCGTCACAGGTTTCCGCAATGATTTTGGCAAAATTAAAGAAAGATGCCGAAAGTTATTTGGGCGAAACGGTAACCGATGCGGTTATTACTGTGCCGGCATATTTTAATGATTCACAACGCCAGGCCACCAAAGACGCCGGTCGTATTGCGGGATTAAATGTGTTGCGTATTGTAAATGAACCAACCGCCGCGGCATTGGCATACGGTTTGGATAAAAACAAAGACGGCACCATTATAGTATATGACCTTGGTGGTGGAACGTTCGATGTGTCTGTTTTGGAAATCGTTGACGGCGTATTCGAAGTAAAATCAACAAACGGTGATACGGCATTGGGCGGTTCTGACTTTGATGCCCGTGTATTGAAATATTTAATTGAAGAATTCAAATCTCAAACCGGTATTGATTTATCGAACGATAAATTGGCATTGCAACGTTTGAAAGAAGCCGCAGAAAAGGCGAAAATTGAACTGTCGTCCAAGACATCAACCGATATTAACCTGCCTTTCTTGACGGCGGATGCATCGGGTCCAAAACATTTCAATACAACATTAACACGTGCAAAGTTGGAATCTTTGGTTGATGATTTGATTGAACGCACCATTGAACCATGTCGCAAGGCATTGAAAGATGCGGGTATCGAAAAATCACAAATCAATGAAGTTATCTTGGTTGGTGGTCAAACCCGTATGCCAAAGGTTGTTGAAACGGTTAAAGAATTTTTTGGGCGCGAACCGCACAAGGGTGTGAATCCGGACGAAGTTGTTGCAATGGGTGCCGCAATTCAAGGCGGTGTGTTAAAGGGCGATGTCAAAGACGTTCTGTTATTGGATGTTACCCCATTGTCATTGGGTATTGAAACATTGGGCGGTGTGTTTACGCGCCTTATTGACCGCAACACAACAATTCCAACCAAGAAATCACAGGTGTTTAGTACCGCCGAAGATAATCAATCGGCCGTGACCATCCGTGTATTCCAAGGTGAACGCGACATGGCGGCGGATAATAAATTATTGGGACAGTTTAATTTAGAAGGTATTGCCCCTGCCCCACGTGGAATGCCACAGATTGAAGTGTCTTTTGATATCGACGCAAACGGCATCGTTCATGTGTCTGCAAAAGATAAAGGCACCGGTAAAGAACAGGCTATTTCGATTAAATCCGATGGCGGATTGTCCGAAGACGAAATCAAACGTATGGTTGATGAAGCCGCGGCAAATGCCGAAGCGGATAAAAAGAAACGTGAATTGGCCGAAGCCAAGAACACCGCCGAAACCGCTATCAATTCTATTGACAAGGCATTAAAAGAACACGGCGACAAAGTAAGCAGCGCAGATCGTGATGCGATAGAGGCCGCCAAGAAGGAATTGGCCGATGAATTGGCGAAATCTGATGCAACGGCGGAATCACTTAAATCTAAGACCGATGCGTTGACCGAAAAAGCCATGAAATTGGGCGAAGCGGTGTATAAAGCGCAACAGGATGCGCAAAACACTGCTGGCGCGGGCAACGCGGAATCATCTGAAAACAAATCAGATGGCGCACGTGATGCAGATTTTTCTGAAAAATAATCGTTAAAACAATAATATATTACCCCGCACTATTGGGACCCGCGAAAATGAACAAAACATTTTCGCGGGTGATTTTTATGTGGGGTATTTTTTTACTTATTAAATCATAATTTTTCGCAGAAAACCGCGAAAAAAACCATCAAGAAAAAATTATACAAATTTATTAAAAAAAGTACTTGCCACATCAACTATAATTTTTCTAAACTAGCCTTTGAAGAGTGGTATTGAATATCAAAATGAGGGAAAAAGGAATGATTTTGCGGCGTTTATTTGGTTGTATTTTTGCTGGATTTTTGGCGTGTGCGCTGTTTTTTGGTACGACTAGTGTGGCGCATGCGGATACGTGTACATCCAATCAGATTGATGTATTTGGGGATGGGACACAATGCGAAACCGCGAAATTCAGTTTAACAACAACCGAATTATCTGCGAATGACACATTCCAGTTTAGCTTATCCGCCAAGGGAACATTCTATGTTGATTGCGGTGCAGACGGCATACTATCCAGCACTATCAACGACGTTTCCGGGAACACAATTACTCGCAACAATACAACAGGAGCGACCTATACTTGTACGTACGCAACCGGCGGGCAAAAGACGATAAGTTTCGGTGGCACCGCAACTCAATATAATACGAGCACAACAACCCCGACAATCGCTTTTTATTACTCATCTAATAATCCTTCGACAATGATTATGTCTATATCTGGAGATTTGTCTACGGTATTCCCATATATAAGCAGTAGCAGTGGTTACCAACCACGCTTCTATCAGACTTTCAGGGGTGCAACAAACTTAACATCTATTCCAGCAACTCTGTTTAGTACTTATACCAATGGTGCGACCAATATGTTTAGAGAGGCTTTTTATGGTTGCACAGGGTTAACATCCATACCAGAAGGACTGTTCTTTCCGAATGCGACATCTGTGTCAGGACAAAACGCAATGTTTATGCAAACATTTTATGGTTGCACAGGTATAGAGTCAATTCCAGCGGATTTATTCAGTAAAATTACCAGTCCAGCAACTAATCTGTTTAAGGCTACATTTTCTGGTTGTACGGGGTTAACTTCTATACCAACGGGGCTATTCTTTCCAAATGCCACATCAGTGGCGGGGCAAGAATCTATGTTTGACTCCACATTTTCTGGTTGTACAGGGTTAACTTCTATCCCAGCGGATTTATTTAGTAAGATTAGTTCAGCTTCATCTGGTACATACGGTGCAAACTATATGTTTCAATACACATTTAATGGTTGCACGAATTTGGAGGGGTATATTCCACCAACCACATTTGCTGGGTTAATTGCAAGGGGGGCGCCAGTATCCACCAATATGTGGACTAGTACCTTCTATAACACCAAGGTCGCCACCAGTTGCGATGACTATCCTGGAACAACGCAGTATTTCACTGGCTATGAGGGCACCAATTATAACACCACATGGTATGGCAAGGTTTCATGTATAGAAACAACACCTATGGCTATTACGCTGGATTCCTCTAATGGGGATACGAACGCAAACCCATCAACCGTATATTTGTCGTATGATACCGGGTGGTATTCAGATGCGGCCGGAAACAATGAAATTACCGCCATAACCACGTTACCAACGAAATCCGGAAAACTGTTTAGCGGGTTCTATACGGGTGAAAATGCCACGGGCACAAAAGTGATAAATGCAAATGGTGATTTTGTTGTAAACAAACTTATTTACGGCAAAGACACACTTTACGCGTATTTCGGTAATGGGTCTAATATCACATATGTAATGAATGGTGGGACCAATTATAATGGCGCCCCGATCCAGTATGCCGAAGGTGCCCCATTAACGATTGACGGGATCCCAACCAAGGAGGCATATACTTTTGACGGGTGGTGCACAGATAGCGAATTAACAAATTGCGCGATGACACAAACCATTAACGCGAATGCAACCGGCGACAAAACTTTCTATGCAAAATGGACTGAATGTCCGAATGCTACGCTTGATAATGGAACACGTACCATAACAGTTATAGATAACGTTTGTACATATATGACTACATGCGACAGTGGGTACGGTACGGCACGCCCAGATTTGGAAAGCATTATTGGTACCACCGCTGGTACGGCGGTTACTGGGGGCGTGTCCTATGGTGACAAGGGTTCTATAACATACTCAACAGGTTGCAATAGTGGTTGCTATTGCTATCTAACTGGATATACCAACTATGGACACAGTCAGGCATTTTCCAACCTAGGCGTTAAAGTTAATAGCGTTAGCTCTAAAAATTGTAAATCAAGTTGCTCTAGTACCTGTAGTTCTATGTTTTCTTCATCATCGTCATCATATCGTCCACAACTTTTCACCGACGCAAGATTGGATTTTGATTCAGTATACGATACATGCGAACCCACACATGATATACCTATAACATACGAAATGAATGGCGGTACAAATTATGAAAATGCTCCAACGACGTATAATTATGGAACGGGTGCAACGATTGATGGCGTACCGACCAAAGCGGGGTCTGTGTTTCTAGGATGGTGTAAAGATAGCGACCTTACAATTTGTTCTATGACACAAATAATTGGTACAGATACAGCTGGTAACAAAACGTTCTATGCGAAATGGGTTGAATCTAAATTCAATGTAACAACAACAAATTTGTCAGAAAACGACACATTCCAATTCAGTTTAGCTCCTACGGGCACTTTCTATGTTGATTGCGGGGCCGATGGTGTGTTGAGTGGCGGCGGTGTTTCTGGCAATACAATCTCACGTTCCAGCCTGATCGGCTCAACATATACATGTGCCTATTCAACCGGTGGGGTAAAAACGATTGGATTCGCTGGCACCCCCACAATGTATTCTGTATCCGAATCAGCGATAAGTTTTTATCAATCTTCAAATAATTCGGCGACAAAGATTGCGACCATATCGGGTGATCTTTCCAAATTATTCCCACACATAAGCGACACTTTCTACAATCGACCAAGTTTCGGGGGGACTTTCCAAGGTGCAACGAACCTGGTCTCTATTCCGGCAACACTGTTTAGTACTTATACCACCGGGGCACAAGGTATGTTTTCCGGCACATTTCGGGGTTGCACCGGTTTAACATCGATTCCGGAAAACCTGTTTTTCCCGAATGCGACAT
>CAMZFU010000034.1 GCA_947306185.1 uncultured Pseudomonadota bacterium | reverse complement strand
CAGAACCATTATCTGTCTGCTTGTCCACATAGTGTATTTCCGACCCAGGTCCACCATTATTGTTCATATAATATTTGGTATTATATTCCAACCAAACTTTATCATGGAACGCCGACGCATTCGTGGCACCATTATGGTACAAGCAAACCGGAATACGAATAGGTTCCCACTGTGCGGTTATCGTAATATCGTCCGTAATTCTGTTTGTTTGATCGGGTAAATTATATCCCCTAAAACTGTACCCATCCCATGTCGGCAAATGCCCTCTAATATCGTCTAAATCTCTGGCGGCATTCGTATCTTCAACAGCCAATTCATAATTTTCCCAAAAATGTGGCACATGATTAATATAACGCAAGAATAATTGGGTATACAATCCTGATCCGGTCCCCCCAGCATGATCAAGGGTTATCGTATAAATCGGATCACCATATCGCGCGGTAATTGTTGCATTTGATGTTGTGAACTTGCTGCTACCTGTGGTAAAATTACCACTACGATTTATGACCTGACTTTCAGCATAACTAATACCTATGCCACCACGGTCATTAGTCTGGGATGATGTTGCTGTGTATGGTGCATAAAAACCCTGATACGCATTATTACCCTTGACCGGTTTATACGTATTATTAAAGTTGGCGCCCGTAATATCCGCCAAATTGCCCAATGCGTTTGTATTCGTTGTATCCGCATTTGCCGCAGCAAGGCTGGCATAGAAACCAACACCATATTTCAAATACAACGTATTAACAACATAACTTGAACCACCCGTTGGGTTTCCCCCGTCATAATCTACTGTAATTGTATAAATTTCTGGTTCACAAGACGACTCGCACAAAGCCCCACTACAACTGGACGTTGGGTTAGTATAGCCAGGTTTACATATGACTTCGGCCACACAAGAATTTTCAGCGTTTGCCGTCACACTGCGTGTTTCACATTTATCAACGCCCAACCCTGGTTTACAGTTACAATCTTGCCAATTTGGCTCTAAAACCGTATCACCAGATTCCAACATACGATAAGTACCACCCGGGGTTGAGAATTGACCGCCACTGACGGTATTCCACTGGGTCATTATGGCATTATCTTTCAAGAACGATCCTATCGGGAATGTAATAAATTCGTGTTCATATTCAACACGTTGCGTGAACGGTGTTTGTGGTGTTGCATCATCAGCCCCCGGATTATATGTGATTGTACGCATATCCAACGGTTCACCACAACAACGCACGATTTCATTACCATTACCATTGCCCCATGTTGCCACATTTTCAAAACTATGGCATCTATCGGCACTTGTTGATGGGGCATAACCGGCATCGTAACAGTCGGTCACCATATTTGTTGCACCATCAAAGATATTAGTAAAAACACCGGCACTGTTGCCACCCGCGCTTGCACTAATATTCGCAAACACAGGTTTTGGAACAAAACCCGTCAATCCTGTACAACCCTGAAACGTTCCAACAAATGCGCCTGCGGCACTACCTCCGGCCTTTCCGAAGAAATCGTCTGGCAAACTCCCTGTTAGACTGGTGCATCCACGGAAAGTATTCTTAAATACATTAGGGGCCAAACTCGAATCCCCACCATCCCCGATGCGATTAAACATATGCAAAGACGATATATCATTGGAAAGACCACTGCATCCATCAAATGTTCCTTCAAATGCAGAGTCAGAATCATACGAGGTAATTTCAGTAAAAGAATTAAACAAATAATTGTTAACAGAGGTCAACCCAGTACAATCTTTAAACGTATTTTTAAAGACCGATTGCGCCGCACGCCCATACAAATTATAAAAATTAAATGCTTTAACTGTTCCTGTAATTCCTGTTCCTTGGAAAGTCCCTTCGAACAAAGATTTACCTGATTTAGAAGTTGTTGTCTCACAGCTCCAGCCGCCGTTATACAACACATATTCAAACTGGTCCCAATCCGGACAATCCAAGTACTGTTCATAACTTCCCCCAGTAGGCACCGTGTTACCACTCAAATTGAAAAATATATAATCAGGAATCTCGCCGACCAGTCTATGACACCCCTTGAAAGTATTTCTAAATATGTATGGTCTTGGAATACCAGTAACATTACCACCGGCCATACCAAAGAAATTCGACCCCAAACTACTTGTGTTCATGCTTAATCCACATGAGTTTTGGCAATTTTCACCATTTTCATCACATTGATCTTCCTTAAATGTTCCATCAAACGTTCCTATTTTTAGTTCCCCTGACATATTTGAAAATAAATTATTAGGAATTGTTGCCAAATTTGAACACCCAGCAAACGTTTCTTTGAACAACCATCTTTTTGGCGCCTTATAAGCCGTTGCAAACAAATAATTAGGCACAGATGTAAGTCCAGACCTCGCAAAAGTCCTGGCAAACATAGCATCATTAAAAGAACCAGAAATAGGTCTAATGATATTAGCATTTATTGTGGTTAATTTAGAACACCCTTCAAACATACTCGCAAAAGCGAAATACCCCTTACCACTATTAACCGTCAACGACGAAGATTGAATAATCGGACTATTACTTGAATTTACTTTACCACTTATTCCATTACCGATGTTGTCACAAAACGCAAATGTTCCACGGAAAGTGCTATCTCCAACACTTGTTACTTTAAATAAATTTGCCGGAACATTGGTTAATCCATGACACCCCCAAAATGTGTCATAAAACATATTGTCTTTTGCAGTCCCCGTCAACCCAGAGAACAAGTTCTGCGGACTCTCTGTTAAACCACTATTTTTAAATGTACTGTAAAATAAACCGTGCCCACTGCCAGTCACTTTATTAAACAATGTGCCTGGAACAGATGACAACGCAGAACAACCACTAAACGTCTGATTAAAACCATCCGTACCACCACCGCGATAATTACCGAATAAATCATACGGTATCGTCTGCAAGTGCTCACAACCAGCAAATGTAGATTTAAATATCTTATCTGCACGCCACCCATTATCCGCCGCCAAATCAACATGGAACATATTTAATCCAGACGAAATCGACGTCAAATTATGATTGTCTGCAAATGTACCCTCGTACATACTATGAAACTTTTCCCCACTTGATGGCGTCGGGAACCAAGTGCTGATTCTGGCGGCATCAGACAAAGTCGTGATACCAGTATTCGCAAACGTTTTTTTAAACACACTATAAGCATTATCCTTGGGAACAAAATCTTTGAAAATATTGTACGGAATGCCTGATTGTGTTAGGTGCGTACATCCACTAAACGTTCCTTCAAACAAACTGCTATTTATACCATGTTTATTTCGTATAAACAAACCACTTGGTATAGATGATATATTAGTATTCGCAAAGGTATACTGAAACATCGCCACTTCACCCCATTCCGCAGCCGGCTTGTTCACCTTTATAAACAAATCCGTTGGTATGGCGGAAATACCCGCCCCGTCAAATGTATGCGAAAACATATACGGTTTGGTAGATGTAATGTTTTGACCAAATAAATTTGCCGGGATACTGGTTAAATTAGTAGCGCCCGCAAACGTATACGCAAACCCAGGATCCACGTTATCACCACCAAACGTATGCGTCTTAAATACAGCCCCCAAAGATGTATAATTACCGTTACCATCACCAATTTGCGCAACAAACTGGGGGGTGTTGAGACAGCTGGTTCCTGTACAATGAGAACCATCCATATTATAATAATCCCGGACCGAAGATGGCGGGTTTCCAAACATAATCGCACCATGCGATGCCTGTTTACTACACGCACCACTATAACCATCTGTGTCGTTATACTCACAAGTATTCCACCCCCAATCCGCCGGATGATATCTTTCGGCATTACCCTTGATTTTAATTACACGGCTGGTCGGTGTTCCAGAATATGCGTGACTATGAATATACGCCAAACCGGATGTGCTTGATTGATTATACGTATCGTACGTACCATCACCCCAATCGACACAAAATTCACCCTTGGCCTTGATAGTAAAACGAAATTCTTGGCCGTTTCCAATGGCCGTGGTCTTAACCGCAAACGTTCCACCGGACGTACCGCTACAATCTGCAACAGCGGCAGTATGCGCACCAAACATGCACAAAAATGCGATTGCAATTATGCGAAAAAACCTTAGAAATCTGGACATTTTCTCCTATACTTCCATTCCTATATGATAAACCTTAGCAAAGTTATAAGATATAGGTCAATAATAAATCTGACATTTTTTAACTTTTTTTATTTGCAAAACGATTCGTTTTCGATACAATATTCACGTCAGCAAGGCAGAGCATAGCCGACAGCGATTTTTGTCGGAGGAAAGTCCGGACTGCATGGGACGACACACTGGCTAATTTACCAGGCAGAGTAATCTGACGATTAGAGCAACAGTGACGAAGCAAATCGAAAACGGTTTGAGTGAAACGGGCAATCTCTGTGTGCAGCAACCCCAAATAGGTTTCCAATGATTTGTCCCAAATCGGAAACGGGTAGGGGGCTTGACACTTTGTGGCAACACAATGTGCAGATTAATTATGTTCACCACCCAATTGTTTGGTATCGGGACCGCCGGCACGATACTGGATTTGGGCGGGACAGAATCCGGCTTATAACCTTACTGAAACGGCATTGCCCCCAAAGTTTTTTGGGGACAATTTTTTTTAGCTTATTTTTGCACACAAAAATTAATTTTTTATATAAACAATAGATAGTAACACATTAATACTACAAATTTTATTAAAAAACTATAAATCGCCAACTTAAACCCGTTTTAAAACAATTTTTTATAAAAAGACACACCTTTCATGTTATTTACCAACCGTTTTCTACCCCCCGACCGATAATTTTGATATTAAATATAGAAGTCCAAACTAAAAACCACCGTTTTATCCAACACAAAACACACACGAACAGCAGAGGCGCACCGATCACATAAAAAACATTAACAATATTAAATAACTATTTAATACAACTAATTTTATTAAACTAATGAATCTAATAAAAATCACATAAAAACACGGTCAAAAGACCGCGTTTTTAACCATAGTTCCCCCGCCATAAACCCTGTGTGACTTTACATAACTTTGCCCTGGGTTGGATAGAATGTTAATTGAATCTTTTTCCATTTGGCATACTCATTTGGTGGCAACATACGCAATGGCTGACATGTATTTATTGCGTTACGAATAGTTTCCAATACATATGCGAACGCTGGGTCTGTTTCCGCACGCGCCGCAGATTCAAACCAAACATCACTAACCATCCCTGTTTTCTGCATAGTCAGATGCGCAACTACACGCATTCCCGCGATATCGGACCGCGTGGTATCAATATTCCAACAACGCGTCATTGCAACACGCAACGCATCCACAACAGATACGGTAAGTGTCCTATCCAACGATAAAACATTACGATTCACACGTACAATCGTCTTTTTCTTGGGAGCGGGCGCCTCGTCTTGCTTCTTTTCGTCCTGTTTTGGTTCTTCTTTGGCCTTTTCCTTTGGTTTTTCCTCGGAAATTAAAGAAGTAGATTCAATCTGTTGTTTTGTTTCTTCTGCTTTAATCGGTTCCGGTTTTGGTTCCGGATCTTTATCTTGGGCCTTAGTCTTGTCCGGATTCTCTAGAACATTTGTATTATACAATATTGTTTCATCACCAGACACACGAACCTTGGACAAATCAATCATTGTGATTTGAATTCTGTCGGGGGCGATAAAACGTTCGCGTTCAGAAATTACAACTTCGCTTACAAAAACAACCAGCCCCAACAACATTAAATGTCCAAGGACAGAAAAACCAATATTTTCAGATGTAAAATGATTGATTTTGGCCATATTTATAACCTAATTTTCAAGTTTTGTTCGCAAACCAATTCGTTCAAAACCAGCAGTTTTTAATTTTCCCATAACCGCCATAACCGCCCCATAATCAGCACGACGATCACCATTTATAACAATTGTAAGATTAGGATTTTCACCACGCATTGCAACCGCGCGCGCCACAACATCTTCCAACGGCATTTGAACGGTGCCAATATAATATTGCCCCGCGGTATCCACGCTTATTTGCATTGCGTGATCCGTCCCTGTTAGCACGGTTGTCCCCGCATTTGGTAAATCTAAATCTATACCATTTGTCATCATGGGCGTTGTTATCATAAATACAGCCAACAACACCGTCATAACGTCTATCATAGGCGTCAAAGATATAGAAGCATCAGAACTTCTGCGCCGCAAACGTGACATATTATTTGCCCCCCAATTTTTCATACAAATCATCTGCGCGTTTAACAAAAATCTGGTGCGCAATCGCCGCAGGTATCGCAACTATCAACCCTAATGCAGTTGTGCCAAGCGCAATAGCAAGCCCCGGTGCGATAACACCAATGCTAACCGATTGATTGGCACCAATAGATGCAAAAGAATCCATAACCCCCCAAACAGTTCCAAAAAGCCCAATAAATGGCGATACATACGCAACCATCGATAAAAACCACAAGTTTTTATCATACGGTTTTATCACTTCTTCGGGTTTACCAACTAAATGCGCGCGCTTTGCTTTGCGGAACAATCTTATTTTTTCGACAATTATTGTCCAAGACATTATGCTGAACACAATCAAAACAATCGATGCAATCGCCGTAACAACATCAGTTGAAAACAATTTCCAAAAAGAAAAACTATTCATTTTTAATCCTTTTTATCCTTTTAATCCCGCGTTAAACGCATTTAATAAAATGTTTGGCATTCGTACCGGTCGTCCTTCGCCATTAAGGTACGCAGCCGTCCCGGTAAGTATAGCACAAACTTCTCCCTTTTTCACGAACTTTTGTTCAACAGATACAGATGCCGCACCAACCGCGGTCACAACGGTTTCTATAACGAATTTATCTGTTAAAAATAACGGTTTTATATATTTAATATGCAAATCACGTATTACCAAACCAACATCAGACGGCACGGGACGCGCCTTTTTCCCAAGCCATGCCATCCGTGCGCGCTCGGCAATTTCAATATAACGCCCGTGGTACATTATGCCACCGGCATCAGTATCTGCGTATGCAACCGAAAAATTAAATTTATGTGTTTGCATTATTATTTCTCTAACCCCATATGGCGATATCCTGCTTCGGTGACAACACGACCGCGCGGTGTCCGCTGAATAAGACCCAGTTGCATCAGATACGGCTCTATCACATCTTCAATTGTGTCCGCCGGCTCTGAAAGCGCCGCCGCCAAATTATCAATACCAACCGGTCCCCCTGCGTAATGTTTGATTATCGCATTGATGTATTCGCGGTCAACTTGGTCGAGACCGCTATCATCAATATGCAATTGAAATAACGTTGTTTTTATTGTGTTTGCGTCTATTGAATCGCGCCCAGCCGCCGATGCAAAATCACGCGCCCGTTTTAATAATCGATTTGCAATTCGCGGTGTTCCACGCGAACTTTTTGCCAAGGCCAGCGCACCATCTTCGTCAATAGAAGTACCAAGTATACCCGCACTGCGGCGAATAATTTTAGCCAAATCAGACGGCGAATAAAAACTAAGCCGTAAATCGATACCAAATCTGTCCCGTAATGGGTTAGACAACAGTCCTGTGCGCGTTGTTGCACCAACCAACGTAAACGGTGGCAAATCTATACGAACACTTTTCGCAGACGGACCTTCGCCCAACATAATATCTAACTTAAAATCTTCCATCGCAGAATAAAGAACTTCTTCAATTGCGGTCGGCAAACGGTGGATTTCATCAATAAATAAAACATCCATTGGTTCCAAAGCCGTAAGTATCGCCGCCAAATCCCCTTGTTTGGTAAGCATTGGCGCAGATGTAGCACGAAAATTTGCCCCCAATTCATTGGCAACGATATGTGCAAGTGTCGTTTTGCCCAATCCCGGCGGTCCATATAATAAAACATGATCCATTGGTTCGCCACGTGCACGCGCCGCAGATATAAACACAGACAAGTTTTGTTTCAATGCATCATGCCCAATAAAGTCCGCCAACGCACGTGGACGAATCGTCGACGCCATTTCGTCCGGGACACTTGGGTCAACAAATCTGTTTTTTATGTTTTCTTGCATTTTATATTATGTTCCTACAACAATTTTGTATCTTCGTTTTCGCGACCAACGTATGCTTTTAAATCATTATATAATTGTCGTAAATCCGCCGGGGCCCCATATGTCGCATCTGCGCCACGTATACGTATTGTTTCAAGATTTATTTGCGCTTGTTTTTTCAACACCTGGGTCAATTGTGTTGAAAACGCCTTGGCGTCTTCACTTTCTTCGGCCCCCTGGAGCAACAATCCACGATTCGGACGCGGTGACAGGAATGCAAAATCCGAAATTGACGGATCTGGCGACACAAGTACGAAACCAGAAATCTCTGGTCGGCGCATCAACATTTGTAATACATACCACGCCCCCAATTGATTACCCGCAATCCATATTTTCTCGCTGTCTTCGTTATGATTCTGAATCCAATCTATGACCGTTGCGATATCCAACATATTATCGGCGGTTGTCCCAAGGGCACCTTCGGAATCACCAACACCGCGATAATTAAAACGCACAACCGAAAAACCAATATCCATAAAAGCGCGGAACATTGCGTAAGACAATCTGTCATTCATATGATGCTTTTGACGCGGATTTCCCGACAACACCACCGCCAATGGCGCCCCAGGATTCAATGATTTATGATAAACCGCGTGTAATTTTCCTGCTTCACCTGATATTATGATATCAACCATAACAGTCACCTTTAATACTTAATTTATATTTATGATAGTTCTTTATAGAACAAACTGATATCAAATTTCAATAAAAATTTTTGCTTTGACACGAACGGCAATAATGTTTTACAATAAAACCATAAATTTACACAGGGGAAGGGCACAAAGATGAAAAACTCTACTATTATGGCACTATTCGGGGTACTTTTTGTATCTGGCGCATTTGGTGGCACACAGTATATAACGGAAAACTTTCAGACGATTTATACCGAAACACCGGTCCAATCGTACTATGCGTACCCGGATGATCCGAACTTTGTACCGGAATCTGAATTCATGCAGCGTGATGACGAATTTGATTATGACCAAAATATTATGGATGCACGCGAGATGGAATTCGAGGCGCACCCTGGTGTAATGTTCGCAGAACGCCCGATGGTTATATGCCGTAATTTTGGATGCACGCGCCTTAATGATAAAATAACGCGTACATTTTTATTTAACAGTTTGGTCAATATGTTCATGATGAACGCACATTCACGCGTATATATATGTGAAGCGGACCCATTTTCGCGCGATTGTTTGCAATCGGGGTTGTCTTTCCCGGTTCGCGCAGGGATTGCAAATGCCCTTGTCAAAATTCCAAAAGGTACAATTTCCCAGGTAAATGTTTCAACGGGCCTTTCACGTGCAACAATCAATATGACGTACGAAATGTTGGTAAATGGCATCAGTCGCGTATGCGAACCAACGATTATGGACATTGTTATACCGAACAATTCGGCGGCAATGCTGTCCAATCGTGAATTTACATGCAATTTAACCAGCGATGGTTTCAGTAATGTATCATTGCTTGTGAATATTGATTATATCGACCTTGATTATGGCATTTTGGGTGGATATTATTCACTTGGAACCCAAGGTCCAACCACCGGTGGTGGTACAGGTTATGCGTTATTCAAAACAGAATTCACAACCGGCGGTATGCAATTCCGCGCCGCGGTTGATGAAAATGATAACCTGATTCAAACGATTCAACCGGGTGAGTATGCGGTTGAACCATTACGCAAATAAGTTACCCACGGCAAACTTGAAATCTGGGCAAGATATTGCTATGATACACCAAGCCTTATAAACAAAGGGTGTGGATTTGGCAAAGAAAACTGTTCTTGTTGTTGACGATGACGACGCATTGCGGACACCGCTTGCGCGGGGGTTGCGTAATGCTAACTTTGATGTACTGACGGCCGAAAATGCCACCCAGGCAGGTGAAATACTTAATCGCATTACCGTGGATGCAATCGTTTTGGACCGTATGATGGTCGGAACAGATGGATTGACGTTTCTAAAACAGTTACGAGCATCGGGTAATATGACACCAACACTGATGTTAACCGCGATGGGCGGGGCAGAAAACACTATCGCCGGCCTTATGGGCGGCGCAGATGATTACCTTGCCAAACCGTTTCAATTGCAAGAATTAATATTAAGATTGAACAATATTATAAATCGTGCACCAATCCAAACCCCACAAATGCCGGAAAACCTGTTCTTTTCAGATGATGAGTTTTTTGTTAAAACGGCAAATGGCGACACGCTGTTAATCGCACTGTCCGGGGAAGAAAAAAAATTGCTGTATAATCTGACATATCCGGTTGGGAATATAGTTTCTGCACAGCCGATGGTTGCAAAACGCTTGCGTAATAAATTAAATGATGTACTATCAAATTTGGATATTATAACCGTACGTGGTCGCGGATATAAATTGGTGCAAACAGACCAGAATTAAAGGGGGCAAGAATTATGAAAATATTTCCACAGCGCTTTTTCTGGAGAACGATTTTACTTATTTTGGTGCCATTGATTTTGGCCCAGGTTATCATAGGAAATGTGTTTTTTGGCAATCATTGGTCACGCGTTCATGCGACAATGGCACGATCATTGGCGGGGGAAATTGCAACTATTATGAATTTCATGGATTCTGGAAAAATGGACGCTGCCGAAAGTATGGCAAATGATGTCGGCATAGACGTATCCATTGACACCCAAATCAGTCGCCCACCACGCACCGATAATCATTCACGTGAAACGGGGCAACTTGCATCAGAATTATCAAAGCGTATAAAACGTCGCGCAAAGATATATGTCGACCGTGAACCGCGCACAATTTATGTCGATATTCCAACCAAAGACGGCCGAACCGCCACATTTAAGGCCAGTATGTATCGTATTTATTCCACCAGTACCGAGGTATTTATAATATGGTTAATTGGTGCAATATTAATTGCATCTCTGCTTATATCGCCGTTTTTAATAATACATAATCGCAGTGTTCGCAACATTGCACATGCCGCAAATCGTTTTGGTCGCGGCCTTGAAGCCCCCGGCTTCAGACCAATGGGTGCAAAAGAACTTCGCGATGCTGCAATCGCCATGATAACAATGAAAGAACGGCTTGACCGATATAATCGTACACGAACAGATATGTTAAACGCAGTTAGTCACGATTTAAAATCGCCACTGACCCGGATGCGTCTTGCCATTGAAACAGACGGTGCAGATAAAAACGCGTTATTATCAGACATTGACCGCATGTCAGAAATGATAAATGGATATTTAGCATTTGCACGTGGTGAAATTCCAGAAATTGAACAAACAACCGAATTGCCACCGATGTTATTGCGCATCACACGTGACGCGGCGCCTGATAAAAAGATTATCACGAATTTTCCTGATAATCCGGTTCAATTCTATGCACGACCAATGGCACTTGCACGGGCATTCGGCAATATCATAGAAAACGCGGCCCGATATGCCAAAAACACAATAAAATTAACCGAAATTGACACGCGCGACGAAACAACTATATTAATAGAAGACGATGGTATCGGTATCCCAGATGATAAAAAGGCTGATGCGTTACGTCCATTTGTGCGTCTTGATGATGCACGTGCACCAAACACTGGGGGCACTGGATTAGGTTTATCAATTGCGCAAACCACAATTGAAAATCATGGTGGCCAACTATTCTTGGAAAACAGTGACATGGGCGGTTTACGTGTTCGTGTTGTATTACCAATTTAATGTTGTATCAGGAGAGCAAAAAATGAACCTTTATAAATACGTATCTGAAAAATTAAATAAAACACTTGGATTTGACGCAAAGTTAGAAGTACCACGCAATCGCGAATTCGGTGATTTTTCCACGAATGCCGCAATGGTATTGGCCAAAAGCGCAGGCAAAAACCCACGTGAATTGGCAGGCGAAATCATCAACAAAATCTCAGATTTGGATTTTATAGAATCCGCATCCATCGCAGGGCCAGGTTTCATAAACATATTCGTTAAAAATGATTTTTTGTGGGACGCGGTCAAAACCGCCGAAAACATTACCCCCGCGGAAAAGACAATGGTCATAGATATGGACTATGGCGCATATAATGTTGCGAAATCGTTACACATTGGGCATATGCGTACTTCCATTGTGGGCGATGTGCTGTACCGTTTAGGTCGTGCGTTGGGCCATAAGATGATTTCTTATAATCATATGGGCGATTGGGGGCGTTCAATGGGATTTGTTATTGCGTGGATTGAAAAATTACACCCGGATTGGCCGTTCTTTCAACCGGATTTTAACCCAAATGGCGATTATTCCTCATACACATTTGATCCGGCCGAATTAGACACTTATTACCCATCGGCGGCGGCGCTGGCAAAAACAGATGAAGCTTTTTTGGAACATGCGCAAATAATTACCGCCGAATTGCAACAGGGACACGCGGGATACAATGCGTTATACAATATATTTATGCCGATTT
>CAMZFU010000033.1 GCA_947306185.1 uncultured Pseudomonadota bacterium | reverse complement strand
TCGTTGATCAAACGGCATACGGCGAAACGATAACATTGCCCGCGGGATATACACGCCTTGCATATATTCAAACCTCTGGAACGCAATGGATTGATACAGGAATGCGTGGCCATATGAATTATACATATGAATTGGATTTTCAACAAACAGAAGCCGGCAATTTCCGTAATTGGGGTGTGTTTAACCAGAGTGCCTGGCAGGGCCAAAATATGAGTTTTACGTGGTCGAGTGGATGGGCGGTTCGCTGGGAGTCACAAGCAAATGGGAGCGCTCTTGTTCAATTACCAGCGATAGATACAAATAGGCATTTATTGAGGATAGTTAATGGTGAAGTTTATTGGGATGGAGTAGACAAAGGCAGAACATCTGGGCATAGCTCATCGTTTGTATTTAATTATAATTTGTTCTTGGGAACCATTAATCCAGGTGGAACAACACCAATAAGTAACGCAAAATCAAAATATTATTCTTACAAGGTTTGGGACAGTAACGGCAACTTGATTCAACAACTTATTCCTGCGAAATATGGTAATGAAGTTGGTATGTATGATACCGTATCACGGGCGTTCTTTAGGAATGCGGGTTCTGGCACTTTTGGTGCGGGGCCGGTGGTTGATTAACAATATATTGTTAAAAACGTCATCCCACGCTATGACGCGGGGTCTCTTTATTACCGCCTGATAGCAACGAGACCCCGCTTTTCAGCGGGGTGACGTCGAAAAAGCATAGTATGACAATAGAGAGTGCTCTGGGCTAGTTGTTAGTGGATAGTGGTAAGTGTAAGTGGGTATGATAGTGGTTAGTACGCAACCGTTTTTGTAGTGAATTTGTATTTTTTAACCGCGTTGTAATAAACTTAAAATTTAACTGATATTTTTTGTTGATTCTTATGACATTATTTTACTAAGATGTCACTGTCGGCAGGTGTTCTGCTGGCTTGGGATTCAAGACCCATTATTCCGAGTGTCCGTGGGGACAAAAAACACCTCCAACCGCCTGGTTGGAGGGCGACGAATATATTGAATAAGTCCACTATTTCTCGGAAGATAGTCTTGAACCTCCAACCACCTGATTTTTCCGGTGGTTTTTTGTGGTTATTAAACACAAAAGGGAAAAGGATGAGACGAAGCTTTATCACGTTTTTTATTATGTTTTCGTTTGTTGCATATGCAGATAAAACAATCACTTCTAAAAAATATGTTGATACCGAAGTGGCCAAGAAACAAGACAAGGTCCCGGCTATAAATACAAATACTGTATTGACACATACTGATACCCAAGGTGTTATTGAAACCAAAGGAATTTACCAAGAGACAGGTACATATGACGAACAAATAAATAACCTGGTGACCGTGGGAACGGTGGATGCCGGAATACAAAATGCATTGGAAACAGAATTTATTTGCGAAGAATCTGATGAGGAAGGATGCTTGATTTGGCGAATACATAATAAAACCACACAACAAATCATCCCTGATGGATATACGCGTTTAGAGTATGTTAGTATTAACACAGAAGGTCCATGTATTTTAACAAATGTTTCATGGGGTTCTGTTTATGGTTTTCGCGGCCGCGCACAACAAACAGTTTATAGCGGTATGAACAGGATAATATTTGGATCGGATTCCAATGACCTTAACACATTTTATGGTACTTTGCAGAGAGGCGATAACCAAAGATATTGGTATAATGTGTCAGAAGTACCATCGTCCAGTGTCGGTGAATTCAATTTTACACGCATTGATGAAACAGGTTATTGGCGTGGAACGGTAAATAATATAAATTCTGAACGGGTAACAAGTAATGCCACATCAAACGATAAGGTACGTTTATTATGTGGTGCATCGTCCGCGTCGGATCGTAGGTTCGTTGGTAATGTTTGGTATTTGCAATTAATGGATGAAAATGGTGTATTTTTGTTAAATGCGATCCCCGTAAAACGTGATTCGGATGGCTTGGTTGGTTTCTATGATTTGGTTTCAAATCAAATATTAACTAATTCGGGAAATGGAACATTTAATGCAGGACCAGAAACGACATCAAATATATACATACCGTCAGGGCAATAACATTAACCGCGTTGCAATAAACTTAACATAAATGCATCCAAATCACCGTCCAATACGGCATTTGAATCCGTATTTTCAACACCGGTGCGGACATCTTTAACCAGTTGATATGGATACAGGACATAGTTTCTAATCTGACTGCCCCATTCGATTTTCTTTTGCGCGGCCTTGGCGGCATCTTCTTCGGCGGCACGTTTTTCCATTTCTAATTCATATAAACGTGAGCGCAAGATTTTCATCGCCATATCTTTATTCTGAAATTGGCTGCGTTCATTTTGGCATGTAACAACGATGCCTGTTGGAATATGGGTAATGCGAACCGCACTGTCGGTTTTATTAACGTGTTGACCACCGGCACCAGAAGAACGGTATGTATCAATGCGCAGGTCTTTTTCATTTATATCAATCTGAATAGAATCATCAACATCTGGCCACACGTTCACAGATGCAAAACTGGTCTGTCTTTTACCATTTGCGTTGAACGGGGAAATACGTACCAAACGGTGTACGCCAATTTCATTACGCAACCAACCATATGCGCGTTCACCAACAATTCGCATAGTCATACTTTTTATGCCTGCGGTATCGCCGATATGTTCTTCAACAACCTCGACCCCAAAACCGTGGCGTTCTGCCCAACGCGAATACATACGCGCAATCATTTGCGCCCAATCTTGGGCCTCGGTTCCACCGGCGCCGGCCTGAATAAATAAAAATGCATTATTGCCATCAGCCGGATTGTTAAACAGTGTAATATATTTGGCGTGTTGGACATCATCGGCAAGTTTTTGTATTGCACCAACAACATCAGCATCATCAGGTGCCATCGAATACAAATCTTTAAGGTTTTTGTATTCTTGTTCCATCGCCAAGAAATCATTCAGCTCGCGTTCCTTGGCGGATTTTTTCTGCAACAATGCACGTGCGGCATCTTGGTCGTTCCATAAATCTGGTGCTAATGATTGTTGTGTAAGTTCGGCAATTTGTTCCTGTAATTTATCAGGGTCAAAGAAACCCCCGAATTGAATTCAGGTTTTCATAGATTTCATTCAAAGTATCGTTCATCAAAATCATACCCTAATTGTATCAGTAATTTTTTTGATTTCAACCATAAATGAAGTGTTGCCTTTTATATTCGTATGTGATAAAATATTACCCAAGAGAGAGGTTTCAATGAAACGTTTACTGACTGCTTTTGGTGCAATTTGTGTTTGTGTCATGGGAACACAGGCGTACGGGATTTCCGCGGGGTCCGTTACGGCGAATACGTCGGGGGCCGCTTCGACTGCGCGTGGTATGATAACTAATACGACGAATACATCGAATACACTGCGCGGAAATCAAGGGTTGGCGAATGCATATAAAACCAATCAACGTAATACCTATTACATGGTAAATGTTCCGGATGTTGATACCGCATGCCGTACCAAGATTGATAAGTGTTTATCCGATTATTGTGGCGACATTACCGTCGTCCCGGGCCAGGTTAACGGCCGTTGTGCATATGCGACGGAAAGTGAATTGTACAACTATGCTTTGTTGTGCCTGCGTAACGACAGGGATGTTTTATTACCCAATTTTGCGGCGAATACAAAAATGGGTGTTGGCGGTTTGAATACAGCGGCACACCTTTGTCCATCGTATGTTCAACAAGAAATTATGGCATGGTTGTCTATGTCAAATATGGCCACAGAATTGACCAAGGCACATTCACCGCAGTGTCTTGAACGTCGCCAGGAATTAGAGGCCGCAATGGTTTGCCATTCTGTGGCATTGGCATATGGTAACGAAACATCAAGTATGCTAATGTCGCAATTAACAGATTTCTGTGGCGCCGGGGTTGCCGGCGGTTCCGCGGAGATGGTATCACGTTTTGCAAATGCGGGTAATGTCGGTGCGAATATATGGGGCTGGGCCGAAAAGATTGTTAGTTTAGATTTGAACAAGAAAGGCAGCGATTGGGAAACGGCGGTTGATGCGGTTTTGGCATCTTATACGAATCGTATGAATTTGGCATGTGGCGAAGATCTGCAGTTGAATTTGCCACAACGTGAAACGTCTGGTAATGGTCTTACAAATCTCCAGACCGCAGCGGTTGTTGCGGCAACGGTTGCTTTCCCAGATGCACAAAAAAAAACTAACGACACCGTAGCCACATCTATTTACAAAGAAATTAAATCACGCACGGATATTTATGATTATGCCACCGCAAATCAGGTTGTTCAGGCGGGACTTACCAATTCTGTGTTGACGCAAAATGCGTTCTTTACATCTGCACAGATGGACGATATGCAAACAGCGTACAAGAAAGGCACCAAGTTATTTATATTGCGCGATTCCACGCGTTGCTATATGATTCAGGTTGCCGAAATGACATCCCAAGAACAGAGTATGATTGCGCAACAATTCGCAAATTGTATTTATAAGTAAAGTTCGTAATCCGATTTAGAATACTGGCCGCGCGCCAGTATTTTTGTTTTGAAAAAGGCGCCATTTTTTGATATAATAACCAATACAATGAAAGTGTCGCGTAGGAATCTTTTGCAAATTACCGGCGTTGGTGTGGTTATTGCCGGTATGTTGCCACGTGTCGCATTTGCGGCACGCAATGCGTTGCGTTCAATACGTACTGGTGTGCAGCCGGGTGGTAAAACGCGTATAGTTATTGAAACTTCATCGCGGCCATCATATACATTGGTTTATGGTGAAAATACGCTTACAATAAAGTTATCAAACACACCTGCGGATAATTCTATAACGGCAAAATTGGCATCTGGGACATTGGTTAAATCAGTTAGTCAGGCCCAAGTTGGTGATGCGTTAAATATAATTGCGGAACTGCGTAAGCCGGTTGCAGAAATTCCGAAAAATCAGATAATGATATTAGAACCAAATGGCGATAATGATTATCGCCTTGTTCTGGATTTTACAGCGGCAAGTGCCACGACCAAGGCGGCTGCAACAACGACAAATAATTCATCAGAATCAACGGCGAAAAAACACATTATTGTTTTGGACGCCGGCCACGGTGGTAAGGATCCGGGATGCATAGGCAAGGGCGGCACCAAGGAAAAAACGGTTGTGTTATCAGTTGCCAAAAAATTGCGTACAGCGTTGCGAGATGCTGGTTTTACAGTGTATATGACACGTGGTGACGATACGTACCTTAAATTGGCCGACAGGGCCGCAATTGCGGAAAAGAAAAAGGCCGATTTGTTCCTTTCCATTCACGCAAATGCAAACCCAAGTCGTTCGGTCAAGGGATTTTCGATTTATACACTTTCTGAAAAAGCATCTGACGAAGAAGCCCAGAAATTGGCTGATGCCGAAAATGCCGCCGATAAAATCGATGTTGATGGGTTTGAGAGTTTTTCCAAGGATATTCGCGTGGCATTATCTGCGTTGCAACAACATGCGGTGGCAGAAATGTCCGAAGAGTATGCAAATGGATGCGCACGCGCATTTAATCGTGCGGGCATTGAACAACAGGCCGGTCCCGCGGTTCGCCATGCACCGTTGGCGGTATTGCGTTCAACCGTGCCGGGTGCATTGATTGAATGTGGGCATTTATCCAACGCGGCCGAAGAAAAATTATTGAAAACATCATCACACCAAGATAAATTGGTCGCGGCGATTGTGAAATCTGTAAAAAATTACGATTTTGAGGTCTAGTTTATCTTTGTGTTGATGTATATTTATTGGGGAAGAACAAATGAATATCACACAAATCATCATACTTGTTGCATTGTTAAGTTTTATGATTGTTGGCTTTCTGGTCAAGAAAAGCAGCATGAAATCATATTCTGAATTTACAATGAGCAAGGGCCGGTTAAATTGGTTCACTATTGCGGCGGGTATTAGTATGACATTTGCCGGTGGTGCCGCAATTTTAACCAGTGCATCTATTGGGCATATGTTTAAATGGTATTCGTTGGTTGACCCGATTTCTTTAATCGCTGGAATATTGATAGTTATATTGTTATATAAAAAATATCAGCGCGATAATGGTACCACAATATCAGATCTTTTATCGTCCAAACACCGTGGTTTGGCCATTTTAATTGGGATAATCACATCGTTTACATTTATCCTTATTGTGGCGGCGAATTTTGTGGCGCTATCAAAATTGTTATCGCCATATTTTCCGTCAATTAACCCATTATTAATTACATTTGCGGTATCAACAATGGTGTTTTCGTATGTGTCCTTTGGTGGGTTTAATTCCGTAACCAGAACGGATATTTTACAGTATATTTTAATAACGTGTTTATTGGTAATACCGGTTTTATGCTTTGTGATTGGTAATAATGGCGCATTGGTGGGCGGCGCTGTTACACATCAATTCGCCGCAATGCCCACGGATTATATAATTCTGTTTGCGATACCGGTGATATTTACACCGTTGTCCCAAGATATAAACCTGCGTATAAAATCGGCGAAAAATCCACGTCAGGGAAAAATAGGGCTGTTGATGGGTGGATTGTTTTATGCCAGTATCGCCGTCGCGGCCGCATATGTTGGGATATATTTGGGTAATAACAATATTGCATTGGCAGATTCAGAACAGGCAATTCCTATCTTTTTTCGCGATAATTTCCCGACCTATGGTTTTTTGGCGATAATCGCGGCATTGGCGGCAATTGTTTCAACATTGGATTCATATATTTTGAATTCAATAACATCCATATCAAACGATATTATAAAACCGTGTGCCAATGGCCACACAAACGCAAAGAAAACGATAAAAATTGCATCGATAATCACATATGCATTGGCGATGTTAATAGCATTGGTGTTTAATCAAGTATTGGTTTTATCGTTAACGTCATTGTTGATTTATATATCGGTGTTAACACCGATTGCATTGGGCAAGACAATGCGCCTATCGGGCCGTCAGATTTTCATTGCTTCGATTATAAATGTTTTAACGATTATATTGGTTGAGGTTTTGTCATTATCCGTATCACCCAAGGCGGTTGTGTACCCAATATTTGGGTGTTTGTTGATGGTGATAATACGCCTATTTAACCGCAATAAAACAAAATAAAATATAACCTTGCAAAAGGTTTTAACGGTTGTTATAATGCCGGCACCGGAGATATGGCAGAGCTGGTTGAATGCGCACGACTCGAAATCGTGTATACAGGAAACTGTATCGAGGGTTCGAATCCCCCTATCTCCGCCAGTATTTCTGGATATATTGTATCTCATCTGAAATCCCCGCGGTTCTGCGGGATTTTTTATGCATTGACTTTGGTAAAAGGAAAAAATACCCTTTGCGCCATTATGTTCCGCTTTCTATACTCCATCGTTTTCCGACAGACACTATTTGCTTGATTTTGCCGAGATTTATATTACCATCCAATGACATGGAGTATAAAATGTATCATTGGCAAAAACGTTATCAATTTGAATGTCTAAACGGACGCTTTGTGTTAGGGGAAAGGTATATGATTAATCGTCGTGGATATACTGTAACCCTAAAATATATAGGAAGTGTTTCTACGAAGAATACTGATAAAACAGCAGATTTATTTTGTGGTGTGCATAATGGTGGCACTAACAAAGGGGAACAATTGTTTTTTGCATTAATGGATGGGCACTACGCCAGTTCAAAAGATGCAGGGAAATCGCTACAAAAACTATGGTCCGGGAAAACCAATAAATTACATACTATATATCACATTATGAATAACGGCATCGTACGGGTTTGATTTGTGTTTTATTTTGGTATGGGAATTGGTACAACAGAATTTTGGCACACCAGAAATAAAATCTTGAAAAATCCCCACAAGGCATTTTTTTATTTATTATGATTTGTTTTTAGGTTTTTTGCGGATAAACAGGCGGATAAAATGACGCCATGCGCGGTGCAATGGATGTTCGCGTTTTGATGATATGATAACATCATGCCCAATATAAGATTTTATATCCCTATACATGCGTTTATATTCTGCGCGATATTGCGGGGCCGGGCACCCAATGAATTGCATACATTTTAATAATGAATACGCGTCATCCCATTGAAATGTTTTGCGACGATATTTACGTGTCCCAAGGCCGTGCAGACGTGACGCGGTCATAGATTCCAATTCGCGATAGTTTGATTTAGATACCGCCAATTGAAAGTCTATTAAAAATAACCTGTCGTTAATTACGGCAAAATTGTCCAGACGTATATCGCGATGAACCACATCTGATTTTTTTAGGTCGATAAATATTTTATATAAATCGCGTATCAACCCCATTTTTTTTGCGGCCGGCAATGCCTGTAATTTGCCAGAATCGTGCATACGTTGCAGGGAATCGCCGTTCATAATTTCATTGGCAAAAAAGAAATAATCACCACTGTCAGCATAATATAATGGTTCCAAGAAGTGTTCGTGGTCTATTTCCCACATTTTTCGTCCCATGATATATTCGTTACGGTATAAATCAGGGTGACGACCACTTTTGATGAATAGCATCCTATTGTTTGCATCCATTGCCAATAAAAAGATATTGTAAACACGAATTGTAATAAAGGTTACATCATAGAAACCGTAATTTTCGGTCAGAAAATCCATTAAATTACGTGCTCGTTCGGGAACTTCTCCACCGTATGAACGATACGGCGTTCCACGAATTGCCATATGAATACGATTTGTGGTATTGGCATCCATGATGTTTCCTTTTAAGGTCATTTGATATAGGAAAACTTTACTATTTTGATTAAAAAATATCAACCGATTTATTGTGGACTCCGCCCTTGAAGATGTGTGTTGTTTACCTATATATGAATGTGTGGGGGGACCCATTAAAACAAAGGAGGCCACCATGACACAGATAGTACAGATGATGCCGCAAAACGCAAAACTTGATGAAATCCGTCGCGCAATTGAAAGTATAAATTTATCAAGAATGCGCCATAAAGAACCAGAAAAGAAAGAGCTACCCAAAAATATGAACCGACAAAAATGTGAACAGTTTTCGGATTATATGACGGACCTATTTGTGAGTACATGTAATCATGAAAAAATATCGGGGCGTTTTAAGAATTGGAAAGATAAATCTGATGCCGAAAAATTGAAATTGGCATCTGATATCGTAAATATGTTCTTAGAGAAACTTGGTAAAGAAATTGCCCAACATCGTGTTCCAATTTACCAACGCAACGGTGGTGAATATCGGCGCATGAACAATAAAATGGATGAAACGATTACCGCGGATATCGCACAAATGCCTGAAATAACGGTAAAACCAATTGAACAGCCAAAACCAAACGATGCAATGTATGTGTCGTCCAAGAGGGAATTGTGCATAAATATGGAAAATCCGGCATATAAAAGTAGTCCGTCAAACTTTCTGACAAGTTTGCGTCATGAATTCACACACATTGTGGATATGTTTATCCCGTCAATCAGTCCACTAGAACCCGAGGTTCGTGAAGAAGCAATGCGTAATTATGCCCGTCCAGAGGAAAATAAAGAGTTATATGACAAGAATCCGTTGGAATTGAACGCGAATATGAAAAAAGAAGAATACAAACAACGCATAGATGCGATGCTGACCTTGCAAGAAACCGAACGCAACCGCGCAATAAATATGAATTATGTTAGTATGATGATGCGTGGATACGGGCGTGCGGCATAGGGGGCACGTATGGCACAACAGAAAGGTTTTTATGATCAGGTCTATGATGTCGTTGCCCGTATCCCATCGGGGCGGGTGGCGACATTTGGACAGATTGCACAATTAATTGGCCGACCAAAAATGGCGCGCTTTGTCGGTTATGCATCAAATAATCAGAAAAGCTGGCATTTACCATGGCACCGTGTCGTATTTAAAGACGGTACGTTGGTTGGTGAACCATTTTTTGATCAACAATACAAAGCATTGAAAGAAGAGGGAATCAAGTTCACAAAAGACAAACGCGTTATAATGGAACAATTTCAATGGCATCCAGAATCAGAGAATATTCCGGATGATATTCGTGATTGGCCGTTGGTATTTTAAAAACTGGGCAAAATGCCCAGTTTTTCATTTCTTTTTCGTATGTTTTTTATTGTCGGCTGTAATGAATTTTCGATTGGTAATTTTGTTTAGAATCATATCGGGGCTGATTAACTTGAAATGCAAGAACCAATCCCGTTTGTTGTTTCCTGATTTATGTGCCAACGCATCCATTGTTGTGGTCGGTGCGGGAATAATGACATCTTCGCCCGGAATCCATTCGGCCGGTGTTGCAACATGAAATGCATCTGACGTTTGCAATGCAATCAGTATGCGTTTGATTTCTGTAATGTTGCGGCCAATCGCCTTTGGATAATAAAGTATAGCACGTATAATTCCACGTGGGTCAATTATGAACACCGCGCGTACGGTGTCTGTATCGCCCGATGCATCATGAATCATGCCGTACATACGGGCAATTTTGCCGGTTGTATCGGCGATAATTGGAAATTCAATATCAACATTTTTCCAACCTTGGAATACGATATCGTTTTTGATGGTCTGAATCCACGCAATATGTGATGCATTGGAATCCACCGATAATCCGATTAAATCGGTATTTAATGCGTGAAATTCGTTTAACATTGATTGAAATGTTATAAATTCGGTTGTACATACGGGTGTAAAATCCCCAGGGTGTGAAAACAAAATAACCCACCTGCCACGATAATCCTGTGGAAATTGAATGTAACCGTTTGTGGTATTTGCACCGAATTCCGGTGCAACATCGCCGATTTTTGGTACGCCTGTGCGCACACAGTCGCATTTATGTTGTGTTTTGTTCATTGGAACCCTCCCTTTTGGTTATGGACAGCATAACACAACCAACAGGGTGTTTCCCCAAGACAGATTTCTTATAAAAATAATGGAATCAAATTAATTCTTCAACAAACGGGCTTTGGTCTTTTCCCATTCGCGGCGTTTTATGGTTTCGCGTTTGTCTGTGCGATTTTTACCATAACCAACCCCCAACAGAACCTTCAATTTCCCGTGATTATTAAAGTATAATTTTAACGGGAAAATCGTTGCGCCTTTTTCGTTAAGTTTACCAATCATACGATTGATTTGTGCACGGTGTAATAGCAACTGACGCGGGCGACGTTCATCAAAATTGATATATCGTGCCGCCGTTGGCAAACGCTGAATTTCAATCCCGGCCAAGAACAAATTGCCACCACGATGTTGAACAAATCCATCAACAATTGTGACCAAACCATACCGTACAGATTTAATTTCTGCCCCGGTTAATGATATACCGGCTTCTATGGTGTCTTCGACAGTATAATTGAATCGCGCTTTGCGGTTTTCAGAAACGGCACCAAATTTTATCATTTGTCTTGGCATTGTTAAATCTTTATCTTTGGATACAACCTTTGTACGTTTTCCAACATTATATCAGACAATTTATCAAATGGTATATTTTTTATTTCTGCCAATACCTTGGCCGTTTCAACAACGAATGCTGGTTCGCATACTTTGCCACGATATGGAACGGGGGCACAATAAGGGCTGTCGGTTTCAACAACCAAACGGTCCAACGGTATTTTGGAAAAAGTTTCGCGTATTTCGGCCGCATTTTTGAATGTTAAAATGCCACTTGCCGAAAAGAAAAATCCACGGTCCAACATTTTCTTGGCCAATTCCCAACCCGATGTGAAACAGTGCATAACACCGCCAATATCAGAATACCGTGTCAATATTTCGGCGGTATCTTCTTCGGCGTCACGCGTATGAATCGCCACCGGTAACTTTGCGCGACGCGCCATTTCCAGTTGTGCTTCGAACAGTGCAATTTGTGCCGCACGTGGTTTTATATCATCGCCATGGTAATCAAGTCCAATTTCACCAACACCCAAAACACGTGGATGTGATAATATTTCATCAGTAATAAAATCTGATGCCTTGCGGTCCGCATGTTCGGGGTGAATGCCAATTGTTGCGAATACATTGTCGTATTTTTCACAAATATTGATTGCCGATGGGATGTCTTCTGGGTCGGCGGTTGGACATATAATAACACCAACACCTGCGGATTTTGCACGCGCAATCACGCCATCTATACCGGCCATGGCATCTATTTCATAGGTTAAATGGCAATGAGTATCTATAAGCATTTTTTCATCTCTTCAATAATCTTAAATAGTGCAATTTCCGGTTCCAAATTGACGCGTGTGATATCGTAAATTGTACGTGTCGCGGTCGAATAGAGTTCGGCCAAACCAAACCTTGCAATTGCATCCAACAATATTCCATGCAGTTCCGGAAATGGTGCCATTTGCTTGGCAAGGTTCATTGAATCCGCCGCCGTAGAATTCTTGTTTTGCACCAATTTGATAAGTTTTTCATAAACAACATCACCGCCCGATTGTTTCAGGTTGGCAATTCGCCCAAACGACCCGTTGGCAAGGCGTAATGTTTCATCGTCTATCGCGTCATCTGGCATAAACTTGGCACACAGGCGCCGTAAATCAGAAATTGACAATGGATGCATCTTTTCAACGCGTGC
>CAMZFU010000032.1 GCA_947306185.1 uncultured Pseudomonadota bacterium | reverse complement strand
ATCCGCCCGGAAAGAAAAACCACGTTCAGGGTTATCAATCTGCATAGAAGATATTCCCAAATCAAAAACAATAGCATCAAATTGGTCCGACAATTCAGACATATATGAAAACGCGCGCGGAATAAAATTGAAACGATTGCCATATTCTTGTTTAATCGCGTCCACATCAACCATAACATTCGGATCACGGTCAAAAGCGGTCACATTTGCCCCACGTTCCAAAAAGGCACGCGTATAACCGCCCGCACCAAATGTCGCATCCAATACACTTGCACCACGAATATTGCCAATCGCATCCAAAACCGCATCTAAAAGTACAGGTATATGTTTCATTATTCTACATCAACCTTTATCCCCAATCCCGCAAAATCGCCAATTGTTGTTTTTCCAAGTTCCACACCACCCTTTAATTCAAGTGTTGTCTTTTTGTCACCAGAATAAAGATTCAGAACAACTTTGGTTTTCCCAGCGGGCAGGGTGCTTAGGGCCTTTTTTATATCCGCTAATACATTCTTATTACGAATATCCAATGTAAGTTTCTTGGCAATTTGTGCCACCCATTGTGCAAGTGGTATAATTGAATCCACAAATATGGAAATACGGTCATCACGATTTGAAATACGCCCAGAAATCACAACAGCCGTTTCGGTGGCAAGCACCGCCGAAAGGTTTGATACCGCATCGCCAAAGGCCACGGCTTCTATATTGCCGAAACTGTCTGATGCGTTTATAGTCAACATATCTTTACCCGCCTTGGTTCGACGGCGCGAAAAAGAATTAACATTTGCGGCAACACGAACATTCGCGCGGTCAGGTAAATCATCAAGTGTGGCACTTGTCGCCAAATGTTCACGCGCAATCAAATGTTTATACTGATCCAACGGATGCGCCGATATATAAAAACCAAGTGCCGCAAGTTCATTTTCTAACTTTTGGCCAAATGTCCATGGTGTAGTTTTTACAAGATTCTTGGCCAATCTATCTTCACTAACATCATCTTCAACCGTATTTGCAAACAGTGACAACATATTTGCGCCTTCTTTTGATTTTGCGGCATAAGATAAAATCATATCGGCATTCACAAATATCTCGGCACGATTTGGATTTAATGAATCTAATACGCCGACACGCGCAAATGCCTCTAATATTCGTTTATTCATAAATGGCGCACAACGTTTTGCAAAATCGGTTAGATTCTTAAATCTGCCCTTGGCGCGCTCTGCAAGAAGCGCATCCATGGCCGATACCCCAACCCCCTTAATCGCAGCCAATGCATATATGATTTTACCATCTTTGACCGTAAACAGCGATTCACTGGTGTTTACATCTGGGGGAACAATTTGAATACCAAAATTTGCTTTTGCATCATCAACAAATAACGCCAACTGATCAGTATCGTTCATATTACTGGACATAGATGCCGCCAAGAATTCCGCCGGAAAATGTGCCTTGATATATGCACACTGGTTTGCAACAATAGAATAGGCGATTGCATGCGATTTATTAAATGCGTATTTTGCAAATTCCTTAAACTTTTCCCACAAATCTTTGGCGGTTGCTTCGTCCAATGTGCCTTCTTTTTTACAACCCTCAAGGAATTTAACTTCCAATTTAGCAAGTAATTCCAATTTCTTTTTACCCATTGCTTTACGCACAGTATCAGATTCCCCACGCGTAAATCCTGCCAATGCACGGGTCAATTGCATAACTTGTTCCTGATATACGATAATACCATAACTTTCTTTCAATATAGGTTCCGCGCGCGGATGCACGTATTCAATTTTTTCTTCGCCATGCATACGCGCAATAAATTGTGGAATAAATGCGATTGGTCCCGGACGATTCAGCGCATTCAACGCAGATATTTCCAAAAAGTTTGTCGGATGCATTTTACGCAATGTCTGTTGAACAAACGGGGCATCAAATTGGAATATACCTTCGGTCATACCAGATTGCCAAAGTTCTAATGTTTTCGGGTCATCTGTCGGTATTTCGTCCAAATTGATATTTATTTGTTGCGTCTTTTGAATAAGTTTTGTGGCATATTTTAACACAACCAAGGTTTCCAACCCCAAAAAGTCAAACTTAATAAGGCCGGCCGATTCCAAATAATGTCCATCAAATTGACAAGATGGCAATGGGTTGGCGGGGTCACGATAAACCGGTGCAATCTTGGTTGTCGGGCGATCACCAATAACAACACCACACGCGTGTTGCCCCAGATTTCGGAAAGAACCTTCTAATTCTTCGGCAATTGACCATACCTTTTGCATATCGCTATCGATATTTAACACGTTTTGAATTTCTTGCGAACCTTCAATGGCGTCTTTCAACTTCTTGGCGTCTGCGGGTATCATTTTGGAAAGCCTGTCAGATTTAGAATACGGAATACCATATACACGCCCAATATCACGAATTGCACCCCGGGCCTGCAAACTGCCGAATGTGATAATACGGCATACTGAATCATGGCCATATTTGTCACAAATATATGCCAAAACCTGTTCGATGCCACTTGGTTCAAAATCAACGTCAAAATCAGGCATAGAAATACGATCCGGATTCAAGAAACGCTCGAACAACAAACCATATTGTAAGGGATTAACATGCGTAATTCCCAATGCCCACGCAACGATTGAACCGGCACCGGAACCGCGCCCCGGTCCGGTTAAAATATCATGTTTGCGACACCAATCAATATAATCTGCAACAATAAGAAAATACCCTGGAAATCCCATACCAATAATAACATCCAATTCATAATTTGCTTGGTCAAAGTATGGCTGTCTATCGGTAATATGGCATTGATCCAAACGTGCGGTCAGCCCCGACATAGTATTGTCGCGCAACATTTGACATTCGGATTCAAAATCATCCCCAAAGCGTGGTAATAATGGTTTTTCTTTGACATTAACAAAAAAAGCACACCGTTTTGCAATTACGACTGTATTTTCTATGGCCTCGGGTAAATCTGAAAATAATTCACACATTTCCGATGGTGATTTGAAATATTGCTCTGACGATTTGCGGGGCCTATCCGGATCAATAACCTTGGTTTGCCCTAAAACACAACTCAACGCATCCGCAGCCTCGTAATCGTCCGCCTTGGCAAAACAAACATCATTTGTCGCAACAATTGGTATATTTAATTGTTTCGCGATATCAAGAAATATCGGTTCTGTTTTTATTTCTGCATCCAACCCATGCCGCTGAATTTCTATATAAAAACGCTCTGGAAATATACTGTTTAACTTTTCGGCATATTCCCGCGCAAGACCGTCTTGATTATTCAATATAGCACCCCCCAATGGTCCCAAATGGGCGCCGGACAAACAAATCACATCATCAGAATGCGATTTTAATTCATCAAAAGTTATATATGGTCCCAAATGATGATTTTCATCACGCATATACATTATACGACTAAGTTCACATAAATTAAGATATCCATTGTGATTTTGTGCCAATAATACGACCTTGGATAATGATGATTGCCGCAATATTTTTGGATCGGCCGTATGATGATTTAATGTAATTTCAACACCAATAATCGGTTCTACCTTGGCATTGGGCATGACATCAGAAAACTCTGCACACCCCGACATCATATTCGTATCGGTCAACGCACACGCAAACATTCCATGTTCTTTACATAAATCAGGTATTTTTTTGACCTGAAGGGTACTTGCACCTATGGAAAGGCGACTATGCGTATGAAGATGAATAAATTGTCCGTCCATGTATTGAACACTAGCAGAAACACCAAATCTGTGTAAAGCAGATAATTTGATTTTTTATATAATTTTTTTACACAAAAAAGTTCCCAAATCATCGGGAACTTTTATTTTACTTTAATTTACCGCAACAATGTTTGTATTTTAATCCAGATCCGCAGGGGCAGGGGGCATTTCTGCGCGCTTCACCCGCACTGTTAAGGTTTTGATCGTGTTCGGCACGTTGTTGTTCCGTGGCGGCGACATCTGCCTTGGTCAATTCCATACGCGAAATATACGCAACCGACATAATCTTGAAATTGTTTATGGTATTTTTGAACAGCCCCAATGCCTCGCGTTTATATTCATAAAGCGGATTCTTTTGGGCATAACCACGCAAACCAATACCCGTTTGCAGATAATCCATCTGTTGTAAATGCTGTTTCCACACTGAATCCAATGCCCCCAGCATCATTTGACGTGACGCCATTTGCATCATTTCTGGGCCATATTTATCCGCCTGGGCCTGATAACGTTGCATAGCCAATTCCAATAGAATATCGTATGCTTTGCGTTCGGTTATTGTTTCATCCTTTTTCCAATTTTCGATATCTGTTATATCCAATGCAAACACACGAACCATAGAATCATGAATACCTTTGATATTCCAATCCGCCGGCTGCGCCTTTTCAGGAATATTATTTTCGCATATAATTTCAACAACGTCACCTATCATTTCCTTGGCCAATGGCGCAACATCCGTGCTTGTCATTAAATCATCACGTTGTTTATAAACTACACCACGCTGTTCATTCATAACATCGTCGTATTTTAATAACTCTTTACGCGCCTCAAAATAGCGCGCTTCTACACGTTTTTGCGCTTTTTCTAATGCCTTGGTTATCCACGGATGGGTAATTGCTTCGCCGGCCTTTAACCCCAATGTGGTCAACATACCACTAAGGCGCGCGGCACCAAATATACGCATCAAATCGTCATCTAATGCCAAAAAGAACTTGGAATCGCCCGGGTCGCCTTGACGACCGGAACGGCCACGCAACTGATTATCTATACGACGCGATTCGTGACGTTCGGTACCAATGACATATAAACCACCGGCGTCCAGAACAATCTTTTTATTTTGCTCAATCGTATCATATATTTCTTTCTTTTTATCTTGGTAATCTGGTGCGTCGGGATCCAAATTCGCAATCAAATCTTCGGCATTACCACCAAGTTTAATATCGGTTCCACGTCCCGCCATATTTGTTGCAATTGTAACCGCACCCGGGGCACCGGCCTGGGCAACAATTTTAGCTTCGGATTCATGATGCTTTGCATTCAATACCGCCGGTGTAATGTTTAAGCGTTTTTTTACAACCTCGGCCAATTCTTCTGATTTTTCAATCGAAACCGTACCAACCAAAACCGGTTGTTTTCGTTTAAGACAGTCATCTATCTGATTGATAATAGCGTTATATTTTTCTTCTTTATTCAGATAAATTTCATCATGGTGATCAACACGTATCACCGGTCTATTCGTTGGAATTGACACAACACGCAACTTATATATTTCCTCAAATTCCGCCGCTTCTGTCATTGCGGTACCCGTCATACCCGCCAACGTTTCATACAAACGGAAAAGGTTCTGATAAGAAATACTGGATACTGTTTGATTTTCCGGTTGAACGCGTACATGTTCTTTGGCCTCTATGGCCTGGTGCAAACCGCGGCCAAATCTGCGTCCCGTCATAACACGACCGGTAAATTCATCAACAATTAAAACTTCACCATTACGCACAACATAATTTACATTTTTCTGGAACAAATGATGCGCCAATAATGATTGTTGAATATGCATAACCAATGCCGCGTTTTCCGGCGCATATAAATTGTCACCAACCAACAAACCTGCATCTGCCAGCAAATGCGTCACAGAATCAACACCACCTTCGGTCAATGTAACATGGCGATCTTTTTCATCCTTTTTATAATCATCAGGCTTCAATTGTTTTACGACATCGTCAACCTTGGCATACAGTTCGCTAATATCTTCCGAAGGTCCCGAAATAATAAGTGGGGTGCGCGCCTCGTCAATTAAAATACTATCAACTTCGTCAACAATTCCATAGAATAACGGCCGCAAAACTTGTTGTTCTTTGGAAAACTTCATATTATCACGCAGATAATCAAAACCTAATTCTGAATTAGTCACATATGTAATATCGCATGCGTATGCCGCACGACGTTCTTCATCATCCATATCATGTTGAATAATACCAATGGATAGCCCCAAGAATTCATAAATCTGCCCCATCCATTTGGCGTCACGCGATGCCAAATAATCATTGACCGTAATCAAATGCGCACCCTTGCCATATAACGCTTTCAAATACAGCGCCAATGTGGCGACCAATGTTTTACCTTCACCGGTTTTCATCTCGGCAATTTGGCCGTTGTTCAACACCATACCACCAATCATCTGTACATTAAAATGGCGTAAGCCAATAGTACGAATTGATGCTTCACGCACCAATGCAAATGCATCTGGTAATATATTCTTTTCTTTTTCGCCATCACGCAAACGTTCACGCAAAACACCCGTCTGTGCACGTAATTCTTCGTCAGACATCGCGTGATACTTGGGTTCTAGGTCATTTATAATCGAAACCGTTTTATCATACGATTTCACTAATCGGTCGTTTGCCGAGCCTAATATTTTTTGTATAATATTCATTTCTTTCACTTTTCCTTGTTTGTCTGTATATGTATAGCAAATTTTGTGCCTTGCGGTCAAGATACTTTATGATATAATGTAATAAAAATAATAAACAAGGTTTTATACATAAAAATTACATAAAACCAACCAAGGGGAGGGGGCGACAGTGAAAGAATCTATAAAACAATTACAAACCACAAACATAACAAGTGACGTGTTTATAATATCACCGGCACAACTGGAATATATCGCCAGTGTTTTTAGCAAGAATTTTGCCGATTCCATGAATATGCGGACATTTTCCGGTCGCATCTGTGAAATAGCACGAGAATCTTTGCGCACCGCATTAAAATCGGCAAAAAAAATGGGCGAACATCACTAAATATTATATTGATATAACGTAATAATTTAAAAAGCGACACATATCCGTGCCGCTTTTATTTTTGGTATTAATATCACTAACGCGACCGCCCAGCCTTTAATACACGGTTACCGTTATAACGCGGTGGCTGCGCAGATTTGTTAACTGGCCAAACATTATAATGCCTGTCGGCATACCACACGCTATCACAACGCGCCATACCCTTTACGCCATGACTTAAACTATCCGCATCTGGGACAATTTGATCTGGCCTTATCGTCATTCCACCATAAACCTTTGGCGATATATTAAAACGTTTACTCAAACTATCCCGCGCCGAATGAAATCCAAAAGGGGTCCAATAATTAGCCGCTTCTATCCACATAATATAGATGGAATCATATTCCGGATCATTTGCATAACGACGAATAGTGTCCAACGGGGTAAAATTATCCCCCCCTTGATAATAAAATTTAACAACTTTACCGCCACCCGGGACAATTGTATCCCCACCCGATCCAGGCACTATTGTGTCTGGCTGTATTGTATCAATTGGTGGTTCCGGTGGTAAAATTGTATCGCCGGGAATATCGGGGATTGTGTCCCCTGGGACTACTGGTGTTATTGTATCACCCGGATTCACCGGTGGAATTGTATCGGTCGGAGCATCAGGATTAACCGGTGTCGGTTCTGGGATAGGATCCTTTTGACAACTAATTAACCACACCATTAACGAGGCCACGGCCACAGGTAAAAATATCTTTCGTTTGTTACTCATTTGAAATCCTTTTGGTTTCTCGGCAATATTATACCAAAAATATCATTTTTGTCAACCAGTTATCTTTTATAGCCCATTCCGTGCACTATCGTCATAGACCGAATATGTCGCATTATTATATTTCATCTTTAACTTATGATTAATACCATCCGACATATTCGTCATGGTCGTCGACATGTTGCCATAGAACACCGTATTACCAATTTTGACATGTAACGACGGATGTGTCTTTTCACCGCTACGCAGATAGACATGGTTTTCACCAACATGTAATATACGCCCACAATCATCTGCTTCATCTGCACCATGACCGTACCCAATTGTGGTTAACCCGGATGCACATGCGTTACATGTTAGGGTCGATCCATATGCAACCGTTCCACCAGCAGACCAGTTACCTGCGCCGGCATTTACACACTGACCGCCCACCGTTGGCACACATTGACCTGCGCCACATGTTGTTTTACATGAACTTACATATGCGTGATCTTCGAATTCATCGCCAGTATTTCCGTATCCGTTGGCTGTATTACACGCGGTACAACTTGTTGCACTTGCGCCACCATTAGAATAAGTGTCATCACCACACACATTCAATCCAAACGTTGTTGTATGAACAGTCGCCTGGTTACCGCTGTTACACGCCACACGTGTTTTACCTGGACAATATCCACCGGCGACACATTCAAATGCATCATGATAATACGCATACGCGCCACAACCTGACTTAGTAGTAAGATAATACCCCGCATTCACGTCTGACCATCCCCACGATCCAGCGCTAACATCATATTTTTCTGTTGTTGTATTATACTTCACATATTCATACAATTTACCACGATTAAAGCTTAACCAATTAATGACTTTGCATTGTGTTATTGCCGAATAACCACCGGCTGATGTTGGGGCACTATTTGCATACCCGGTGCTATTCCATGCAACAAAGGTGTAATAATTGCTTGGGAAGGTTGTACGTTTGTGATCCGCCGGCGTCGGGCATTGTACTATTCCTTGATCAGCACCATTAAATGTAAATTCGCCACCCGCACAGTAATAGTTTTGTGTACATGGTTCACATGTTGCGGTATCGGCCTCCAAATAGAATCCCGGGGCACAATTTATTGTGTTTGCATTACATACTGGTTCATTGTTACTAGTGTACCCCAACGTATATCCAATACCGCATTCCCATTGGGCATACAATCTCTTATCACCATAATCACGATCACGAATAGTTATTTCTTCACCCGCGTCCCAACATGTGCCACTGCCATTTG
The DNA here is from genome assembly GCA_947306185.1 of uncultured Pseudomonadota bacterium. Classification (GTDB taxonomy): domain Bacteria; phylum Pseudomonadota; class Alphaproteobacteria; order Rs-D84; family Rs-D84; genus Enterousia. The sequence goes on along the minus strand of CAMZFU010000032.1, from coordinate 3,911 downwards.
TACCCGTGCACCATCCATTAAAGGTCGCATGCGCTGGTGGTGTCTGATCCGCATTACGGATAGTATCTCCCTCGGTATATTTATAACTTGCCGGCATATGTGGATTATTGTTTGCTGGACCCGTCGCATACATATATTCTATTGTATATGTCTTTGGATCATAAACTGGGCGCAGCGTAAACGGTGTACTGTCGGTAAAGCCGGCACATGCACCACTTGTACTACCCCAATCATCGTTCACACCTGCAATCTTGCACCATGTCGTATTACCTGTTTTACCCCACGTTGTTATTGTATCTGTATGCGCTTCTACTATCCCTAATGCAGTTTTTTCCGCATCGACACTCCATCCAAGGAAGTTAAAGCAATCCGCGCAATAATCCGATGTCCCCTCACCATATACTTTCTGGCAATTTCCAATCCCTGGCAATGTCACACCCGTCCCAAGTGGCGCAGGATCCAAATAATGTGCCGTTTGTGCCGTTGGCGCCGTGCCTCTATATGTATACCCGGACTCATTATCACTGCATGTATATTGCATCGGGTAATTCACCGCTGTCCAGTTTGCTGTGTATGCTTTATTGCCAGTCACAGTTGTTCCAATCATCACAGGATTCTGTGCCGTCGTACCATTATCCCCAGTCCAACCTGTAAACGTATAACCTGTCTTGGTTGGGTCCTCCCCTGCAACCCGTGCACCAATTCCATATGTATATGTCGATGGTACAGGTCCAACATCCGAACCCGCAGTAATCCCAGCCCCAGTCGCCGGTCTAAAATTACGTGTAATGGTATCATACATACCCAATGCATTGTCGCTGTTACGACGCGCCGGCAGTCCATTGAATACAACATTGCCATCATCTATGATACGGAAATATTTCATGGTCACCTGGGCCAGTTGATATCCTGTCGTACCATTGGACGAGTTCCCAAACAAGAACACATTGTGCCCCTTGTAAAGATTATTTGAATACGTTTTGGTCCCCACAAGCGCCGAATCTTTATACAAACGAGCGGTCCTATTTTGTACCTCTAAACGCCAGTTGTGATACGAACTATCATTTGATACGTATCCGACATTTAGTGACCCAGAACTACCCGCCCAAAGGCTTCTACTGGTCTTATTACCGTACAAAATACCACTGTACTTTGTACCACCATCTTGTGAACCTTGGGCACCAAATAATGATGTAGCCCCCGAAGCATCACCATCAATCGCTTTCCATTCATATACAACGTTTTCAGATGTCAATTGGTAACCGGTATTAATATACTCGGTACCTGTTGTCTGCAAGTGTTCAACCTGGGTATATATCGGTGTACCACCATTCATTGTGTATGTGATGTTATAGGTAATCGGTGACCACATCGCATACATGGTGTATGTATCGGTCGATGTCCATGTCTTGTTCGGGAATGTAAATGACGCACCCGGTGCATACGTTGTGCCCGTCACAGAACCCGCGGCCCACATTGTGAACTCATGCCCGGTCTTGGTAAATTCGTTATTCGCCAATGTCATATTCAATGCATTCGCATTCGAACTGCCCGCATTAAAGTATTGGGTGCTGGTTGTATTCGCGGTTGTACCACTACCACCATTGGCGTTGTACGCTATCTTTGCTGTACGGCTATACAATGCATAGTAATTCGCATCAACGTTTGCCGCAGGCGTGACCTTGTTATCCGTCACCGTCACAGTTGTTGTACTCGTCGTACTGTTCAATACCCAACCTTGTGGTGCCCAATTATATGTACTCTGTGTCGCAAGAGTATAAACTTCAACACCATCTACACCCGTCGCACTTGCCGTTGTGTTATAATATGTTTGTGTGCGGTTGCTGGTCGTCGTGCTGGTTGCACTGGCACCATTATAATACTTGAATGATACACTACGTTGCCACAATCCATAAAGGGTTGTATTACCAGAGCAGGTCAAAGTGCCGCCATTATTATAATCTTTGGTCTTTCTGTTATAATTATTTGCCCATCCATAGAACGCCCAACCATGTGTACCAGAAATCGTATCATTACTCATACCGGATTCCGCCGTCAATGTCACGGTTGTTCCGTACGTACAACTTTGTGTAGCCATCGTGCTATTACCGGTCTTGAACGTGATAGTATATGTATTAGCACTCCATGTTGCGGTAAAGGTAACCGTCGCATTCTGTACAGATTGCAGATTCTTGAACCACGTATCTGTTACAGTGTTTGCACTTGTGTTATCGGGCGCAAATGCTGATAAATCACTGCTACTTGACCCCTTAAGGTGCGGTGTGTCGGTCGCCATACCCGTTATATTCCAACCAGTAAATGTATGTCCCGTCTTGGACGGATTACTTACGTTAAACGCGGTATCAAATGTGGCTGTTGTCGGATGACTGTCGCCATGGGTCGCATCCGTCATTCCGGCATACGCAATCGTGTATGTATTCGCATCCCAATGTGCATATAATTTTTGCGACATTGTTGGTGTAAAGGCTACGCCCGCATCGATAACATGGGTTCCGCTATTCCCAGATGCGGTCCACCAACCCGTCGTAGTATAACCTATCTTGGCGGCCGGCGTTCTGGTTGTAAATGACGTAGTATCAGAATAGAAATAGCCATTGTCTGTTACCGATGTGTTTGCGGCATAATCATCATAGTATGCTATTCTATAACGTACAGCAAAGTATTTTGTCGTGGCTGTTGTAGGATTTCCCGCAACATCAGTTGCCCTTACATGGATATAGTAATACCCCAATGGTTCAGAAATCGATAATGCGGTCCCGTTACTGGACGTAATATCGGTAAACCCAGTGGTTGGGGCTGTAGTTGATGTCGTAATTGCATACTCAAGTGTACTGATACCAGACCCGTCATCTGTTGCGGTAATGGTCGGCTCCAGGGTGGCATTAGAAGTATTCCAAGCTGCGTTATAAGTTGCGTTACTAGTCAAATGATTTTTTGTACCCGTCATAACCGTAATGACCGGTCCGGTTTGATCCGTACATGTGTAACTATAACTCGTCGCACCTGCCGTCCCACTATACGTTCCACTTGTGCTATATCCGGTATTACATGTCACCGCACATGTCGGTTTATTATCAACAGTCGTCGCAACCGCACCAGTACCTTGTGTAACAGTGCAGGTTGGTGTCTTCCATACCGCGTATAACGTTTGTGTCGCCGCCGTACCACAATTGTAAGTAAATGAACCACTTGTCGCACTGCTACTTGTTGACCACCCAAGGAACACCTTAGATTCTGTACCTGTTCCTTTCGCTATGTTCGTTGTGTTATTCTCGGATGCCGCGGATGCCCATGTCGGTAAATCTACTGTCGCACCCGTCGTACAACTCATACTTCCATTCGTTTCCCCGGTATATGTCGTACCGGCATTATTCTTTATCGTCCCGTTCCCACCGTTCTTGCTCAACGTCAACGTGTTCGTATTCGCGACACAAGCCGTACCCGCCGCATTAGATGAATAACCCGCATCGCATGTCCAGACGGCCGTAAATGTTACCGTTCCAGATGAAGCACGCAGGTTCTTGAAATACGTTTCTGTTACGCCATTGGCGGTGGCCCCCGTAAACTGTGTTGCTGGGTTATTTGTTGTACCCTTGTAATGAGTAACATTATTTCCTTCCATATTCGTAATATTCCAACCAGCAAACGTACTATGCGGACGAGTAGGATGAACCACAAGCCCAAACACAACATCATACGTCGCACTTGTCGGACGGGCAGGGTCGGTCGGACACTGTACAGGGGTTGATGTCGTTGTAGTTAAGAAATTACCAGTTATTGTATCATACAGTCCGCATTTGCTGGTGCTGATTTTATATACAGGAATATAATTATGTGTTATTGCACCACCTTCGGTTAATATCAGACCGTATACTTTGGCTCCATTCGTT
>CAMZFU010000031.1 GCA_947306185.1 uncultured Pseudomonadota bacterium | reverse complement strand
GTGCCAAATAGCATGCAAAACCAATAGCGCAGCATTGCGAAATATAGATTATAATAGATTAACAACTGACCAGGAATTTGTTGATATATTTATGGTCGCGGCTCATAAATTTGAACACTACAAGGCATATGGAATTACACCGGAAATGGATGGATATTCGTTAGTGAATCCGATATTATCGCGCTTGGTTGATATCTCTATGAATATTCCGTTTACACTATATTATGGTTGTTTGGTTGCGTATGCGCGCAAATATGGCATAGAAAAATTAGAACGAGCCATTGGTGCATATGATGAAAATATGTTGGCCCATGTTAGGACCGCATTGGCGGAAAATGTCAAAAAGAAATAAAATTGATTAAATTAAAAAATGCCCCACACGGGGCATTTTTTATATTTGCTTTTACAATGATATCTTGCTATATTAGGCGAAGATTTAACGGAGAAAAAATGAGAAAGATATTAAAAACATTTGCGGCAATTTTCGGTATAGTTCTGATTGACCAAATTACCAAGGGAGCACTATTGTTTTTAATCACTGGGGCCGTGTTCGCATTTGGTCCGGCGTGGTCGGTGGTACCTGTGCCATATTTGATGACGCGTGTTACAAATTTCTTTAATATCGTGTTCACATGGAATCCGGGAACCGCGTTTTCATTGTTTCGTGGATTGGGCGATAATATTCCACTGATTATGATTATTGCAACTGGTGCAATTATCGGATTGTTGCTGTATTATCTGATTGTGCGTGCTAGAGATTATGAACGTACACCATTGATTTTTATTATCGGTGGTGCATTGGGCAACTTTGTGGATCGGTTGCGTTTTGGCGCGGTGGTTGATTTCTTGGATTTTCATATTGGGGGCGCACATTGGCCGTCGTTTAATGTGGCGGATGCGTTTATTACGATTGGCGTATTGCTTTACATACTGAATTGGTGGCTGACGCGCCGTCGTTGCTTAAAGAATTTAAAGGGGTAAAAATGGTACAATATCTTAACAATAATAACTCTGGGTTTGCCGCGTGGAATGCGAATCGTAATGCTGCGGCGGCGACAAGACCGAAATCGCGTTTGGGCAGTTTCCTGTGGTGGCTGATATTATTTATGGGTACATGGTGGTTAATCAGTATGTGGACCGCACCAAATGATAAACCCGCACCCACAGATTCTGATATTGCGATTGTTGCAACTGATAATATTGAAATGCCAGCACATGAAATTCTTGGAGATAAGATAAAGGCTAATGTGCGTGGATTGCGTGTATCTAAAATATCATTGGCTGATTATGCCGCAAATTCTAAAAAGGGCGATGATGCGCGTGTCACATTATTACCCGCCGATACAGATTTTGTCGAAGTAGGGCTTACTGCGACTGGAACAACCGCACCGGATGTAAAGACGGTATGGACAGAGCAAGATGGCAAAATGATATGGCGTAATTCTGATGGGGTTGTATTCGCGCGTGATATTAAAATTGATGGTTATTTAATTACTGTAACAGATACAATTGAAAATAAAACAAATCGTGATTTAACATTTGCACCGTATGCACGTATGGTTCGTGTTGGACATGAAACCGCGGCCGGTGTATCAACAGGTGTTATTACGAATACTAATTCTAAAATTCGTTATGCAGACTGGACAGATTTAGACAAGAAATCATATGCATATTCCACAACAAATGGATTCTTTGGTTTTTCTGATCAATATTGGCAAACGATTGCCGAAATAAAATCGCCGGATCAAACGATGCGTGCAAAGTCCGTGGCGGATAAATATATGGCGGATGCAACCGCGGCAGGTGTCGTCGTCACACCGGGGAACACGGGATTATTTACGACAACAATTTATGCTGGTCCACGCGACCAGGTAATATTGGATGCGGCCGCAACAAGTATCCCAGGCATTGATAAAACAATAGATTACGGTTGGTTCTGGTTCTTTGCGGAACCGTTGTTGTGGTTATTAAATATATTAAATTCGTTTGTGATGAATTATGGTGTTGCAATAATCTTACTTACTATATTATTGCGCTTGTTGATGTGGCCATTGACGCGTAAATCATATGTGTCATCTATTACAATGCAAAAGATGCAACCAGAATTGCAACGGATACAAAAACTTTATGCGAATGATAAAATGCGTTTGCAAATGGAAATGATGAACTTGTATAAAACGTACAAGACATCACCGATGTCGGGGTGTTTGCCGATGCTGTTACAGATTCCAATTTTTTTCGCATTATATAAAGCATTGTTGATTTCGGTAAATATGCGAAACGCTGGATTTTTATGGATATCTGATTTGGCCGCAATGGATCCATATTTCATATTACCGATACTGATGGGTGTAACGATGTGGTTGCAACAACGTTTGCAATCTGGTCAAACAAAGACAAATAACAATACAAATGATATCGCTGCATCTACGGGGCGTGTAATGAAATGGTTGCCGTTTATATTTACGATAATGTTTGCGTGGATGCCGGCTGGATTGGTACTATATTGGACGGTTTCCAATGTATTCGGAATTATCCAAACATACATAATAAAAAAACAGTTATCTAAAAAATAAAAAAGCCCCGGTTTTTACCGGGACTTTTTTAATCGTATATTTTTTGATAAAGACCATCAGGGGTTTGGATAAATGGTGCGTGTATGCCTATCGCATATTTTGCAAGATTCACACACGTCCATGTTTTTATCGGAAATATATATGGTAAATTACACGGCACATATACAAATCGCCAACCATGTGCGGTTAGTATCTTTATGTCGCGTGATTTTATCGGTATGATATCAATATGATTTCTTGATACAAATTGATAAAGTAAAAAATCGTTTTTATCTTTTACAATAACAGCACAGTGTTTGAATTTTCTACACAATACATGTGGTAAAAATTTGGATGATTTTGGTGCAAATGCGATGATAACCATTTTTTTTATTCTCCTATTATTGTTTATTCTATCCAACCACGTTCACGTGCGGCGTTATCAATTATGCTCATTGCAGAATTCCAAATTGCTGCAGCGTGATTTTCACGCCATACATATTGATGCGGTGCACGATGACGGTCGCCGAATTGCTTCATTATCGCAAGTTGCGCGTCCGTCAATTTGCCACACAGATAAAGTTTGGTAATCAATGTTTCCACATCAACTAATTCGCATATGCGACGTGTTGTTGGCTTATTCGTTTTTAATCCAATATCATTACGTACTGATTTGGAATATAAAAACCAGAACCATAATTGTTCCGCATTCTGAAATTTTTCTGGGGCATAGTTTATTTGGGTATCTGTCATAGTAATTTCTCCTTGCTTTTAATATTTTTTATATAAAACTATGTAATTGATTGATTGAAATATTACAACTTTTAATTGAAATGATTTGTTGAATTGCGATTCGTATAAAGATTTTAATCTTTTGGTACCGAATCGCAGATTACAAAATTTCAATAATAAAAAAGATGTGCGCGCCGCAACATCCTCTCTTGTTACGGTCAAAATATTATTGTTAAATTATGTCATTATAAATCCTTTTGGTAAAAAAAACCGCCATGACGGCGGTTTAGATAAACGTTTGTAAATGATTCTACATTTCTATTGGTGGGAAACAATCACCACCCGCATCGGGACAGCAATTAAATCCATCGGCACCCATATCTGTATATGTTTCGCCTGGGCAACACCCGTTTGCATCAGGATTTGCACCACCATCACACGTGATGGCCGAAGATTCGTCTGGGGCGGATTCTGGTTTTGGTTTGTTTTCTGTCTTAAACGGATCTTTGATATTTCCATCTTCGTCATATTTAAGGCCGAGAACCTGTTTATTATATTCTTCAGAACCTTTTGCACCGTTGTTCTTTTGAAACTGTTCTTGTTGATTCTGAAATACCGCCTCTTGTTTGGCATTATTTTTCGCCTGGTATGTCCCGAATGAACGACAATAGAAATCAAGTGTTGCAAAAGTGTACTTTTCGCATTCTGTGCTTTTGTAATTAACAGGTGCACTGCAAGAATTATCTTGGCATTCGCAACAACTGTCTTTTAACGACGCCTGCATCATTGAACGAACCTGACCAATAAGTTCTTCCATATTTGTTGTCATTTCAGAACTATCAGCGGTCTGACGCCAATCGGCACGCTCATCATCTTGCGGGTATGGAATAAATGCGCATTTACGCGTATTAACGTCATTGCCATCGTCTTGGCCGCACGTTACAAATAAATCAACTGGTGAAAACACTGTGATGCGCGTTCCTGCAGCAATTGAAAACGGTGGTGTCGTATTACCCATCATATCAACCAACAATTTTGTCGCGACATTATTCCACGCGGTGATAATTTCGTTTTTAGCAAGTTCTGACGAACGAACTGTTCCGCTTTGCACCACGGTATTATTATCTAAATCAATTTGATTAACAAATGAATCTGATATAGGTGCAATAAGATTCACCGCCGCCGGTACAACCGCCGTCAACATTGGCATAACAAATTGTTGTAAATAATCTGTACTACCGTGACCGGGCACACCTTTGCGCCCCTGAGAATCGGCAGAGAAAGGTCTGTCGCTACCACTAAAGTTGAATTCTACACCATCTGGGCGAATAAATTGGTACCATTCTATCTGCATTTTCCCAACAGCCTTATACGGTCCCGGCAATTCACCAGTTACGTATCCCAACATCAATGTTCCTGTTGGGATAATAACAGTACGCCCATTATCAGAATATACATTACGATCAACCGTTGCGCGTACCGGCAAACCACCGTGCAACAATTCGGTATCGGCCTGAATATCAGAAACAATAGTGGCCGGAATAGGTTTATACTGACGCAAAACAAATGTTCTGTCGTACGGACGTGAAGATACAACCCCACCTTTAAACCCGGAACCCTTATAGGTTTCTGCGATACGTTTTGTTTTCTTTAATGATATTCTACTTATTGGAACATCTTTTACACTTGGTGCATCACCAGGTTCCATATCTTGGATATTCAAATCTATTCTTTGTTGTGCACGAATCGCCTTGCCACGTGTGGAAGAATTGCTAAGTTGTGGCATACGTTCTTGGATGGTTAAACGAATATGTTCTGCATCAGAACCAATTTTGCGCGATGGATTTTTTATATCCATAATATACCCTGTATCAGCATTGTATATACCCGTTGCATTGTTGCAATCTTTGTCAGAAAACGGATGATAATAATACGCACCGGCCGAAGGTGTTATCCACCCACTTTGGATACCAGCCGTATTATATCCTGGAAAAGAAAAATCAGAACAGCCATTTCCAAATGGCGAAAAATACTTACCAGTACTTACCGGGGGATTTTTTGCGGGGCTCGGTTGTCCGAAATCAATCGGAGGCGCAATATCGTTAATGTCATCCTGGAAACTAAAATCATCATCAGGTTCATCTTCTAATTCTTCCCCAAAATCTTCAATTGGCATTTCTGTGTCAAATTCTTCCTCTTCTTCTGGTGCCGGTTCCGGTGTCAACGCGACAGGTTTTGGCTGGGGGGCTGGAACCACCATGGTTTTTGGTTTTTCATGCGCACCAATCACAGCGGTTATCGCATTTTTTGTTTCGATTGGATCGGGGCCAATTTCAAACGCAGTCCACGTAAGGTTGATTCCAACATTTGTTCGTGGCAGCGCATCTGTTGGTGTATAATTAAGTGTGATAAGACATGGGGTGTCCGCCGTGACAAATGTTTGTTCATTTGTGCACGTCGCGGTTGCGGATAAACCAACATCATCATCTTCTTCGCCTTCAACTTGGACAACGACATTTGTTATTTGTACACGTGTGTTTGCGTACACCTGAATTTCTGCGGTACGTGTTTCATCAACGATGGTGTTTGACCAATCTATTTGTGCATTTGGTTCAAATCGTAATTCGGGGGCAACCGGAATAACATCTTCTTCGTTGATAATCTTTTTCCCTTTCTTGTCGCCCGCCAACAATAATAACAGCACGATCACGACTATCAATGCCGCCCCAAGCAATAACCACAGTATTGATTTAGGTGTAGATTTACGAAAATCTGAAAAATGTTGACCGATTTTTCCCATAATAACATGACCTCAAACTATCTGATATTATTGAACCCGCACAACTTGACAACTGGCACCACTGAACTTTAACAATTGGTCACACAATTGCTGTGCTGTGTCTATATCCGGCATTGGTCCGATACGCAAACGATACAGACGTGCGGCCGACGATGACGAACCCAATTCGCCGACACCTTGTTCATCAACTGCATAGAAAACGTTGTCTTTGTATTTTGTTAATAAACCTTTGCCATCATTACCGCTAAATTTCGCCAACAATTCGGCCCAGTAATCATCTAATGCCTTGACACTGGAATCAGAACGCAATTCAACCGCAACCCCTCCCTGGTTACTGGAAATCAAAGGTATATTGCTATTTGGCAAGTATGAACCCGCGGTATTACGTTCGGTTGGCAACATTGTCATGCCTGATGTTGTACCACCACTACTTGTGCCGTACATATTCATCATCATTGCACCATTTGGAACCTGTGTCATACCATTTTGCATGGGCTGTGTTGCATACGTTCCCATTTGAATAGGGGTTGTTGTATATCCGCCCATACCAGAATTAATTGCCATCTGTTCGGCACCGTACGCCATGTTATTTAATGATTGCCCAGACATCATACTTTGTGCAACGTTCGCTTCGGCTAATGCCATAACACTTGCGGTATCAGCAATCAAGAATGGTTTAGAACGTTTTTTGATACACACAATGCGTTGCCCACTGCGCAAAACCATATCGCCAACGGCCTCAACAATTAACAAACGACCGTCTTGACCATCGGTACGGAAACCAACCGGTGATTCACCGCCTTCGACCAACAGTGAAACAACCGGACGTTGTGTCATTGAAATAACCTTGTCCCCGAAATCAATGTACGTAAACACTTTATCACGCCATACGCGTTCCGGTGCAATTACATAATCGTCTGGGTTTGGTACAAATATATCCAAATCAAAACGGAATTCTGATGGATCAATTTTCATTGTTTTTATCCAATCATAATCTTCGCCGTCAACGCCCAATGTTCCACTTTTCTGGGGCGTCTTTTTAAAGATAGAATTCATTGCGCCCGATGCCGTCGTCGCGGTCAGATTCGTGGCACCCGGCAAACGTGCATTGTTATCCAACACAACATCAACTTGGGAATAGGTAATTTCAGCAGCATTTGAAGGTTCACTGCGTAAATAGAACGTATAAACGTTTCCGGATTTACCCGTGACAATCAAATTGGTGTCAGACCCCATATTATCGGGTGCCGGCGTTATGTACATTGTACGTCCACCTTGGGCGGCATCGATAACAAAATAACCTTCGTTTCCAACAATAGCATCTTCAATTTGTTCGCCCACTGGCAGGTTTATCATAGTAGCCATGCTGTTACGTAGTTTGATTGGTAACACGGTCCCTTTTTCCCATGACAATTGTGTGTATCCTGGTTTAATACTGCCGGCCGCCATATTCGCATTTGGATTATCCCACGCGGCTTGTACACCATAATTATTGGCGCAAATTGCATCTGTTACAACCATTGTGCAAATTAATCCAATTGCAGATATTTTAAATCCCAAAAATTTTAACAATGTCATCTTTCCTTTCCTTTATAAAAATCGGTCTCTATTTGTACACGGTATCCAATGGATCAGCGCCACCTTCGACCGTATAATCGGACACTTTCAGCCCTAATGGGTTATCTAACCGTTCTGTCCATGTTATCTGTGCATTATCACTAACCGTTAATACAACACGAATTGTATAATCTTTTACATCGGTTTGTCCATTACTATCTGCACAATAATAGCGCATTTTTACAGTATATTGATTTTCACGAAATGCGCGCGGTGTACCAATTATATCTACCGGGCATTTAAAGTCAAAATCTGGAATTTCACTCTTTATTGCATTAACCATCGCGGTCTTCGTAAAGTTCTGATAAACCCCAGGCGTTGACCATGCAGCGATAATTCCACCATCGGCGTTACCCCATTTTTGACGCATAAATGCAACATTCCGTTCAACTTCGTTGCGGGCGCGAACATATTCCATAACAAATGCGCGCTTGTAAACTTCCATATTTTCTTTGCTAGCAGGCATTTCAGAAATTTGAATAATTGCAGAATTCGCAGGGCGTGTTGTTATAAAAAACACCTCTGGACGATTAAGGGGAAACATTTTCCCCAGTGTCATAAACAACACAAACAATACTACAACAGTTCCAGCGAACACGAACATAAGCAATCTGGATAGCAAAATTGGCGGTTCTATGCGACGTTGCACGATATAATTCTCCCTGTACTTATGGTGATTGTAGAAAAAAGTCAGCCCCCAATGCAAGTGTTTTTTGGCACCAAAAACATTTTTTTATTGACCTTGGGGAATATAACTTGCAACCGGTCCAGCGACGAATGTTCCCGAACCCTGATTTGTAAAGAATGTATTAGAAACCAAATCATACATACCCAATTTCCCGTCACTGTTGCGCCGTGCCGGGATAAAATCATGTGTAATTTGTGAACCATTGGTTATCTTTAAGTAATATACTTTGCCACTAAATTTCCAATTTGCACCGTTACCATTGTAATTTGCAGCAAAAAGAAACATTTTTTTTGATTGGCCCAATGTATGGGTTATGTTTTGTTTTTCAATTCCATTGACATAACGTTTTCTGTTATTCATATAGTTCATGCTTACTTCATAATCGGTATTAAGAACGGTCGGACCAGAACTGCCAACTTCACTCCACCCTTCGTTAAATGGAAGGAAAAGATTTTGTGCCGGGTTTATATAAAATCTGCCTGGTTCGGTATCAACCCCAACAACAACCTGATCACCAGATACATATTTATTGTATTTTATCTTTACCCCCGTTGTATTTGTTGGAATAACCCCTGTATCTATATACTGCGTCCCGTTACTTTCCAAATATTCCAATTGTGTATATGTATCTGGTAATTGTGATAATCTTGCAGGTCTGATTTCCCAAATTAAACACGTGCCGTCCGTATCAGCATCAACACACACAAATTCGTTTTCCAATGCATTGTTTATTCCCGCGTTTGCGTCACCGGCCGTCATTAATGCCGTTTGTTGGGATTCATAACTTTCATTGGAATCATATATTGCCTTTTCGCCGATATTACCGTTTACACCCGTATGCGTTAATACCGTATTTGTGTCAACCGCCGGGATTGTATCCTGTTTCGTTGCAAGTTGGGTATCAACATAGTTTTTTGATGTGATGGTTTTATCGCCCACGGCAAATGCGCCAGAACATATAACAATACCGATAATCAGTAATATTTTTTTCATTTCCCCCTTCCTTTCTCACTAACCACTGGAATAAAAACAAACCGCCAACGGAAACTGGCGGTCGGGGTGTTCACAAATCAAATCAGCATGATTCCCGTGGCCTTTATATATACACCACAGGCACCCCGACATTTCGGGGGCTAATAACGATGCAAAACACACGGAAATATGATGTTTTGCACCAGCTGATTTGGGCTTGTGACAGCCCCGAACCAAATTCCCATCTGGTTCGCTTGTAACTGTACAAAATATGTCGTGATTTGGTCAAGTTAAAAAAACTGACTTATGTTTTGCGGATGTTCGTCATTCCCACCAACCACTAACACTTACCACAAAAAAACACTTGCCTTAATTTATTAAAAAAATTATAATATTTGCGCTTGATTTTCTGTAGAAGTGTGCTAACCTATCGCAGAATATCGGAATGCGTTCGGGCCAAAGGTGCGATTTTCCTAGGGTTCCAAAGGGGCATGGTTCAATGGTAGAACATCGGTCTCCAAAACCGCGGATGAGGGTTCGATTCCTTCTGCCCCTGCCACATTTCGTGGTGAATGCGGCCGGTTATGATAACAAAGGTAAATTGGTGCGTTTATGAAAAAAATACTGGATTTTATGCGCGGCGTCCGCAGTGAATGGTTCAAGATTGTATGGCCAACCCGGTCAGAAGTTGTGCGTGCAACCATAATGATTTTGGTGTTTTCTGGTATCGCGGCACTGTTTTTCTTTGTGATTGACAGCATATTAAATGCACTTGTGGGTTGGATTTTCTAATGCGTTTGCCAAGGGGAATATAAATGGAAGAAAAAATGCAATGGTTCGTTGTTAATGTTCATACGGGTTGCGAAGACAAAGTTGCCCGCAATTTACGCGAACAAATTGATAAACGTCGTTTAAATGCGTATTTCGGTGAAATATTGGTTCCAACGCGTGAAGTTACCGAGATTAAGGCCGGCAAACGTGTCAAAACAGAAAAGAAATTTTTCCCTGGTTACATCGTTGTACAAATGGTTATGAATAATGAAACATTTTCATTGGTAAAATTGATGCCCCAGGTTGTAATGTTCCTTGGTGCACGCCAAAAACCCGTTGCGGTTAGCGAAGAAGAGGCGCGCCGCCTGTTGAAACAGGTAGAAGAGGGCAGCACAGTTCCAGATGATATGGTATATGAAGTTGGCCAAGAGGTTCATGTTATTGATGGGCCGTTTGCGAACTTTAACGGTGTCGTATCCGAAGTTGATAATGTAAAACAGAAAATGACCGTTACGATTTTGGTATTTGGTCGTGAAACAAGTGTTGATTTGGAATTTGAACAGGTCGAAAGAGTTTAACTGGGTAAAACCAGCGGGCATGTGCAAGGCATGCAACAAACCGTGGTAGATGCGCCACATCGCACCACGAATCCAAAAAACAAAATAAAAGGATTAGAAAATGGCAAAAAAAGAACTTAAGGGGATAGTGAAGCTTGTTGTCCCCGCAAAACAGGCGAATCCTGCACCTCCGATTGGGCCTGCATTGGGTGCGGCCGGTGTGAATATCGCCGAATTCTGCAAACAGTTTAACGACAAAACGTCTGACAAAGAACCAGGTATGCCAATTCCGTGCATTATCACGGTTTATACAGACCGCAGTTTCGAATTTATTATGAAATTGCCGCCTGTTTCTTACTATATTAAAAAGGCGTTGAAATTGAAAATCGGTTCTCATAAACCAGGACGTGATTTTGTCGGTACAATAACCAAGGCGCAAATCAAAGAAATTGCCGAAAGTAAAATGCCAGACTTGAATTGCTCTACCATTGAATCTGCGATGAATATCGTTGCAGGTCAATGCCGTTCAATGGGCGTAAAGGTGGAGGAATAAGCCATGAGAATTACTAAAAGACAAAAAACATGGGCTGATTTGGATCGCGCAAAAACTTATTCTTTTGCCGATGCAATTGAAGCATTGCGTCCATACAGTTCTAAAAAGTTTGATGAAACGTTGGAAATTGCGGTTCGTCTTTCTGTAGATGTTACCAAGGCAGATCAGAATATTCGTGGAATGTTGTCTTTGCCAAATGGTACTGGTAAAAAGGTTCGCGTTGCGGTATTTACAAATGACAAACAAGAAGAAGCCAAAAAGGCCGGCGCTGATGTCGTTGGTGGAGAAGACTTGATTGAAAAAGTCGCCGCGGGTCAAATCGACTTTGACCGTGTTATCGCAACACCGGAAATGATGCCAAAGATGTCCAAAGTCGCACGTGTTTTGGGGCCAAAGGGTTTGATGCCAAATCCAAAATTGGGTACCGTTACAAACGATGTTGCGGCGGCGGTTGCAAATGCCAAGGCGGGTCAAATTGAATATCGTGCTGAAAAGAACGGTATTATCCACGCGGGTATTGGTAAATTGTCATTCCCAACGGAAAAATTGGTCGAAAATGCAAACGCATTAATCGAACAGTTGAAAAAGGTCAAACCTGCGTCATGCAAGGGGCAATATATCTTGGGGATTGCGGTCGCAACAACCCAAGGTCCGGGTCTGCATATCGATGCAAAATAATAAAAGTGGTTTATGGCGCGTGTCATAAACCACAAACAAGATTTCTGTCCGTGACTGATGGTGCGGAAACGCTTAATTTCCATCATAGACAAAGACAATTCTTTGGGACAGGAAATGGTCCCATCCCGGGTAAAACCGGATGGAAAGTTTAACAAGAAAGGGTTTATGTAATTATGTTGCATAAATCAGAAGTAAGGGTAAAAAGATGAAACGCGAAGAAAAGTCAACTTTGATTTCAGCGTTGCAGTCGTCTCTTCAAGAAGCAAACGGCGTTTTCGTTGTTGAAAACAATGGTTTGACAGTGAAAGAATTCGAAACATTGCGTAATGAATTACGTCCAGTTGTTTCGGTTTTCAAGGTTGTCAAAAACCGTTTGATGAAATTGGCATTGAAAGATACTAATTTCGAAGAGGTATCCGATATGATGAAACGTCCAACGGCGGTTGCGGTTGCAACAGACGCATTGGCGGTCACCAAAGTTTTGGCCAAATTTGCTGATGAACACGCAAATTTGAACATTATCGGTGGTAAAATGGATGCAGATGTCTTGAGCAAGGACGGCGTTTTGCAATTATCCAAGCTTCCTTCACTGTTGGAAATCCGTGGTACAATCGCGCGTATCTTGGTCGAACCAGGTTCACGCCTTGCACGCGTTTCTGCAGAGTATGGAAAAAAGAATCAATAAATTATTGGAATATAACTTTCCAGTAAAATAAATAGGAGCAAAAAATGGCAGACATTCAAAAATTAGTTGAAGAATTGTCAAAACTTACGGTCTTGGAAGCTGTTGAATTGTCCAAGGCATTAGAAGAAACATGGGGCGTTAGCGCTGCTGCTGCGGTTGCAGTTGCTGCTGGTCCAGCCGCCGGTGCGGCCGCCGAAGAAAAGACCGAATTTGATGTTGTCCTGACAGATGTTGGTGCAAACAAATTGGCCGTTATCAAGGCAGTGAAAGATATCACAGGTTTGGGATTGGGTGAAGCCAAAGCATTGGTTGAATCTGCACCAAAGGCCGTGAAAGAAGCAGTTGCAAAAGATGAAGCTGAAAAAATGAAAGCTAC
>CAMZFU010000030.1 GCA_947306185.1 uncultured Pseudomonadota bacterium | reverse complement strand
GACCTGCCGCCAGCGTTCGTTCTGAGCCAGGATCAAACTCTCAAGTTCTAAAAAACCTGTGGTTTAAGTCCTGTGCATATAAACAAAGCTGACATTAAATCAGTTCGTCTTTACATATTATATGATTATTCGCAAGACAAGTTTTTAACGAGGTTTAATCGTAAACCTACTACCTGTCTAGGATATGCACACTTGACTTAGTCAAAGTTTGGATATTTCCAAATTCAACTGTCTGCATATCTCTTCTTGAACATGATAATGATTTTTCAACCATATCATTTGATGAGCTGCTTTTATTCACAATGTTGCGGATTTATTCCGCGTTCCAGAGGTTAGATTTCATTTTCATATGTGCCCTAACTTAGAAAGCCCGTATACTATGATTCCATAATCCAAAAAAGTCAAGCATTTTTTCAAAAATATTCTTATTTTTTTCTTGTAATTTGGACACACGACCAAAAAAGCGCAGAAAACCGGCCTTTATCATTTTTGATATTTTTGCAATTTTTTATTTTGCGCGCCATTTTTTTCATTAAAAAATCCCGAAAAACCGATTCGTTCCCGATTCGTATTGCCGAATCGATAATGTTCTTTTACACATTTGACAAAAAGAACCCCCAACCAAATTGGCTGGGGGAGAGGTGACTTTGTATATTGACCCGAATTATTCAACGCTGATTTCAATCAGGTCGCCATAGTTACCGGCTTCGTCTGCACCGATAAAGCAGTAGATATGGTCACCAATTTCACGCATAAACTTGTCGTATGCATCTTGTTCGGCCTGGGTACGTTTTGTTTCCTGGCCGTCACGTATTGCCTTGCGTACCAAGAAGAATGTTCCTGTCGCCGCCGCGGCACCCGCGCCAATGCTTATCCAACGACGCGCGTTATCCTGTTTAGAATTAACTTCTATTTCACCGTCATTATCGATAACTTCTTGGCACTTCATTTGTGCTTCGCTGGCCGCCGAATAACAATCAGCATAAGTTACGGCTTCTGCCAATCCATTGCTATTTGGAACATTGTCACCTGGTCTACATTTTTCCGCAACATTCAGTACCAAATCTTTGTTATTGCTGTCTTTGATACCCGCCAACACCTTGTCTAGGTGCTTCGCTTCCGGATAGAATTTTTTACTTGCGGCATCATCAGCTATAACACCAGTCCCTTTACCTGTCGTTCCCTGCATTATGCTGTTCGCAATAGAACGACAACTTTCAGCCTTCGCCTTATTGCTTTTGGCAACACTGCTGGTGTTCGCGTTCTTGTTTAACAAACCGCCAAGGGCATTTGGTTTCTGCAACGCGTTTGCCAAGAATCCAACACCCACACCACCGGCAAGGGCAGATGCCGCCGCAATCCAATTAGAATTACGATCTTCCCGTTCTTTCTGTTTTTGATTACGTTCATACAATTCGGTGCCTTCGACCTGGCCCGATGCGATTTTTGCGATTTCTTCCAACTTTTCTTGTGGAATCCATGAACCGCATGTGAACACATCACCAACCGCAAAGTATGCCGTGGACCAATTCTGATTCTTTTTCTGTAATGCCGTCTGAATCGCCGGATCATCAGATTGGATTGTCACACGTGCACGGCAGAACGAACCATACAAATCGTTACTTGCCACGAAATCATTCACGCCCAACCCAGCAATGCTGTAGTTCTTTGGGATACGTTTTGATTTCAATTTAACCCACATATATGTACTGGACATATCACGTGCACCCATCAGACCACCACTGTTTGCACCAATACACATATTTTGTTCTTTTGTGATTTTCGCGTTATATTTCGCCTGGGCTTCTTTTTCAATATCACCCAATACTTCACGGAACAATGAATCCGCCGACATATTGAACGCATAATCTGTTTCAGTTATCTTGTATTCGGTGTCATATATACAACCATCCGCATCAACATAACCGCAATCTTCGACCATGTTCGGATTACCGGCTTTTGCCTTACATGTTTCAGATGTGCTGGATGAACCAACGGTACAACCAACCAAAACTTCTACATCATATGACTTGCTTTGTTTGTATCCACCCTTGACCGCATCAACCCATGCACTGCGAACATCCGACGCACCGGCCCAACCAGATTTTTTGTCGCCATTCTGTGATATATAACGAACGCCCTGAATCTTAAGGTGTTCATCACACGCACTTGCATTTTTAACGGTTTCCATACAAAGACCGGTAACAATTGTAAAGTCAAGCACACCACCAACCTTGTTCATACTGTGGTCAAATGCCGCATTACCCGTATCATATGTATCAGACATAATGTCGGTACGATTACGATAGCAATTCGTATATTCAGAACCGCACATAGATTTGATACAACTTACCGCCGTGTTCTTGCACTGTTTCGCCAATGCCGCGATTGCCGCGTCATTATAATTATCTGCCAATGTGGCATTTAATTTTGCAACAACACCCAACGGGTCGGACGTACTTTCACTGTATGGTGGGAACAATGTTCCAAACGTTCCAGATTCCGAATAGTTATAATTATATGTTGTTGAATTCGCCGTTGCCGCCGCATATTGGCAATTTGCATCAGTATTCACAATTGCTTCGCATCCGTTCTTGATTTCTTGATAAGAACTATCGCCATTGATTGTGCCCTTGAAATCACCCATTTGACGACCCTGACCGAATACTAAACTGTAACACATAGACCCAAGGCCCGAACCGCAAGAACGCATCGCGCATCCCATAATCGTTTCGGTACATTTATCTTTGGCCTTCTTATCGAATTTATCCGCCATCTTTTTGATTTTATCAATCATACCGGCATTCATACGTGATGAATAAACATCCGCATAAACTTCGTCACGATTGTCTGGATCCAACAATTGCGATGCCGTTGGCATTTTACCTTCGTTCACCGTGGCATAGCAGAATTTATTTCCACCGATTGTATCCAAACACGCGTTCATAATAAATCCAGAAACCTGTTTCTGTGTTGTCGCATCAGATACCGCTTCGGCTTGTTCTGGTGGTAACCCCTTGCCTTCGTTAACCGCGTCGGTTATTGTTGCAACGGCCAAACTGCTGTCAACAATACAACGATATGGATTTGCGGTACATGTTGACAATATACATTGGTCTGCGACCTTGTAACATGTGGACACCGCGTTGACCGCCGCCGTTTCGGCACCTTCGCTAATCATGACCCCCAAACGACTTGTGGCCGATGGGTTATCAGATGAATTTGACGAACCAAACAATTCACGTATACCACCATCTTGGCAACGCGCAAATGTTGACTCACAGAACAATTTCTGTTTTTTGAATTCTTTATTCGTTGTGCAAAGTTCAAACGCGTCACCACAAACATTATCTTTCTTAAGGCATGATGTGACACGTTTTACGCATTGACTGGTATCATACATATTGTTGATATGTCCGGCTTCGATAAACTGGCCCAAAATACTGCCCGCCGTGGGGTACATATATTCGCCATTGTCATTTTTTATTGCCAAATCTGTTGTATTATCGACACCAAACAGAGCTTCAATTCCCGAAGCATTGCATTGCAATAAAACATTGTTACACTGGGGCTTTTTCGCATAGAACAATTCTGACGTTGTACATTCTTCGAACGATGAACCGCACGCATCGGGTTCCTTGATACATTCCGTATATTTATCAATACATTCTGACTTGCTTAAAAATGCCGCATCTTCATCCGTTGTCGTGGTCGTTGTCGTGGTCGTTGTTGCAGAATTATTTGCCGATAATTTTGCCGCCGCCGCAACAGATTTGGCCGACATCATCGTTGGCAAACGACGTGCATTCGCCTGTGATGCAGTAACACCCCCCATATTAACAGATATACGCGCCGTACCATCTGTACCGGTGTTCGTCTGTCTAAGGGCCGCGTGTGCGCCATCAACCATGCACAAAACAGCCAAAAATCCACTATATTTTGTCAGAAATTTCATCCTCTGTCCCCTTTTGGTATCAATTAATTATATCATACAAACGAATAAAAAAAAAGAAAAAAGTAGTGATTATAGTTTGGCAAAATTAATCTTCCAAAATCGCACGCAGTTCCAACATATCATCTGGTAAATCTGTTTTGAATTTCATCTGTTGGCCAGTAACCGGATGGACAAATTCTAAAATCTGTGCATGCAACATTTGACCGTTATGTTCTTTGATGAAATCCAGCAATGCACCATCACGAACTGAACCCAAACGTGCCGCCCCACGACCATAAATCGGATCACACAAAACCGGAAAACCATGTGCGGACAAATGAACCCTTATTTGATGGGTTCGTCCCGTCATCAATGTGCATCTGAATTCGGATACCCCAACCCGTGGCCATATATTCAGCACATCGACAGCCGTATGTGCCGGTTTACCCCCGGTTTTTACCATCGTCATTTTTTGCCGATTACGTGAAGACCGTGCGATATTCCCCGTAATATCCGCCCCGGTCCAATTTGGAACACCCCACACAAATGCGATATATTTGCGTGTCAAATCATGTGCCGAGAAAATTTTAACTAATCCACGATAAGCCGCGTCCGATTTTGCAAAAACCATAACGCCACTGGTATCTTTATCCAAACGATGCACGACCCCCGGACGTGTCACACCACCCAATGCCGAAAGATGAGTATGTGATAGTATATTTTGGACTAAAGTTCCCGTTTTATTCCCCGCAGACGGGTACATAACCACCCCACGCGGTTTATTCACGACAATGATGTCATCATCTTCGTATAAAATTTCTAAATCAAGTTCATCGGATATATTGTCCGTCGCCACGTCGGTCGGACTATCTGGAATTGTGACCGTGATTTTATCGTTTGGTTTGACCTTTTCAGAAAACTTTGCGGCCATACCATTACGCAAAATCATAAAACGTTGAATCTCGCTGCGTGAAAAATCGGGTAATGTCCCAACCAAGAATTTATCTAACCGCACCCCGGCAGAATCTTCAGCAACAATAAATTCACGTGTATCGGTCATTGGTTATTTATATTCCTTCCATTCTGGACCACGAACACATTTGGATATATCAATCTTTAATTCGTATTCACCTGTTACCGGACAGGTTAAAATACCTTTACTTTCGGACTGGTCCGCATCACGCGTGGCATTACGCCATGCAAAACTAATCTTTTCTGGCGCATGCACACATACAAGGCGCAATCTTCCTTCGCTTTTGTTGTTTGGCCCCAACCAAACACGTACACTGTCCGCTTCGCCATAGCATGGGAACGCATCCAAGTAATATAAAACCAATCCCTGTTTCACATCAGAATTTTCCCAAGAAAAATTCCCCACAAATTGGCGCAACGGCAATCCAGTTAATGCCGCCCAATCAGTTGTTGTTGAAAAAATACTTACACGCGGTTGTAATGGTTGTGGGTTGTCCGCCAAAGACGAACAAATTGGAAACATTAATGCAACCATCGCAATTAATTTCTTCATTATTTTGCCCCCTTGCTCTCCGTTTCTAATAATTCAACTGCGACACGTTTCACCCCTGGAACAACGTTTGATATGACATGTGAAAATTCAACCGATTGCCCCGCATCCAACAATGTCGCCGATGGCATAAATTTCTGACGTGCAATTGGTGCGCCAGACGCATCATAAAGAACTATTATTAAATCAGGCAAACCATATATATCATCAGACCGATTTGTCACCGTTCCTTTGACAGAAATCTGTGGTGTTTCGGTATCACCAACCATTGTAACGTCTGTAATTGCTGCAACCAATGGTCTTTTGTTTGGGTCATTACGACGCGATGTTATAATCACAGCCACCGCAAATATGGTCGCCGCCAATAATGCGCAAAGCGATGCAATGAACACCATCAAACCACTGCGCCGATTTGTACGCGGTGGTGTCCAAACATTACTGCACACCGCACAACGCACCTGACCAGAAGACACATCTGGCAAAGTATATTCTGTTTTACAAACATCACATTTTATTTTCATTGTATATCCTGTTATATCATAAATTATTCTAATTTCAACATGTGATATTTCCCACGCACATTTTTCTGAATTTCACTTATAGCATTCATGAAATCTGCAACAGTGGCATTTTTGTTTGATGCAACCCCACCAAATATTCTTGTTGTCGCAGACCCTGATACAGATTCTTTACGCACTATCTTGGATGCCATATCGGACAATATTGGCGAATTGATATCAGCTAAATTTGCAGTTCGTGATTTAACATCCCAATAATATTCTGGGTTAATTGAATCAACTATCTTGTTTTTGACCACCAAACGTGATGTCAAAGAACCGGTAAAACCAACCGTAACAAACATTGCGGTTATGCGACCTTCGGTCATATCCAACGAACCATTAGAACGCAATGTTGGAATACTACCACTGGCGATTGAAAAACCACTTAGATTTAATTTATTTACCCATAAATTATCCACAGTAAGGCTGGAAACTTTTGCTAAATCTGCCAAACTAAGTGTTCCAGAAATAGTAATATTTTTGGAATCCCCTGACAACGCACCAGACACAACACCCGCCTGAGTTTTCAATTCAGTATCAACGGTTGTACGATTCCTGAAAATTAAATCATTGGTAACAATTTTTGTTGATTCCAACAATTCTGCAAGTGATAAACCAGCTGCATTAACGAATGTCGCATTTTTAATATCGCGATTACCAAGATTTAATGCCGACAACATCGTCGCATCCGCCGCCGAATCCGAAGGAACACGCCACAGATACAATGAATTATCACGATTTATTGTCGTCGTTTGGATTATACCCGATATATTTTCTATACCCAAATCAACGGTATCGGCGCGCCATGTTCCAAAACCACCATATGCACTTGTACCATCTATGAATCCGATTTTATCATCACCCATTAACACGATTTCACGTGTACGCATTGGGGTTATGGCCGCATCATTAAACACAATTACTCCCTGGAGCGTGGCCTGATCACTGGCATCTGTTGATTTCAAGACACGCAACTGATATTTGTCTGCGGCTGCACGAATAAACGTTTCGTCCAATCCATAATCAACTAAATCTGATAGATTCAATCTAAATATAGTACGTCCAACCGTTGTCAGCATTTTATCTTTGTTGTCAACGATGTACCGTTCCAATACAGATTGTATTTTTTGCATATTCCGGGCAATTTTAACATTTTCCGCGCGTGTAATTGCACGTTGTTGATATCCATATATAAAAGGGACCAACGTAGTCGCAAGTCCGATGGTAAGTAA
This sequence comes from uncultured Pseudomonadota bacterium, assembly GCA_947306185.1. GTDB lineage: Bacteria > Pseudomonadota > Alphaproteobacteria > Rs-D84 > Rs-D84 > Enterousia. The sequence continues at coordinate 6,105 of CAMZFU010000030.1, read as the reverse complement.
GAATTCTATCAGAACCGTTCCACGGTTTGAAAAGAAATGTGAAAATATTCTGTTTCTGTATCTCATTTTGTTTTCCAACCGCTTGTTAATATTTTTTCAAATTCTTTTGAATCAGGAACCGCTGGAATCGCCGCACGTGTTAAATTGATTGCAATAAATGATGGGGGGGTTGTTGATGGGAAAGTCCACGATCCAAATTTGATTGGAGTATTTGTAGAATATAATAATTCCCCTGCCACCGTTAGACCAAAATTCTCATAAAATGTTATTTCTTTTGTTGATATATACGGTGCATGCACTGTACCAACCGTCATACCGGTGAAACCACTAATTGTTTTTAACGAAGACGATTTAATTGATAAATCATGTGCAACATTTACCGTTTTATTTATCGTTGCACGATCCGCAATGATACGCCCATTAACCGTATATGCCGAATTGTTTACCTTTTGCGCTTCGATATTTCTGAAGCCATTAACATCCCCCGACACACGCAGAACACCTATTTTTACATTATCGCCATTGACATTTGCCCCAGACGAAAAATAAACATTTTTTGCATCTATACTTTCCGCATTTATAAATGTTGCATCCAAATTACGAACCTGTAATGATTTTGCAGCGATGCCCCCAACATTATATACATCATAACCGCCCATATTTAAATCGCGTTCCATAACATTTAGATTATCTTCCCCTGACGAACCACGATGCAAAAAACGCGACATATCAACATCGGATAGGTTACGCGATATTTTATAAATTAAATCGCCTTCGTGAAAATCTGGTGATGCAACCGCCCATGCATCAGCATATGCAATACCATCTGCCCCGACAATTGCCGCATCTGCACCAATATCACGCGCAATTTGCGCGACACGTTTCATTGGCAAATCAAAACCGAAAGACAAATAAACGTCTATGACCATACCACCATGCACAGTATATTTATCTATGAAACCTGCTGAAATACTATCTGAAAATTCTGCTAATTCTTCTTCTGACAGTTTTATTTGTGCAACATCAGGCCACAAATCCTGATTTATACGCACAAAATTTAATACCCCATTGCGCAAACTGATTATATCATTTGCAATCGCCATATTATGCATTGCGTGTGTAGATTCGGCAATCATAGAATATGTGAAAGGTGTCGCAACAGCAACGATGACCAATGCGAGCAAAACTTCAACCAGACCACCGCCACATGATGATTTAATTTCTGATTTATATTTGGGCGAAAAGATTCTAAATCTATTTACAATCACTGCCGCCCCCCATCAAACACTGTTTCATATTTATTCTATGTTCCAACCGTTGCCAATATACATACTGACAAATTATATACTGCGCCAAAGATTTTTTGTTATACGAACTGCCGATTCCACCAATTATTGAAGAGCATTTAACCGTTGTACTATCATCGTCTGTTGGTTTGGCAAGTATTTCTATGGCGTCGTTATTTATGGTATCGACCAATGCATCTGGCAAAATAGATGCCCCCGAAGGGCGAACATCCAAAATAATTGCACCATCACCACCACGTGACAAACTGTCCGAGGTTTGGTCACGTAATGTTATATTCGAAGAATATATATCATCTGTCTCTATGCCGCTTGCCGTGCTGTATGAAAGTGTATCTGCATCAATAAAAACATCTTGACCACGTGTTACATTCACAAATGATGCCACATCCAATCTTTCAACGCTAAATGTTATGCGACTTGTTACAACATTACCACCAACATTCCACTTGTCTGGCCCCGAAAAACTGATACGCCCAGTCGTCATATCAAAACTATCGAATGCCGCATCCATTGCCGTTAAATTACCTGTATCCCCAAACTTGGAAATCGTGCGCGCCACAAGTGAATCCGTTTTCAATGTTCCACGTGTAAGCGACAATGCCGAATCACCAGCACCAGTTTGGAATATCACCTTGTTCGCACTTATTGTTTTAATATTATTGCGTTCTTTACGTCCCGCCTCGTTCCCGGTAACGGAAATTGTTGTTACTTCGCTGGTATCATATGTTGCGCGCATTGCCAATATATTTGCGGCATTATCAAATCGAAAACCGCCCATGTCCAAATCGGTCAGGAAACCTGCAAAATCGGAATTCTGTTCATTTCTTTTTACAACATCGGAATACGTATCTCCAAGTTGTATTCCAATATCAATATCACCATCTGGATCATTCGGATTATATATTGCAAAGAACCCTATTCTGCGTGCAAGTTCTGCACGTTGTACCGTACTTAAATTTCCACCACTTAATCGCAAAAATGCCGAAACATCATTGCGTGTTTTATTTATAATTAAACTTATATCTTGCCCCATTGCAGTTCGCGGAATAAATCCCAACGGTAACCCATATGGTTCCAATGTATCTGAAAATTCGTTTCCCGATAAAACGGTTGTGTTATACGGCAACGTTTCTGCTTTTTCTTGGATATAAATCTTGGCGGATGTTTTTGCAACGTCAACCTGGCGCGTGGTAGCATACATTTGTCCACCCATATCATTCATCGCCAAACGACGCGCAAAAAATGGTATGAACACGAACACCAACGTTAGCGCAAGAAGTGCCTGAAGCAAAAAATTTCCACGTTGATTATGCACAATCCCCCCTGTATAGTGAAAGCATAGCAATTGAAAAAAAATATTGCAATTGGTTTTAAGATGTTTTACCATTACTTTCGTTTGATAGGGGTGGTTTGGCGAAATGCCTTGACCCAGAAATTATTTCCAAAACAAAAGAATAAACATGTTAAATAAAAAAAATCAGCAAGTTGCACGAAACCAATCTTCTGTTGGTATGATGATTCAACGTTGTCATAAATGGCGTCAAAAACGCAAACAATACTTGGACCAAGCACGTGTTGCAACAGATGAGATTGAACGTGAACGTTTGCTTCAAGCGGCCGAACATTATGGCCGTATCGTCAATGAAGAACAAAGCAAAATTGATTCTACCCGCGATCCAAAAGACAAGACACCGGTTGATGTCCCGGCAACTGATACGGGGGTTGATACGGCTGAATCTGCTGAAGCATCCGAAACTGTTGATGATGAAGAAAATGCATTTCCAATGTTTTTGACAACATTGAATTAAAGCATTTAATCAAACGGATTATCGGCCTTTTTATATTCAATCACGATTGGCAAATGTTCCCATTTCAACGCTGTTGCAATTCCACGGCGCAGGTAACGTGTATAAGATTCTGGAATATCTGATGCACCACCAACATTTATTGTTATGCGCATTGGATGTCGACCGGTTTGCGATGCAAATTTGATACGCATCGGCCGTTTAAGGCGCGATAATGGTGGTTGACGCGATTCAACCAATTCACCGATAATTTTGTTTATCAAACTTGTTGGGGCGGTGGCATTGGAAATATCCCATTGTTCATAAATGCGTTTGAACATATTTTGTACACCGGTTCCCGTTTCTGCCGATATAGCAAGTATCATTGGTTTGATTATCTGGTGAAAAGAATTTGTAAAATGGTGTTTCAATTTCAACAGTTTTTCATCACGTTCTTGCGTTTCGACCAAATCCCATTTATTTAATGCGACACATAAAATCTTGCCTGAGTCATAAACACGCGCCGCAATACCAAGCGCCTGATTTTCAATATCACGTGTGGCGTCTATTACCAAAATAACCACATCAGATTTTTCAATTGCATCCAACGATTTTAATGCAGACAATGTTTCCACATCATCACGAACATTCGACTTCCGACGCAGACCCGCAGTATCCATCAATAAAATATCAAGACCATAGAATTTTACGGGTATTTTAACCGTGTCACGCGTAATACCAGGTTCATTCTTTACAATTTGGCGATTTTCACCAATAACCCGATTTACCAACGTTGATTTGCCGACATTGGGTTGTCCCAAGACCGCAACTTTCATACGTTTTTCTGTTACCGCTTCCTTGGGTTCAGACGTTGGGGCCACACGGTCCAAGAATTCAAATATAGCATCCAAACCTGTTTTATGTTCCGCCGAAATCAATACAGGTTCCCCAAAACCCAATTTATAAAATTCGTGAATATCATTTAATCTTTTACCAGATTCTGATTTATTAACCAATAACAACACTGGTGCATGTGTTTTACGGCGTACGGTCCGTGCCCATTCCATATCTTCGGGTAATAACCCCACACGACCATCAACAACAAACAAAATCGCATCAGCCGAAGAAATTGCATCTATGGCCGCGACCGTCGAATCGGCGGCGATTCCGCTGCGCGCTTTTTCTAAACCCGCGGTATCGCGAATCTCGCAATCAGGACGCATGGAAAGCGTGCCGTATATCGTATCACGCGTAACCCCGGGGCGATCGTGTACCAGTGCATCGCGCGTTCCCGTCAATGCGTTAAACAATGTTGATTTTCCTGTATTTGGCCGTCCGGCTATTGTTATTCTTGTCATAGTTTTTTCCGTTGATTTTTTATAATTATAAAGCAAAAATATAAATAATCAAATAAAGGGGGCGACATACATGAAAAAAATCAAAGCATGGTACAAATCCATAAGAAATGTCATTATCAATCCACGGCGCTTCTTTTCCAAGATTGTTGCGGACGGCGATATCGAAGAATCTATGTTAAAGGCGTTTATATACGGCCTGCTGGGTGGACTTTTGGTATTGGGGTTGCGATTACTTGGTGGCGCAACGGTAACCATTAGTTCCGTATTTACCGCGGTTGTGATTGTCCCGGTCGTTGCGGTTGCATTGTTGTTCGTTGGTGGCGGTTTAATGATGTTAGTGTCGGAAATAACTGGTGGAGAACGCGATTGGGAAATCGCGATAAAAGGGTTAGCATCTATATTCTTTATCTATCCGGTTATACTTGTAATCAACGCATTGGCATTTAATTGTACGTCTCTGTGGATAATTAGCATTATTGGCGATGCGTATGTATTATTCTTGTTCTATAATATCGCGTTGTATTGTATGCGTGGTCGTAAAGGCGCGGTCATTACGGTTGTCGGAATATTTGCAATATTCTTGCTAACCGTATATTTGTCTGATTATCATATTGGATGGATGCTAATGAAGAATACCGGTGCCGCGCTATCGTGCCTGTTATAAAAAAATTAAATCCCGCGATTGCGGGATTTTTTATTTCAATATTTTTCCGGTTTCGGCATCTATTTTTTCATGGCCGATTTTTATAACTTTATCTTTATATTTTGGCGTGTGCGCCTTTTCAACAGGTGTTCGCCAGAATATCGCCCCATCACGCATACGAATTGCATTTAGGTTATTATCTGTATCCAATACATAAATGGCAGCATCCGTGATTATAAAATTCTTTTCAACACCAATATCCAAACACCACGCGCTGTTACCGGTAGAATCAGAAATCTTGCAAAATGCGTTTCCAAGTCCACCAACATAAACATAATTTTTATAAATTTGTGGTGTTGCGATAATATCAATTACCGACGCCCCGCCCATCATATTAGTCGGCCGGAATACGTCTGCAATCCATGCAATTTGACGATTTTTAGCATTAACCTTGACCAATTCACCAGTCGACAACCCCGCATATACGAAATTACCATTGCAAATTGGTTTCTTGTCACCTACGACATAATTACTGGTTGCGAACCCAGAGAAGATTTTACGGTCGCCATCCCAAATTGTGTTGTCATTTTTTTGCGTATATTGACATTCAGAATCCACTTGAACGGCACTTTCTGAAACATTTGGGACATTAGTATTTAATACCTTCAACGAATCTGACGCGAATATATCACTGCGTTCACCCGGCAAAATCGGATCGTGTTTATCGCACGCACAAATGGCGGCACAAATAACGGTCAAAATCGCAATCTTTCGCATTATAAATATTACCTTAAACTTTCTGCATTTGATCTGATAACCGCCGGCGCATTTGAATCATCAATGATTTTATCCAACCATTTGTTGGCCTCTTCACGATTACCAACCGATAAATACTTTTGTGCAACGGTCAACGATGCAGTGTAATAAAATGGTGATTTTTTTGTATTTAATGGTTCAAGGTATTTTTCAACCGCATTCGCCGTGACATTGTCGAGTGTGAGATAATCATGAGT
>CAMZFU010000029.1 GCA_947306185.1 uncultured Pseudomonadota bacterium | reverse complement strand
TTTTTTTGCGCCGCCAAGCCAGCAATAATGAATCTTTTTCGGTATCATATTTCATATTTGGAACACCATTAAGGAACACCGTGCCAAGTTCCGTTACATCACGACCAGATTTCAGAAATAATTTAGTATCCGGTCCAAAATGCGTACCGATTTCTAAAAGGCATTTGTTGTTAAGGGTTGATAGATTTGCATTATTTATAATCAATAATTCTGCAACAGAAACATTTCCATAGAAACCGTCTTTTCTAATACTGGCATTAAATGTCGGCATAAAATCATTAAAAAATGTTGTTTTGTCTTTCTGCAGTTCAAATGCGGAAATATTGTTAAATCCGACTTTGACCTCTGTTTTTGCGGGGGCTTCGCCATCTGTTTCCTGTTGTTCGTTGGATTGTGCCGAAACCTTGCCACATAGGCACAGTAAAGACACGATGGTAAAAGCAACTTGGTGGAGTTATGCCCACAGAGCCTCGCTAATAAATTGTTCGTTTCGTTTTTGCATTTTTATTCCTTTAATATGCAACATATTATTGTACTTATATTATATTTTGTCAAGTGTTTTTTAGGCGAACAAGCACGGGTTATATTTATGTGGTAATAAACTAATCTTCGCTTTTATCCGGAATTTTACCGTCGGTGGATAGTAATATCGCAATCCAACGGGTTGAATCAAATTGTGCCGTGATGATAAATGTTGCCACAAGTAATGGCACACTAAAGAACATACCGGCAACGCCCCATATCAATCCCCAAAATACCAAATTGATAAGTATGGCGAGTGTTGACAGGTTCAATGTTTTTCCCGTCAGTTTCGGTTCAATGATATTTCCAAATACAACCTGAAGTCCGATTAACCCGGCGGCAAGCAAGATTATTTCATGGGCCGTGGCACCCGATATCGCCGCGAATAATACCGGAATGGTGCATCCCAAAATTGCACCGATTGTTGGAATATAACTTAATATAAATATCGTGAATGCCCAAATGCCGGCAAATTCCAAATCCAGTGTGTACATCCACGCAAATGAAATAAAACCGGTTATGCCCGAAATCAATTTCTTCATAAACAAATATTTTTTCATATTTTCATCAATACTGTGCAGAATATAACGTGCCTTTTTGCCCTGGCAACGATTTGGGAACAGTTGTGCAAATTTACGATGAAAGGTACTCTGTTCAACGAACATAAATATCATATACACAATAACCATACCCATTGATGTCGCGATACGGGCCACGGATGAACCGATACTGGATACAATAGATGTTATATTCGGAATTGTGGCGGTTGTTAAATCAATCCCCAGTTTGTTTGATATATAATTCCACAGGGAATTTAGACCGGCCTGGATATCGGGCATCGCGACCAATAATTCAGAAAACATTGGGCGAACACGTGTAATGAATAAATATATCAAACCAATATAGGTTGCAACCGAAAGTATATTAGATATCACCTTGAACAACATTGGATGACGATTTTCTGGAAACAGTTTCCGATAGTATGTCGCGGTTGCGTTTATTAAATACCATAAAAATGTCGCCACCAACAGTGGAACAAAAATAGAACTGCCCAACCAGAGTATGAAAACCGCACCGGCAAATAAAAGAATACCGTTCATTTGTGATACCTTTTGTTACATATTATATATGTATCATTCTATCACAACTTTGCCTTTTGATAAAGTGGTTATATGCGATGGTGATACCGCGTTGGTGAAATCTGGTTGATGACTGATGAATAAAAATGTTGTGTTCGGCATAGAATGCATTATGTTGGCAATTTGTGCCCGAACCGTTGCATCGGCCCCGGAATCTGGTTCGTCCAAAATCGCAAGTTTTGGTTTAGTTAATAATAAACGTAATAACATTAGACGTTTTCTTTCCCCCCCAGAAAAACCGACGTTTACACATCTGTTTAACCAATCACGCGGGATATCTAATTGTTCGCGTGCGTTTTCCACCATCTCAAGAAATTCCCCCATTGGTAAATCGGTGCCTATTTCAAAATGCCGATGTGCAGCGATGGAATGTTTAAGGAAACTTATAATGGTTAACCCCGGAATTTCTGGCACATTTTGGGCACCTAAAAATATTCCCATTAATGCGCGTGTTGTTGCATTTTCATTTGTTATATCATGCCCATCAAAAATTATTTGTCCCGAATCAATGGTGTATTCTGGGTTGCCGGCAATTGCACCAACCAGTGTTGATTTTCCCGAACCATTATGTCCCGACAGTAAATGACGCGCGCCGTCTGTGACATTTATATTTATGTCCGAAAGTAATTTTTTATCCCCGAATGATACGTTCAGATTTTTTATTTCCAGAATCATTTTTTACCCCCGTTTGGTGCAAGTGCCATTTGTATCAGTTGTTTTGATTCAACCAAAAATTCCATTGGTAATCGTGACAATATCGGTGTTGCCATTGAACCAATAATAAGTGCTGTTGCGGTGTCTGTATCAATGCCCGCCATATTCAGGTACATAATTTGTGTCGCGTCGATTGCCCCGGTTTTTGCTTCGTGTGTTTGGACATTGTCTGTATTTTCATACTTAATATCGGGCAGGGCATTTGTTATTGCTGTATTGCCAATAATGCGTGTGTCACATTTTGATGCGTTTTTTCCACCGCGACCCAAAAAGTGAACCAAACTGCGGAATGTTTGACGCGACCAATCAAGTGCGACACCATATGAAACAATGTTTGATAATGTATCATTTCCAATGTGTAGCATTTTTGTACCGGTGTCTGCCTGTTGACCACCGCGTGTGATGGACAGCGAATAGAAATCACTTGCCGAACCATCACCATATAATATTGTTGATGGATATTTCCATGTCATGGCGGATCCAACCTCGAACTGGGTCCAATCAAGGCGCGCGTTGTTATAACATTTGCCACGTTTGGTTACAAAATTTAAAATACCACTTTTATTATATTCGCCATTTTGTGCGTCGCCGGCATACCAATTTTGAACGGTTGCATATTTAACATGTGCGCCATCATTTACAATAATTTCAACAACCCCACTGTGCAGTTGATGATTTGGACGACGTGGGGCACTGCACCCCTCCATATAACTAAGTTTTGAATTTTTATCGGCGATAATCAGTGTGCGTTCAAATTGACCGATTTTGGCGGTTTCTATTCTGAAATAACTGGCCAAATCAATTGGGCATTCGGTATCTGGGGGAATATAAACAAAAGTTCCATCAGAAAACACCGCAGAATTTAATGCCGCAAAAAAATTATCTGTTGGTGGTACGACAGATCCCAAATATTTTTGCACCAATTCGGGATATTGTTTTACCGCCTCTGAAAATGGTAAGAATATAATCCCGCGTGCCGCTAATTCCGCTGTATAGGACGTGTGAACAGATTCACTATCAATGACCGTATCAGTTGCCATACCAAGTAATGCATTTTGTTCGCTCGCCGGCAATCCCATTTTTTCATATGTGTCTTTTAGGTCGCTATTATCTATTGGGGTGGGCGTATTGTAATAATTCAATGTGGAATAATCGATTGGATTATAATCTATTTCGCCCCAGTGCGGTTCTTTCATTTTTTGCCACGCACGTAATGCAGCGATTCGCCAATCAGTTAACCATGATGGTTCGCATCGCCGTGCGGAAATTTCACGAACAAGATCTTCGGTTGGGCCTGTCATTTATCACCTTCGTCGGTGGTCGTTGCAAGCTGGTATGCCTGGGTAAAGAAGGTAAGTGATTGCCCCAACAGACCATTTATAAATGTAGTTGTCAAAATACCGTCTGGTTCAGTGGCATTAAGATGATTCAACAGGTTTTCTGCGCGATTCATATAATTCGAAACACTGCGTTTAACACCGGCATCTAATTTTATGGCACGGCGCAACTGTTCCATAACAAATGGATTTTTTGCATATTCGTCTAGCAAACCACCAAGTGTTCGCCATAGTGGGTGTTCGGATGTATTGCGTGGCATAATGTTCAGTGCCGCTAAAATTGGAATCAGATTTTGTAACAAATCTTGATAAATCATCTCGGCGTGTTCGGCAACCGCGTTTGTTGCAGATTTGCTTTTCAATATGCTTTGTATTTTCACAATAAGGTTATATTGGTAAGAAATATTTTTGTCCATAATTTTGATTTGACGGTGTGCCAAAATAGTCACGGTCAAAGTGATTATTCCCAATACAACCAATATTCCAAGTAAAATCAATGAAAACGTGTTAAACATTTTGCTTTTTCCTTTTGTTATATGGTTAAAGTATAACATACTTTTTTCGATTCGTTTCATAAAGTTGAAATAATTTATCAAAAACAATGCCGAAATGCATTTTTAGGTCTTGCACAGATTCGGTCAAATTGTTATAATAACTCATATAAGAGGAAAGGAAAAAACAATGTTTCGCAAGATTTTAATTGCTGCAATGCTTGCAACCGCTGCGGGTTATTGCTTTGCGGCACCTAAGTTACCCCAGGTTGTTACATCAGAAGTTTTCTATGATGAAGATGTTGACGATTACGAAAATCAATTCGTTGAAGAATCACAAAACAATTATCAACAAGATTATTACCAAGAAGAAGCGCAACAAGTTCAGTATGTGCAACCTGCGCCTGCACCGATGCCTGTGGATGTGCCGGCATGGCCGCTTGCAGGGTCCGAGGCGGATGTAACCGTTTCTTGTGAAAGTGGCGTTTGTTCTAAAAAGAAAACGGACAATATTAAAATTGTTTCCAAAATTGGTTCGGATTTAGTGGTTGAAAATAATTTTAATTTGGATGCCCGCGATGGTTCGGGATGGTCTGGGGGTGCGAATATGTTGCATGGAAATCAGGTGCCCACAGGGTTCGATTTCGAATGTGAACGTGGTGCGGAAATGCCATTATTGCATCGTGAAGTTTTGGAAGATGATGGCGGTGCGGTTTTGGCTGTTTCGCGCAGTGGGCGCGGGGCCTGTGCAAAATATGCGGATGGATATGATGCGTATTTGGCGCGTTCAGGTATGGTTGAAAAGACCCAAACCGGTGATTTGGTTACGGCCGCGGGGGTTATTAGCGTTGATAAAAATGGTGTGGTTAGTGTGAAGAGCCAAGATGCCCAAGATACATTGTTGGTTTCTAATGAAATTACTTTGCCGGGGCGTCGAAATGGTGGTTATGGTAGAACTGTTATCCCGGGGGCCGACAATAGTGCGATGTTAGTGGCGGGCGAAACAGAGATATCTGTTGATGTATCGGCTGATGCCGAACCGGCAATAACACTCCAAGATCAGGTTCGTTCTTGGGTGGTGGCAAGTGGACAAACATTGCGTCAAGTTTTACAATATTGGTGTGATAAAGAAGGTTGGGATCTGGTTTGGGCGACATCGCGTGAATATCCAATCCAGGCCAGCGCGGTGTTCAAGGGACGCTTTGTTGATGTGGCATCGGCGGTTGTACGTAATTTTGGACGCGCAATACCGGTCCCATATGCCAAGTTTTACAAGGGAAATCGTGTTCTTGTGGTATCTACAACTGAAGAATAAGCGATAGATCGTAGGAGAAGAATATATGACAAAATATTTCAAAATTTTTGCCGCAATAATTTCTGTTTCTGTTTTTGGTGGTTGTGCACACAACGATTCGGCCAAGGTTGCTGCATCAGTTGACCAGGATTTTGTAAATGTATATGATGCCTTTGAAATGGCAAAGAATCCGCGTGCCAAGGTTACCAGCAGTGATACCGTTTCAATGTCCGAAGGTGTGTGGTTGGGCGACAAGTCAATGCTGGTTGAACATAAAAACGATTTGCCGTCTCAGTATGAAACGGACACGGGGGTTACAATATTATTAAATGAACCTGTGACATTACAGGTTTTGGCAAATAACATTAATTCTATTACGCATATTCCTGTTAAAATAGATAGTCAGGTTGCATCTGAGAAATTGAAAAAAACAATGAACGTTGCGTATACAGGAAAATTGTCAGGCTTGTTGTCCCAAGTTGCCACAGATTTAGATTTATTGTGGTACTATGATAAAACAGCAATCGTGTTCTATGAAACAGAAACCCGAACATTCACTTTATATGCATTGGGAACGGATGTGTCTTATCAATCGTCGGTACAAACAGATGATGGCAATCAGGTATTCCTTGAAACCACGTTGAAAGAATGGGACGAGGTAGAAAGCACGATAACATCTATTATTGGCAAGGCGGAAAATGCTAACTTTACTGTATCGCGCAGTTTGGGTACGATAACTGTAACGGCACCACCGTCTGTATTGGCGCGTGTTGGTGATTATATTGCGCGTCAAAATAGACGTTTATCGCAATTGGTTACTATTGATGTAAAAGTGTTACAGGTTTCAATTTCCAACAATTCGGCATTCGGATTGAATCTTGCGGCGGCGATAAATTCGGTTTCTGGATTGAACATCGTTGCAAATCCGAAAAATAATCTTGCATCGACCGAGGCCAGTTCTATGAATATCGCGGTATTGTCTAACACAGTGTCCGCGTTAACTGGTATGACACATACCGAAAATGGTTCCACGGTTAGTGGTGCATATACCCAAGACCAAATAAATAATGGTTCTTTGTCCGGTATTGCAGGTAGTGCAGCGCTTATTGAGGCATTGGCAAAGCAAGGAAAAGTATCGTTGGTTACCAACGTTGGTGTTACAACACGTAATAACCGTGTTGCCCCGGTGAATAATACCAAGAGTACAGGTTACATTAAACGGTTTGAATCACGTAACTTTACAACCGTGGAATCAAGTACCGTTGACCAGGATAATTTGGAAACAGGGTTCTCTATGCAGTTGTTGCCGAATATTTTGGAAAATGGTAAGATATTATTATTGTTTAGAATGACAGTACGTGAATTGTTAAAGATGGCAACCCAAACTATCGGTGAAGTAACATTACAATTGCCAGAGGTTGAAGAACGTAGCTTTATGCAAGAAGTTATTATGGAATCTGGCCAGATGTTGGTTGTGTCCGGGTTTGAAAAGCAAACGAATAATGACACGCGTTATGGTTTGGGTGATCCGGACTTTATGTTGTTGTCTGGTTCACGTGAAGCGGCATCGCAACGTGATGTGTTGGTTGTTATCCTTACACCACAGGTTTTGGTAAGTCCGATGGATGCAGAACGCAGTATCCAACAACATTGGGGCGCGCCACTGAATTAAAAAAAAGACCACCGTTTGGTGGTCTTTTTTATGTTGATAAAAATATATGCTATATTTGTAAAATACATATTTTTTATTTCATTGTGTTTGTGCTATGGTCTTCTATGACAAGGAGATATTTATGAAAGGAAAAGATCACAGATGTAATAATTTAGGTGTTGAACGCGGAATTTTTGAAAATTTGAAACGATTAATTGCTGTTGATGATAATATTGTGTGGGATCCTGTTACTTTGGTTTTTTGTTTAACTGATGGATATTGTATACAAAGTGGAAAATCTGAAATATTTGATTGTTATGGGGAATCGATTTTTTTGACCCCGGAACATGTTGATAAATTATTTGCGATGGCTACTGCACGGCAAAAGCGCGCATCGCGAAGATTTTTCTATAGAAATAAATAATGTAAAATTTTTTATGCAACAAAAGGCGTGCATAAAAATGCACACCAGAATTTCATTGTCACAATTACGCCAATTTTGCGGCGGCCTTGGTCAAACGAGAAACTTTACGAGAAGCGCGTTTTTTTGGCATCGTTTTTCCCGCAGCTTTCATCATTTTGCTTTCTGCGGAACGAACAGCCTTTATCGCGGCTTCTTTATCGCCAGATGCGATTGCTTTTAATGCTTTTTTGTTTTCTGTTTTTACGGCACTACGACGCGCAGTATTAACCGTATTCTTTTTGGCCGTGACCAAAATTCTTTTTTTTGATGATTTGTGGTTTGCCACTTTATTTTCCTTTTATTTGTTTTAGTTTTCTGTTATTTTATAGAAAACAAACACAAAATCAAGGAAAAATAACAATGTCATACATATTTGGAATAATTATTGGATATTTATTGGGCAGTATACCGTTTGGTGTGCTTTTTACGCGTTGGTTTGGACGTGGAGATTTACGCAAAGTAGGCAGCGGTAACATAGGGGCCGCGAATGCAATGCGCGCAGGTGGATTGCGTATGGCCGGTTTGGTGTGGATTGCGGATATGCTCAAAGCAATTTTTGCCGTTTTACTAGGCAGATATATTGGTGGCGATATACTGGCGGCCTGGTGTGGGTTTGCGGCCGTATTCGGTCATTGCTTTCCGGTATGGCTTGGATTTCGTGGTGGCAAGGGAGTTTCGTGCCTGTTTGGAATATTGCTTGCATTAAATCCATTATTGTTCATCGCTTGCGGTATTACTTGGTTGATCGTTGTGTTTTCATTTGGTTATTCATCGCTTGGTGGAATTGTTGTTTTCTTGGTCGCATCCGTATTGGGGTTTGCAATTGGGTGGGGCGTTGGATTGGCGATTTTTGCAAGTTCTTTGTTATGCTTGGTTCGACATATGGAAAATATAGGGCGCCTTATTGGGGGAACCGAATCGAAATTGGTGTGGAAGTGGAAAAAGTAACAAATCTTTTTATGGTTTATGCTTTTATTTAGGTCTTTTTTATGATATAATGTTACCGATGTAACATGAGGGAGTTTTTAATGATAAAACATTTTATTGTTCTGTGTTTCGCGGTTTTGCCTATGGTTGCGGGGGCGGCGGCTGGTCGTGATCCGCGCGTTGCCGCATTAGGTATGGCCAACAGTAACAAGTTTGCACCTTCACAGGATCGTGCGGGTATTATGTCTAAAAATCAATTAACAACACCGGATGTATCAATCAGCACAGAGGGCAGTGTGGATCGTTCACCAAGTATCCAAAACGGTGGTTTCGTTCCGCCTGTGCCGTCGGCCGAAGAACAAAAAAAGAATAATCGTGATGCAGAACGTGAAGCGTGCATGAATAATAATGTTGGTGTGGGTAATACATTTGTTTGGGCATCTCGTTACAGCAATACTAGCAGTTATGCAACGATGCAGGAAGATGTTGAAAATCCAGAAAACAATGTTTGTTTTGCCAAGGTTGATATTAAATCCGCGGATGCACGTATTGATGTTGCCGATATGAGAAGCCGTTATTTCCAATGGGGTGAAACAATTGACTGCGGTTCATGGCTTAGTGAAGATGTCCTTAAACAGCGTATTTTGGACGCCAAGAAATCTGGACGTACATGGGCAACCGTTGGTGGTGCCGTTGGTGGTGCGGCCATTGGTGTTGGTGCCATGGAATTGTTCGGAAACAAACTTATTGGTGGCAAAGTCCAAGGTCAAAAGAACGAAAAGTTGTCGGAAACAGAATTATTGCGTTCACAATTGTTGGTTATGAAAAAGAACAACGATTCGCGTTATACATCATTTACAAATGATTTGAAAAAATTGAAGACAGAATGCGAGGACTTGAAAAAAGCAGGTCAAACATCCGATGAATGTACCAGGTTTGATTTTGATGTATTGTTGAATTTGTAATGATGTTATCATCGAAAATGTCAAAAAAACACCCGTTTGGGTGTTTTTTCTTGCGAAAGTTTTCAATATAATAATATAGTAATAATCATGAAAGATTTATTTGAACATTTATTGGTATTGCGTTCGCCAGGAATCGGGCCGGTGTCGTACAATAATTTAATGTCCAAGTTTGGAAATGTGCATGCAGTTGTTGGTTCGTTGGCGCCGAATGATGATTTGCGTGATGCAGTGGCACGTGAGATAGATAACGCGGCACGTTTGAATATAGAGTTTATATTTGATGATGATGTACGGTACCCGAAAGATTTGCGCAAAATAAAGAATCACCCGCCTGTTTTAACGGCGCGCGGTAATATCGCTACACTGTCATGCGAATCGGTCGCAATTGTTGGAACGCGCCACGCAACAGCCACAGGAATGGATTTTGTTGCGGATATTGCCAAGGCCTTTGCTGAACATAAAATATCGGTTGTGTCGGGAATGGCAATTGGTACAGATTATGCCGCGCACCGTGGTGCATTAATTGCCCCCGGAAACGCGAATACTATTGCGGTTTTGGCGGGTGGTGTCGATTATATATGGCCATTGGAAAATGAATCTTTGTATTACGAAATATTGGAACGGGGTGTGATAGTTAGTGATATGCCGGTTGGATTTGTCCCCAAGGGAACAAATTTCGTGCAAAGGAATCGTATTATCGCCGGAATTGGTCGGAAATTGATATTGTCAGAGGCTGATTCTAAATCGGGCAGTATGAAAACAGCTGGTTTTGCAATTCAATATGGACGTCAGATATATGCGATACCATCACATCCGGCAGATTCCCGGGGTGCAGGACCAAATTCACTGATTCGGTCTGGGACAGCGATTTTATGCCAAGGGGTCCAAGATTTCTTTGGTGATGAAGAAATGTTGCAAACGAATACAAAAAAATCGAAATCTGAAAACGAGATTTTGGATAAAATAGGAACGATACCTGTTTCCGAATCTGTATTGGCAGATGTTGTCGGAAAAAATATTGTGGAAATTAAACGTGAATTGGTCATATTAGAATTGCAAGGTTTAATTAGAAAATGCGATTCTGGATATGTTCGTGTTTAATGAAAAATATGTATATACAGTGTATATACAAAAGGCAGAAAACTAGGAAAAAACCGAATCGGCGTCAAAAAATAAATTTGAAAAAAGTCATTAACATTTTGTTGCAAATGAAAATCAATTTTATAAATTGTTTGACGTAATCAGATAGGTTATCAAGTTCTGATTGGAAGGAAAGGTAGTTTAACTAAATAATAATCGGAAAGAGAGTTGAGAGTAGGGTACATAAATAAATACTAAATCTTATCGGAAAATGGTTGTTCGGTATAATTTAGTGTTTTTATGCAGGTGTGTTTTGCACCTTGCACCGGCAGGAAACTCTTTTGACCAAAGGAAGGGGAAACGGCATGCAGGCGACAGTTGCTACAAAACAGGTTGTTTCGGTGGACGCAATCAAAAACGTGTTAGCCACCAGAATGGATGCGGCCGGTTTTTCTGCTTGGATTGCGCCACTTGCCTTTAATATTTCTGATAATTGCTTAATCATAAGTGCACCAAATCAATTTACCGCAGATTTTGTTAATGCGACGTATGCCAATGTTTTGTCATCTGTTGCAGGTGAATACGGGTTGACGGTAAATGTGAATGTTGCATCGTGTGCCAATGTTATTCGCAAAACCGCAAATGACAATAACGCGCAAACATATTCTGCACCGGTTGCTGATACAAAAGGCACCGGTGATTTTGATGCCTTTATTGTCTCTGAAGAAAATGCGTTTGTGTTGTCTGCCTGTAAGAAAATGGCGGCGGGTACCGCAACATTTTCGCCTTTGTTTATATATGGTCCTGCGGGGTGTGGCAAAACAATGTTGGCGAATTGTATCAGTAATGCATTTAACGGTCGTGTTGTAATGATGTCTGGTTCACAATTTATTTCTGAATTTGCGCGTGCTTTACACGACAGAACAATATTCGCATTTAAAGATTATTGCCGTAATTGTGACACATTTATTTTGGATGATGTTCAGGTCTTGGCGGGTAAACGTGCAACATGTGAAGAATTTGTTCAATTGATTATTGATTTACGTGACGCGGGTAAAAATATTGTTTTGACGGCGAATGCAGCCCCCGGGAATTTATCTGGGTTTGATCACAGATTACAATCATTGTTGGCGTCTGGGTTGGTTGCTGATATTGTGGCGCCGTCACGTGCGGTTCGTCGTGCTATGTTTATAAATGCCGGTGTTGATGAAAAGATTGCAGATATGATTGCGGGTCGTATTATGTCTGACGGCCATGTAATATCAGGTATTGTAAATAAAATCCGTGCATATTGCGAATTGATGGATGGTGCGATTAATGAAACAATTATTGAAAAATTATTGGCGGATACGTTAAAGAAATCTAAATCACCAATTACGATGGTTCGTTCTATGTGTGAAAAATTGGGTGTGTCGTATGATGCGGTTTGTGGGAACGGTCGTTCGCGTGCATTGGTCTTGGCGCGTCAAATGATGATGGTTGTGTTGAAAAATGTAACAGGAATGTCGTTGTGTGAAATTGGTTCTTATGTTGGTGGGCGCGATCATGCGACGGTTATGTATGCCATTGAACGTATAGAAAAATTGAAAGATACTGATTTGGTTATGTCTGCCCAAATTGCCCAATTGATAGAAGAATACAAATAACTGATTATTTCTAAAAAAAATCCCGATAAAATCGGGTGTTTTTTATTTCTTTACATGGAATTGTTCTTTTGCCTGTTGGATTAATTTGTTGCGTTTTTCAATTACTTTGTTGGCATCGTTCAGCAATGCGTCTGCGTCTACGTTATCCCACACGTGTGTATGTGTGGCGATTTCTTTCATCGCAAATAAAGACATAACTGGTTCACCATGTTTTGATTTGTATATA
This sequence comes from uncultured Pseudomonadota bacterium, assembly GCA_947306185.1. GTDB lineage: Bacteria > Pseudomonadota > Alphaproteobacteria > Rs-D84 > Rs-D84 > Enterousia. Next base: position 1,093 of record CAMZFU010000029.1, on the reverse strand, counting down.
ATAATTTGTTTTGCTCCGTCACCAAGTATTGGCGTTAAAAGTTCATAGTCTCGTAACATGCGTTCTACACAAGAGGATGCAAATTGGGTATTGAAAACGATTTTTTGGTTCTTTTTTCCCTTTATAGCCCGGCCATTTTTCTTGACTACGGATACTATCACACCCTTTACTGGAAGATATTCTATTGGGTTATTTGGGTTTATAATATATGTGTCCTTATTTTTATATGACGATGTTTTTGCCATTTTGTCCTCCGTTTTTATCACAAACGGATGGTAATGTTAAACCAAATATCAGAAAAGTCAATGGTATAAACAAATCATCGTTATATAATTATTTTATACGTCCACTTAATGTGAGTTGCAGAGATAGATTGAAATGAGAGAGGTTTAAAGATAATTTTTTTATTTTATGTATCCATTTGTGTTCATTGGCGATGCCACATAATGATGCGCGAAATTTTGGAATATTGATGGCGTCATTTATTACATGTTGTGCACAGTACACTGCGCCTCCGTCTTTGCTGGAACTTGTACGGTGATGTATCCATTCGCCCAATGTGTCATTGGCAAATTTTACACGACAGCATACGTTATATCCGTGTTCTGGGGATGGGGTAACGATTTCACCTCGGGGTGTGGCAGATGTGCGAACATATTCACCATTTTTATCTGCGTATGTTGCGGTTGTTGTTATTTGTATTTCTGTTATTATAATTTTGAATTCTTTATAAATCAGTTTTTGTAATAATGTAAAATTATCAATTGTACTTTTTCGATGTCCGATTTCTACATCACGGTAATAAAACGTGGTTTTACCATCATAGGTTATATCGTTATGTGTTAATACAAGAGGCTTTATATCTGGTTCCATTATATGTCTTTTTGAATATCGTTTAACACGTAAACCTTATAATATCAACAAAAATGTGGGCCAGGTTATACGAATAAATCTTTCACAAATTGGGCGTGTTCAGTGATAAAGCGGAACCTAAACTCCGGTTTTTTGCCCATAAGTTCTGAAACAATTGTACGTGTTTTTTCGGTGTCTTCGGCACCTTCATCGGTACGCGGTGGCAAATCAACGCGAATTA
>CAMZFU010000028.1 GCA_947306185.1 uncultured Pseudomonadota bacterium | reverse complement strand
TGCTGCAATATAAAAAAATTAAATGCCCAAATGGTTGAAAAAATAGGTTCTCAGGCATTATGGTACAATGATTCGCTGGAACACCTGTATATGCCAATGTTACAACAGATTGGCGAAGGTGACTATGAAGGTTTCTTTGATAATATTTTGCATGCTAATAAAGTTTTAAAATATGCGTATATTCCAAAACTACAGTATACCATGCCCAAGGAATATGCCAGATTACAAGCTATTGTGGCACAAAACAACATACAACAGATCAAACACGCACAACAAGTGTCTATCCAAGAACGCATGTCCATAGCATGTAAATAATTTTCAAATACAAATTATAATTCCGTTTTTTTATTTATTGCAACGGATTGCCCCCATAAAACTTAAAAATAAAATCGGCACAGTGGCCGATTTTTTATTATAAAAAACCGCCGATGTGGCGGTTATTTTTTTACATTAACGCAGATATTAATATCGCGGTTGCAATGACCCAATCCCCCGCATCCACGTGATTATGATGAGCATGATGATGTGGACGATGGTGATTGTGGTGATGATTATGGTGTGCAATATGATGATTTCCGCCATGATGTGTTACTGGTTGAACATGCACAACGGTATGTTGTTGTGGTGCATGATGCCCACCATGATGTCCCGGGGCCGCAACCGCAGAACCCGCAGATAAAACCGCCGCTATAACACCAGCCATTAAGAATGTTGTTGTTTTTTTCATATTAGACTCCTTTGATCCAAAATCATTATATAATATAATGATTATAAAACGCAACAATTTTTTTCGTAAAAAATCATTTTTTTATTAAATGTAAATTTTATGTAATTTTGTGCTTGCACGAATCGGGAAAAAGTTTCTATATTGCCGTATCAAGTTCAACATATATTTCATATATCCAAGGGAGGAATCTTATGATTATTGGTATAGGGATAGATTTAGTTGAATCAGGCCGTTTTCTCGATTGGTCTGCCTTTAAAAAACAACGTATTTTTACAAAGAAAGAATTGGAATATGCCGACAGTGATAATGCAAATGCCGAAAAACATCTTGCCAATTTTTGGGCCGCACGTGAAGCATGTCTAAAGGCACTTGGCACAGGGTTCGGTGATGACATCGCGTTTTCTGATATATCAGTTGTACATGACGATAACGGTCATCCAGAAATTATAGTTACTGGTGGTGCACGTGCCGCATTAAAAGCACTTGCAGGCCAAACCGCCACAGTTCATCTATCAATTACCGATCAAGATAATTTTTCGGCAGCAATTGTGATTATCGAAAAATAAAAAATAAATTTTGTAAAAAAATATCACACATTTCTGTGTGATATTTTTTAATAGGTTTCTTCGGTATATCCAATGCTATATTGTCCGCCATCGTGAACCGACAAATATTGATGCGTTTCGGGGTCTCCTTCCATTATAAAACCACCATCTTCTTCTGTATAATCTTCCACATATTGGCCTTCGTCAATATATTGATCATACTCCATCGGTTGTGTTTCATAATATTCCTGCGGTTGGACATTTTGATAATATACCGCATCTTGCCCATTTTCATTATAGAACATTTCTTCTTCGTCAACATACCCCGGTTCCAAGATAGGAACAGATATAACTTCTTCTTCCATTATCACATCAGGGGCTTCAACATTTGTCACACGCGGTTCTGGAACATATACCGGTTGATCGTCACGCGATACCGGATACGGATCTTTGCGTGATAAAACGCTATCTTCACTTTCCACCACTGGAACATCCGGTTCCGCCGCATACAATATATTATTGTTCGGATATTCTATATTGATTGGTTTATCAGGTTCGGGTTCCGGTTCAACAACAACAGGCACATCTGGTTCTGGGGCCGGTTCAACCTGAACTGGTTCCGGTTCTTTAATAAACACATCTCCATCGCCAACGGCACCTGGTTGATTAGTAGTCGCCTCAAGCGTGCCTTCTTTATTCAATGTGGGTACTGTTCCACCATTCTTTTTCTGATACAACCAAAGGGTAAATACAGATAACGCGATTAATACTATCAACAACAGATAATAAAGAATTGTCGGTTTAGAACGATCTCCAACTGGTCTAACCTTGGTATTAGAACCAGTGATTGGTGAAATAGGACGACTAACCATCGGTGCCGTGTTGGGCGACGACGGTCGCTGTTGCGTTTGAGTATTTGAATACTGTGTATTATCAACTTGCCCTGTTGTATCAACATCCGCGCCACTTGATGGTTCCACTGATTGAATTGTATTTAATACCGGGCCGGGTGTTTCATGCTCTTCGTATGTTGTTTCAGTACCTTCATAAGATTGTGATACCGTCTGGTTTTCCGATAACGACAACGGTTGCGCAATAGGTTTCACCGATTCTGTTTCAGAAATTATTTGCTCTTCCTTTTTTGCGACCGTATCAGCACTGGGCTTTATATCGTCAAAAGCCACCGGTTTGAATGCGATTTCATCATCCAAAATTTCCGGATCTTGGTCCAATAAAGGTTTTACTTCTTCTTTATCTTGTGTATCTGGCATTTTCGTTTCCTCGGGTTCCTGGTTTATTTCATAATCTGGCACCGGTAATATATCTGCTTTCTCTTCTGTTTCATCTATATCTTGTACCACAGTTTCAGTCACTTCTTCAACTTTGGCCGTTTCTGTTTCAATCTTGGTATTGATAAATGTCTCTCTCTCAGTATCTTCTTTATTTTCTACTTTTTTTGCATCTTGTTCAACAATAATTTTTCTTTCCGCAACAGGGCGACGATGTGCAAGCACTTCACGGGCAATATCCGCGTCTTCACGTGCGGATTCAGCACGCCGCATAGCATTATCAAGCCGTTTTTTAGAACGTGTAATTTTTTCCGAATTCTTTTCAATCTGCGATTCGGTTTTGAGAATCTTGGCTGCAGACTCCTTGGCAGGTTCGCGTCCAATGGATTCACGTTGATGCACAAGCCGCTTTTCCAACACCTTGCGCCGATTTTGTAGGGTTGTAATAGAACGTTCGGCTTGTACCGCCGTCTTGGATGCCTGTTCTATGGCTTCGGTCGCCGCAATTAAACGCTCTGTTGCCGCACGCCGCACCGCCGCATCGCGAAAATCGTACAGACGAATCAACGCATCATCCAAATTTTGCCCGAAATCATACGCTTCTATTAACGCGGCATAATGATTCAGCCCATCATATTCAATATCCAGTTTTTGATATTTATTATCTTTCTTCGGACGTATCGTTTCTAAATCAAGATCAAAATCATTCTGTAATACATCATCCCATTTACGATCATCGTAAGAATCCATAACCAGTAATGCATACGGTTTGTATTCGTCAATCGTTTCATCCAAAATACAGATTAATTTTCCTTTGTTATCGCGCCATACACGAAAAACATTACCAGCAATTTGGTAATCTTGGGTTTTCAATTCACCGAAATAATCCCTCTCGCGCGGCATCTGGGCTGTTTCCCTATTATTTACTTCTTTTTTGGCGGCGTAAATTGATATGCCTGTTTACAGTGTTCATAGCAATACGGTTTACCAACAAAAACCGGTGCCCCACAAAAATGAAAACCTTCGGAATCGGGGTCACCAATAGGCCATCGACATTGATCGGCCTTAAGATTTGCCATTTCCAACGCATGTTGCACCACACGTTGATGAATCCCCATATTATTATTGCAACCGGTAATTGCACGCCCAACTGCCTTTTTCTTTGTGGGTTCAACGGGTTTCTTTGGCGCAACAACCTTGACCGTTTTTTTTGCGGGCTTTTCTGCAACCTTGCTTGCCGGTTTCTTTTTTGCCGATGCCACAGCGGTCTTTTTCTTTGTTGCCACCAGCTTTTTAGAAACTGCCTTTACAGTTTGTTTTTTCACGACTGCTTTTTTTGCCACAGGCTTTTTGACTTCTACTTTTTTCGTCGCCGCAGGTTTTGGTTCCTCTATCGTCTTGGAATTCCACCCAAGCCGATGTATTTTACCAACCACCGCATTTTTAGAAAGCCCCAAACGTTTACCTATTTCAGAAGTGGACAAACCCTTGCCCATCAAGGTCTTCAGCTTTTTCAATATATTATTGTCCCAAGATTTACTCATTTTATTTTAACCCTAATGCTTTTATATGATATTATATAGTATCATAAAACCGAATCGAAACGCAAGGGAGAAAATATGTTTTTATACGCATTTTGGACTTTTTTTGCATTATTATGTTTAATCGCATTATACCTTGGGTGGAAAATCGCCCAGGCCGATATGCGGCGGCGGATTATACCGGACGCATATCTGTTCCCTCTGATGATCATCGGGGCAATTTTAATAACTTTTTTTCCGTGGCCAATAACGGTACACAGCGGTGTTATAGGAATGACATTTGGATACATAATATCCGCGGTCACTGGGCTTGTTTTTGACCGTATTTTACAACGCCGAAACCCCAAGGCCGATGCCCCAATAGGTATGGGCGACATTAAACTTATTGCAGTTGGCGGATTATTGACGGGTCCAACGGGACTTGCCATTGCACTTATTTTTGCGTGCATATTTGGCGCATCGTGGTCATTTAGAAAAAAAGAAAAGTTTATACCATTTGCACCATTTTTTATCCTTGGTACATTTTTGGCTTTAATTACTATCGCATTTTTGATATAATATATGGGTAAATGGAATAGGGGGGCATGAGGTCAGCCACAGTCATTTTCGCTGTATTTGTCGCATATTTTGGGATTATGCGCACGGGTGTTGCCGCACAAAAGGCACCCACACCGTTTTCAACGTACGGCGAAATACAAAATGTTCAAAAATATTCTTCCAACCCATTTTGGAACAAAGACAGTCCATATAACCAACGTATGCCAACACCGATTTATGCAACAGGCGCCGATTTAACCACAGGGGATTGTAATCGGATGGTTGCCAATTTGGTTGCTTCATATTGTGCATCAAATAACAATTGCACCAACAAAAAACTTTCTGATGTTCGCCCAACGGTTATGGTTCAATTGTCACAATTACCGGGACATAGTTTTGCCACATCGTGTAGTGGGTATATAGATTCTGAATTTGAAAATTATAAAAAAACATACGGCAATGCGTTCCAGAATAACATTATAAAGCCGGTATCAAACAACCAAACAACTAAATCTATTATCCAAACCGACAATTTATTCAAAAAACAACCATCTAAAGCTGAACAGGCCTTTGCCGACAGGGCCGCAGAACTTAAAAGATTACAGACAATAAACACACCAACCCCAGTGGTAACCGCAAAGGAATTTCCAAAAACCATAGATGATATATCTTTCACAGATCGTATGGCATTGGCAAGCGAAGGATACGAACCATACAAAGATAAAAAATCATATGTGATACCGACTTTTGAAGAAGAAGACGAGAATTTCTTTGAAAGGTTAAAAAAGATGAATTTTAAGGAGTATTGCCGTCGCCGTCCAAAAGATTCTGATTGCCAACCCAAAGCTACATCCAATGCAAACGCTGGGAACGGTGATGGTAATGGTAACGGCGGTGGCGAGGAGGAAGAACCGACACCGTGCGACAATCCGGGTTTAACACCAGAATGTCCGATAAAATTAAAACTGAACTAAACGGGGTATAAATGCGTAAGTTTTGGTTTATATTTTCAATTCTTGCCTCAATCGTCTGTGGTCACGTTGCACGTGCAAACGCCGATATTCCGGCATGTTTAACCGCAATTGGTAATGACACCACTGCATTTGTAAATATATTAAAGTCCGAGATATTAAAGGGTAAGGAATTTAACCAAAAATTAATAGATCGAGAAAAAAATAAATTATACAGTTTAGTCGCAGCTAATGTTTTGACCCATTGTGTGGATGTTGACAATCTTAATGATTTTAACCATGACATAGTAGATGCAACCAATCTAAAAATCCCGTTTAAAATGGATAACAAATACTATGAATTACAAGTCAATGTAGCCAATCTATTTGATTATATCAATTTGCCAGTGGGGATAATGATAACAAATCTGCGACAGAAAAATATCGGCGATGTTATTACCAAGGCCGAAATGCCATCAGATTATTTCTTTTCTGGAGAATGTTCCGATCATTGGGTTCGTATAAATATTGATAATAGTGTCCCAGTAAACAAAGCGGGGCAGGTGGCTTTTTCATCATATACCGGCAAAGAATTCTTTATTGATTTTCCATTTGGTAAAAATAATCGGGCTTTTCCTGGACTTATTATTGCCGCTAAAAAAGGTGTTGGTGGGGCTGAAGAAGTTGTATGGTTTACAAATTACAAACTTGCCCGTGAAAGTGCAAAAAAATTTGCTGAATCCCTAAACAACACGGCCTGCGCAAAAGATAATTTAGCCGTAGATATCGTATCGTTGGCAACAACACCATCAACCCAAGGCAACAAAAAAGGATGGGCAATTGGTGCCGGTGTTAGTGCAGGTATAGGAACAGGTATTGCCGCAACCGGTGCATTAAGTGCCGCAGGCCTAATAAGTATAGGTAGTGGTGCGGCAGCAGCCGCAGGAACTGCCGCTGCTGCAGGGACCGCCGCTGCTGCGGGAACAGCTACAACAGTGGCAGGAGCAGCCGCAGGAACTGCAGCCGCATCAAGTTCAATTCCTGTTGCCGGATGGATTGTTGCCGCAGTTGCCGCTACTGTCGCTGTTGTTGCGGGGGCAATCGCCATTGCACCAACATCATTGGCTGACATGAATCAAGTTATGGTTATGGATGGTCCATACCTTATTAAATAAAATGATAAGATACATAATTACTGTTTTTGCGGCACTGTTTATTGGTAAAGCGTTTGCCGTTGAACGTATTGATTTACAAAGCGACCTTAACGACATAACAAATACTATCGATGTACTATGCGCATCAGAAGCGTTAGCAAATGCAATATATGAAAGTGCAGATATAGTTAACGAGTCTGATTCTGAACAAGATGTACGTAGTTGGATATATGACATATTTACAGCCCCCGAAACATTAAGTGATGTGCTTTCTTGCCCTGAAATAGCCGAAGCCGACGATAATGACACAATTATATTTAGACCAATAAAATACGTTTTCCCGGGGGGGCGCGAAATAGTTATAAATTATCAGACCCAAGTAAAAGTGTTGCGTCAACGTTTTACACTTGCCGCGAAAACAGAACTGCCAACAAATGACCCAAATCCTGAAATAGATCAATTCGACCCACATGCAACATGGGTGAATACAGACCCCGCATGGTATGCCATTATGGTAACCCAGCCGGGTGCATTAAAAGAATTTGTTGGCAAAGATAAAAATAACACCGTGTCTTTTGATTGGGTTAAAGAAAATATAGATAAACTGTACCCCCAAGATTCCGATGGGGTGTGTTCTACACGTTCTGGAATCGGTGCAAAAATGAATAAATCAATGGTTCATCGCGTAATTCATGAACATACTGCTAAACACGATGGGGATAAAAACAATTACTATATTGCAGGCGATGTAGACCTGCGTTGGATATCATATGCCGAGATCGCGGTTGAAATTGCACTAACCATCGTAACATGGGGAGCGGGCGCCGCCGCAACAGGTGCATTAAAGGGTGCACGTGCCGCTAAGGCAATGAAGGGGGTAGCAAAAAATGTTAAGCGCCTTGCCCAAGTGGACAAAGTCAAAGATTACATCAGAACTTCGGTTAAGGTTGCAAAAGCAGAACGCGAGGTACAGAATATTGCAAAAGTTGAAAAATCCCTTAAAAATATCAGCAAACTTGAAACACGGCTGGCAAAAACCGCTAAAGGCACAAAACAATATGAACGAATCGCCGAACAATTACGTACAGCTCAGAAGATTCACGCCGATAATATTGCCCAAATGGGCAAAGAAGCCAGAGGCCTTGGTGAAATCAAAGATTTAGACAAACTTGCCGATATGCGCAAAGCCACCGACCAAGGGATAAAAGAATCTAGAGAGGCGATGGAACAATTGGCAAAAAACGACAAAGATGTTGCCGAGTATGTTAAAAATTTTGATACATTAAAAGATATCAGTAAATATGCCAAAGATCTAAAAGCATGGCGCAAAGCACGAACAGGTAATGTATTCTCACGCGCATGGCAAGGTATAAAAAATGGTCGTACAAGTCTAAAAGCAATGCGGGGGGGGACAAAAACGTTGGATCGCGCATCACGCGTCGCACGTCACGGAATGAAATCCGGACGTGTACGTGATTGGATGTTTCATTCAACGCGTAAACACCTGGCGCGAATTACAATGGCAACATCTGATTTAGCGGCATTAAGTTTTATTTTGGGAATACTTGGCGACTTTTATGACCGAACAGAAGTATCCACAGATGAATTTACAAATGGGATTAATATGAGCCCCCTGTTATTACTTTCTGGCGACAGCATCGAAGGCCAAGACAATGTCGTCAACTATGGAATGTGGTTAATGTGGGCAGGTGATTCCACATCGCCCGAAGATGATGATGCCGCATATCTTCAGGCAATGGATTTCGCACAAAAATTTTATCAAGATTTAACCGAAGTCCAAGAAGAAGAAAATAGATATTCATGTAATGTAGATATTTATGTTGCGCGCCCAATTATCCGTAATCCCGGCACGCCAAGTCAATCATTGTATTGGCTGATAATGAATGATGAACCGTGGTCAACGGCCAGTGATAAAACAACTCGATAAAAAACCTATTGTTTTTTGCGTGCAATTTCTTTATAATCAAATATGAAGAACGGGATAAGGAGGTTAAAATGAGAAAATTACTCACCGCCTTTGTTATTATCGCAACAACCGCACTGTCTGCGAATGCATATCAGGTTATGTCTTCCAAAGAGATTGGCAAAGATGATGCAAAAAACCAAAACGTCGTTGTGAAATGTACAACAGAATTTGGTAAAATTTCTAATCAGACATGTTCATTGCGTCGTTATGTTAAATGCACCGGCACGGGGATAAAAAAGAACTGTTCCGGTTGGCAAGGTTGGCGTGATTTACGAAACCCTGAAAAGCAATATTCTGATTGGCGCACCGCGGCAAATGCATGTTGCCGTTCATTGGGGTTGCGGTAATTTTAATTTCGGTATAATGGATCTGATGGCATAACGTGACATCCGTTTTCACGTTTAAGTTGTATGGAATTCATCCAACCATTTAACACTTTATTTGCATATCTGCGTTCAGCAACTTCGGTCAAGAATGCTTTGCGCACATCCAACCATTTGTTATGAATATCACCCTGATAGGATTCTGTTGCCTTAATGACCTCATCATCAATTTTACAATTCTTGCTTAATCCTAAAAATTGCCTAAATTGTTGAATTGCCGTACATGCACCCGACCCCATTGACGCCAAAAACAAATCCCCTGCAATAACATCAGGCAATTTCCCAAAATTATATTTATTCCAAAACCTGTCATAATATACAGTTTCCGCATCTTTACGCGTAAGTTTACTAACATCCATATTCATACATTTTGGCCCAGACCCAAGCCCATAACATGTATATCCACACGGGTCATTTTTGATTGTTCCACAACCGCCTTCTTTACGAAATACCGTGATTAGCGCTTTTTCAAATGCCGGCGAAACCGTTTCGTATTGGCCGCTTGTTAAAATTTGATTTTTGAAATGTGAACTTTTTGCCGCTGGATAGCAAGAACCACTATGCGTTTTGTTACTAACCACAACGGCACCACCGCCAATTGTACGCCCCGCAAACAAATTATTATCACCCCCCAGGGCCGATGTTGCCGGTACGGGGGCGGGTAATGTCAGACCGTTTCCACCGACCACACTATTATCCCACGGGGGTGTGGTTTTCCCATGAATTGTTGGTACGGGTATAGAAGTAGACTGGGCATCACATAATGAATCATCCAATGGATATTTATCACAATAATCATTACGCGATAAAGTTCGTTCGTCTTGTTCTCGTTCTTCTTCTAATAACGCCAATTGACGTTCAATAAAATGTTCTTCACCTTCGACAACCAGACCACGATATGCCTCCATATCTTTGAACGGTTCATACCCCTTGGCCTTGACGGCCCGACGTTCATTAAAACTTAAATCATCAAAAACCGTTGGAAAAGATGCTGGTTTTAACCATCTATCTGCCGTATTTTGTGTATTTGCAACCATGGGTTTTGGAAATGGCACAACACCTTTTATAAACCCATCAGCGTGCACCCTGCACACCGGGAATAAACACATTAAAAAAACAAAATAATTTACTCTCATCCTTCGGAATATTATATCAAAAAACACACCATAAATCAAAGGAACTATCACATATGGTTATGAATTGTATAAAATGCTTTTTTATGATATAATTCCTTGTACACCAAGGGGGCCATATCATTATGAAACAAGATAATTTTCCAAAAACATACAAGGGTTTTTATTGGCTGATTATAAAACATTTTCCGTGGTATTTCGGTGCAATTTTTACAATTGGAATTGTTATGACCGTTTTTCAAATGGTATTTGGACCACTTACATCAAAGTGGATGATGCAGATTTTCGAGAACACCGCGGTCACAAATTGGTCCACGGTCGCACAGATTTTTATATATATGGCCGCCTTATACGCAGTGGATATCCTGTTACAATTTGCCAGATCGGTAATCAGGGAACGCCGACAAGAAATCTTTAATCGATACAAGATTTACGTGTTGTATAAACGCATATATGAAAACGACATTTCTTTCTTTATCGACAGACCCGCAGGCAGAATAGGGGGTGATGCACGCGCGGTATCGGGGAACCTAAACGCATTAACCGAAGGGTTTTATAGCCAAATCTTTGGAAACATATTGGGGTTTGCATTTTTGGTTGGTTCAATGGCGATGATAAATATGTGGTTGCTTGCCGCACTGGGTCTGTATGGTGTTATCAAGGTTATTTGGGAATGGCATATACAAAAAAAGATTATAAAAAACAGCAGGTTATTACAAGACGAAGATTCCAAATATGCCGGTCTGCGCAGCGATAGTTTGAACAACGCGTTAACCGCAAAATATTTTGCAAATACTGAATATGAAAATAAATATATTTACAACGGGCGCCAAGAACTTATTCGATTGTTTGGACGGTCATATTTCTTGTCGCGCTGTCAATGGGTACCGACAACAATACTGTGGCGCATGACACAATTGGGCATGTTGTTTTTCTGTTTCACATTGATAATGAACGGCAATTTAAGCATTTCCAACGCCGTATTTGTTATGAGTTCTATTGGTGCAATAAACAACGCATTTAACCGCCTTAATTCAACCTTGCAATCGTACACGCGGACATCCGCCACGGTCAAAAAAGCATACGAAAATATCATCGTACCCCAAATTGTCCAAGATAAAGAAAATGCGAAAAATCTGTCACTGCGTGATGCCGAAATTACTTTCCAAGATGTCAATTTTGGTTACGGCGAAAATACAATATTTAGACATTTCAATTTGTCGGTAAAAAAATCAGAAAAGGTTGGAATTGTTGGACTATCAGGCGCCGGAAAAACAACGATATGCAATTTGTTATTGCGTATGTATGACGTCCACGATGGCGAGATTCTTGTGAACGGCACCGATATTCGCGATGTTGCCCAAGATTCATTACGCAAAAACATCTCGTTCGTTCCCCAAGAGGCCACTTTGTTCAACCGCACGATATTGGAAAATATACGGTATGCAAAACCACGTGCCACCAAAGCCGAAGTTATCGCGGCCGCCAAGAAAGCAAATATTCACGATTTTATTACCACATTGCCCAAGGGTTATAACACTTTGGTTGGCAATAATGGTATTCGGTTATCGGGCGGTCAACGGCAAAGGGTTTCTATTGCGCGCGCATTGTTGAAAAACGCTCCGATTTTGGTATTGGACGAGGCGACATCCGCCCTAGATTCCAAAAACGAAATGTTGATACAAAAATCACTTAAAAAGGCAATGCAGGGCAAAACAACACTTGTGATTGCGCACCGGCTATCAACCCTGCGGAACATGGATAAAATAGTCGTGATAAAGAATGGTAAAATCATAGAGGTCGGTTCACATAATCAACTGTTGCACAAAAGTATCGAATACAAGAAATTATGGGAATTGCAAACATCCGGACAGAAATAATGATGGTGGATGTGATTGGACTCGAACCAACGACCTCTTCGATGTGAACGAAGCGCTCTAACCAACTGAGCTACACATCCAAGTTTATTAAAGAATTGGTGGTGGGGATAGTGGGACTTGAACCCACACGGTCGCAATGACCAAAGGATTTTAAGTCCTCAGCGTCTACCATTCCGCCATATCCCCTGGACCATAGTGTAACAAAACATTGGTGGAGCTGATGGGACTCAAACCCACGACCTCTACGATGCGAACGTAGCGCTCTATCAACTGAGCTACAACCCCAAAACTCTGAAATTCGTGGTGGGCATAAGAAGACTCGAACTTCCAAGGGTCGCCCCACTAGTACCTGAAACTAGCGCGTCTACCAATTCCGCCATATGCCCGTATGCCCATAAAGCGAACACTATGTTATATCAAATCATAACATTTTGCAAGGGGAAAATATCATATATTTTGCGTATATTTATCGCACATAAGTATAAAAAATCTCTTGCCCCGGTTTTATGATTTTTGCTACACTTTTTTCAGAGATGAAGAAAATTCTAATTTTTGGCACAATTCTGGGCTTTTTTGCCTGCACGACCGCCATGGCTGCGGTGCGTGATGGTACCAATACGACGTTGCGCGCCAAATCTTCAACATCTTCCACACAATCACGATCAACAACCGTATTACGTTCAAATAATGATACCGGTCGCGGTGCAATTACGCGAAATATTGTATCACGCACCGCAACCCCACAGGTGACAACGCGTGCCGGCGCAATGCGCCTTAATAACTCGCCAACCCGTGTTGCCACGGCACGCATCGCAAAACAAACGGCACGCACCGCAACAACAACCGCACGTGGCACGTATTTGCGTGGCGCAACGGTCGCACGCGAGGCCGCAACCCCGGCCAACGCCACCAGTATGGCAGACACGCGTACCGGCGCCGCGTATAACCAATGCAAAACCGCGTATTTTCAATGTATGGATCAGTTTTGTCAGTTGAAAAGTGACGAATACAAACGCTGTTCATGCAGTTCGCGCATATCAAACCTTAAATCTGTGCGTGAAAGCATTGTTGAAACGAACAATAAACTTACGGAATTCACAGAAAACCTTGACGTAGTCGGTATGACCGCGGCGCAGGCCACCGCGATGCACACCGCGTCCGATGGTGAAAATGCGCTTGCCGCGGATACATCCGCATCCAAGGCATTGTTAGAGGCAATTATGAAATCTATTCGCGGTCAAGATTCAACCGTCGCCGGTAAATTATCTGACTTAAACAGCATCAATCTGTCATTTGACACATCAAACGCATTTGGCATCACCGATGCAGGGCAGGTTATCGCATCGTACAACGGCACAGAACTTTATAATGCGGTCTATCCGTCGTGTCGCAGTGCGGTTACCGCCGATTGTACCGATGCCGCGTTGCAACGTGCGGTTACGGCGTACCTGATGGCCATAGAACAAGATTGTAACACTGTACAGACCGCACTTGAAAACAAGCAGAAAGAATTGAAAAGCGCAATCCGCGAAGGTAGTGCGATGTTGGACTTGGCGCGGGTAGAAAATCGGCAC
>CAMZFU010000027.1 GCA_947306185.1 uncultured Pseudomonadota bacterium | reverse complement strand
TACAAGTGTTCCCGTTAATACGATTTTCTTGCCAGACACTTCTGATTTGGTTACCGTTTTTGTCGCTTCTTTTACCACAACTTGTTTCAACAATTCATCTATGACCGCAACATTTCGTGCATTTTGGAAAAATGATACTATTTCACGTGCCATCGTTTCGCCGATACCATCAATTGCAATTAAATCATTCATTGTTGCAACACGCACGGATTCAAGATTGCCAAAATTATTTGCCAATAATTTTGCCGTGGTTTTACCAACATCCGGTATTCCAATTGCGGTAAGGAAACGATGTAAATCCTGGGTCCGCGCACCATCAATAGATTTCTTTAGGTTATCAACAGATTTATCACCAAACCCATCAAGCCGACGTATTTCATCACCGTGTTTTTCAATCAGTGTAAATATGTCCGCAGGACTTTCAATCCAACCACGCGATATAAATAATTCAATTTGGCGCGTACCAATGCCGTCGATATCGAAACCCGGGCGCGAAACAAAATGTTCCAATTCCCCTATTCTTTGGGCCGGACACCCAAGTGTATTCACGCAACGATATGCAACCGCGCCTTCACTGCGCACCACATCACCACCACAAACCGGACATTTTGTTGGAAACACAAAATCTGTTGCGGTTGGATTATGTTCGGCAACCTCTACAATTTGTGGAATAACATCACCGGCACGTTGCACAGTAACCTTGTCCCCGACCCGCACCCCAAGACGCGCAATTTCATCGGCATTATGCAATGTTGCACGTGATACAACCACGCCACCAATATTGATTGGGTCCAATTCCGCAACCGGGGTAAGAACACCCGTACGCCCAACCTGAATTGTAATTCCGCGCAGGGCCGTTACCGCACGTGCGGCGGGAAACTTATATGCGACCTCCCATCGGGGACTGTTGGCGCGTGCGCCCATACGTTCTTGGGTTGCGACATCATTTACCTTAATCACCAAACCGTCAATATCAAACGGTATGTCTGCACGCGTCAGAATTATATCGTTATACATTGCCTGAATCTCATCCATCGTATTTGCATGGCGCGCCCATTGACGCGTTGTCTTAAATCCCCACGATTCCAAACAATCAAAGTATTCTGATTGGCTGCGCCACATTTTTTCAGAAACCGCACCATACGTATAACCAAATGCCGATAATTTGCGCGATGCGGTTACCATTGGGTTTAATTGGCGCAAAGAACCCGCCGCCGCATTACGCGGATTCGCAAAAACTTTATCTCCGGTTTCTGCCGCGGCAGTATTCAGCGCAATAAAATCATCACGCAACATATATACTTCACCACGAACCTCTATTTCATCAGGATATTCGCCCGAAAGTTTTTGCGGAATATCAGGAATGGTTTTAAGGTTTTCTGTTATATCTTCGCCGGCAACACCACTGCCCCGGGTAAGGCCTTGGACCAATACACCGTGTTCATATCGTGCGGCATACGAAACGCCATCAACCTTTAATTCAATAAATAAATCTTTGTTCGGTAATTTATTAAACCAATCGGCAACCTCGCCTTCGTCAAACACATCAGAAATAGACAACATCGGTACCGAATGTGTTAGCGTTCTAAACTTTGATGAAGGTGCCGCACCAACGTGTGTTGATGCACCATTACGCGCCAATTCCGGGTACATTTCTTCAATTTCTAATGCGCGTTTTTTGGCGGCATCATACGTTGCATCATCAACAATCGGCGCATCATTTTGGTGATACGCGACATCCCATTCATTTAGTTTTTTTATTAAATCTGCGTGCTCGGCACGGATAAAAAGATCTGCTGTTTTCATCATATCAATATTATAGAAAAACCGCACAAATAATACAACGAAAAAAGATTCCAATACGCAAAAATAAAACCCGCGATAATGCGGGCTTTATTATCGTTTATTCCATATAAACTTTATTGTTCATCCATCGCTTTTAGCAACAGATTTTTCAATTCGTTTGGCATCATACCGGTCGTAGAATATCCACAATCAACATGGTGAACTTCGCCAGTAACCGCAGATGATAAATCACTTAACAAATAAACGGCGGCCCCAGATACGTCGTCCAACGTCATATTACGACGCAGTGGCGTTTGTTCGGCATTAAGGCGCAACATAGATTTAATTCCGCCAACACCACTGGATGCCAGTGTCAAAATTGGACCCGCACTGATTGCATTAACGCGAATTTTATCACGTCCTAAATCAGATGCCAAATAACGAACCGATGAATCCAGTGCAGATTTTGCGACACCCATGACATTGTAATTTGGAACGGATTTTTCACCACCGAAATACGTCAATGTAACAATAGATCCGCCATCTGTCATAAGTTTTGATGCACGACGCGTCAAATCAACCAATGAATAAACCGATATATCCATTGTATTCTTGAAATTATCGCGTGTTGTATCGGCATAACGACCATTTAATTCGTTCTTGTCCGAAAAGGCGATTGCGTGCAACATACCATCCAAATGCCCCCATTCTTTTTCGATATTCGCAAACAGAGAATCCATTTGTTCATCATTTTGTACATTGCATTCTTGGACGAATTTCGCACCAATTTGTTCCGCCAATGGGCGTACGCGTTTTTCCAATGCCGGCATCGCGTATGGCATTGCGATTTCCGCACCATTTTCATGCGCACGTTTTGCGATTGCCCATGCCATAGACCAATCGTTTGCAACCCCAGTAATTAAAATCTTTTTACCTTTTAATAACATAATTTTTCCTTTTTGTTATATGCCTGGGAAATAATAACACCACTTTGCCACGGGGGCAACAAATAATTTGATAGAGTATTTATAAGGAAGCTATTCACCACAAGGTCTGTTATATACATGTGTCATAATATTATCACACACATCGACTTCGTCGTCACAACCGTATAAATGCCCTTTATTGATTTTAAATTCATATTTAATATCAGGGACCAATTCTGGCAAATCTTGTTCATAGCGTGCTTTTATAATTTCGGCGAAACTTTCTGGTCTTGAATCAATAGTTATACATTGCATCGGGGCATTCGTCGTATCTTTTTTCAAGAAGTCCGCGACATGTTGAGTATCAGCCTTGATTGTGTCTTCTGCGGTTTTCTGAAGGTCTTGGCCTTGGTATTTTACCGTTCTTTTTGCCCCATCAAAATCAGTTGAATCTTTGGATGCAAACAACCAATTCCACGGTTGTGATAAAACTTCTGAAACTTGACTACTCGCCGGCACAGGGGTATCTGTAAGCTCATCATCTATTTCTTCGGGTGTTTCTTCGGGCGTTTCTTCTACACCATCTTGGGTTTCTGTTCCATTACCAGCAACATTTCCCAATGCGCCACCCAATTGCCCACCAATACCACTAAGCAAACCACTACCATCAACACCGTCCAATAAACCACTTGTTCCTGTGCTATCGTCACCCTTTCTGTGATTTATTAGGTAATCGCCTGCGACACCACCAACAATACCCACGCCGGCGGCAATGGCCCCTGTTTTAAGTTTTTTGGCTGTTTCTTCTTTCTGGGCATTCCACGCAGCAGCATCTTCACCTTCGATGTCTGTTAATGCGCGTGAAACGGATGTAAACGCCCCAGAAGTTATGCCCTTGGATGAATATTTGTACAAATTACTTTCTGCTTTATCGTACACAATTTCGTTTTCAATTCCTGAGCGCAGGCCTAGTGCTTTCTTGGTGTTCTTTAAATTATCCGCCAATGCCTTGTATTCTTGGTAATAATTAACAAGTTCGTTTCCACCCGGTAATGTAATTTCTTCTGCACTTGATTTAACCGATTGACCACGGCCATATTCACATCTAAATGTGGCAAGGTATGCCTTCATATCTTGTTCAGCAGCCTCATCCGCCTTTTGTTCAGAATATGCCGATGCGGCAGCCATCATTCCCAAACCAGTTGCTGCAGTTGTTGCCGCAGTTAGGGTCCGATTGGCCAATGATTGTTCTTTTTCCTTGGCCGCATTATAACGTTCCATTAATATATCCAAACGGCTTTTAGTAACTTTATATTCTGCTATATTGTTTACCAGTGATAATATACCACCGTCTGATAAAGTAGTGGCCACGTTAACGCCTTCCATTATATTATTTCCCTGCTCTTCAAGTTGTTGCGTTAACGTTTCAACCTCCTCTGCGGTTGGTTCTGGGGTTGGCGTCAAACTAGCGGGCAATTGTGACGGCAACTGTTGTTCTGGTAAAATTTGGGCCGCAACAGGTGCTAATTGTGGTAATGTTTCAACTTGGGGTCTTGATACAGGTTGTTGTGATGCCTGGTTCTGATTTGTATTATCACTGGATACTGGATATTGTCTTTTAAATTCATTAATTTTATCTAAATATTGTTGGGTTGATGCAATATAATCGGTATTTCTGTAATCTGCAAAAGAATCCGCACCATAGGAACAAATTCCATAAAGTTTATTACCTGATACATATCCACCACCACTGTTGCCCTGCCAACTATCACAGGTTGTGGCAAGAATTTGTGGAAATTTCGCCGCACGAGGAAGTCGCTGATTATTACATGCCGACGTTATATTGCGCGAACAATCTTCAAAAATGATGTTACACTTGCTGGCTTTTAATCTATTACCGTCATTATCAAGTGCTTCTATATTCCGTGCTGTTAATTCACTTTCAAAGGTATCCAAGAAATCACCAAAACGCACAGTACCATTTACTTTTTCACTACCTAATATTTGTCTTATTGCATTTATATCTTCGTTGGTAAGCAACCTAACATACCCATAACCAGCATTTATTACTTCTGCCGTTTGTGTTGGTGTAACAGCGTCAAAAAATGCGTCGCCATAATATTGTGAATCTTCTACTAGAAATATTGCCCAATCCCCTAAATCACCAATTTCATTTGTTGAACTATCGTAAGGCGTATGCAACAAACGCACTGAAAAGGTCTGACCTTTATAATTTGTGACTCTGTATTCAATTGGTTTATCTTCTGTACAGTGCCCGGCCGATACTATCAAATTTTTTGCAACATATTGTGCTGTACATCCATACCCCATATATACACCATTGGAAACCCTTTTTGTAATAACGGACAAACGAACGAAACTGTTATATGGTGGCGTCGCCCACATTGCATCATCAACATAATATCTGTTATCGCTTTGGCCAACACCACAAACACCATGGGACACAATCCCCACTGTTAATATTATCGATAAAACACCGCATAAAAAACGCAAAAACATACCCCCATACATCCGTGTAATTATACAATTTTTTGGTATTTAGGTCAACACAAAACGGGCGCATACGCACCCGTTTTGTATTATTCGCAAAAAGCGCCTATGCCAAGGCCCCAACGGACATCGTGATACGACGAATCCCACTGCTGATAGATTTTTCCTTGTTTATTTTTGCACGCATAATTTCACCGGTGTGATTTACATGCGTTCCGCCACATAATTCACACGACACATCACCCGCGGTTATTACACGTACAACTTTGCCGTATTTCTCGCCGAATAAAGCCATCGCACCGCGTTTTTTTGCTTCGTCAATTGGCATTTCTTCGTGAAGAACTTTCATATTGGCCTCTATCCATTGGTTAACCAAATTTTCAACGGCGACCTTTTCTTCATCTGTCATTGCCCGACCAAATGAAAAGTCAAACCGAACAGAATCAGGGGCAACCTTGGACCCGCGTTGTTCCACATCGGTATTTAATACCTGACGTAATGCCGCCTGAAGCAAATGTGTCGCCGTATGTGCCCGTGCCGTTTGTTCACGATTTTGCATATTCACAACGGATTTTACTGTATCACCAACCGCAATTTTCCCGACAACCGATCCACGATGCAAAACAACATTATTTGCACGTGCCGATTCGGTTACATTAACTACAACCACATCACCAATTTTTAGTTCGCCACTGTCGCCAACCTGGCCGCCCTGGGTACCATAGAAATTCGTTTTATCCAATGCAACTTCGACCGTATCGCCATCATTCGCAATATCAACAAATTCACCATCCCGCAGTATTGCCAAAACCTTGGATTCCATACTATTATCCGGCGCATATTTTGTTGAATCATCGGTCGGCGGCACATCTTCACGGGATTCCCATAGAACACGTGTTCCCTTGGTATCGGCACGACTGCGTTCTTTTTGCGCCGCCATTTCTGACTCAAACCCGGCGACATCAACGCTGATATTTTTATCACGCAAAATCATTTGTGTTAAATCCAATGGGAAACCATACGTATCAAATAACTTAAACGCGACCGCACCCGGCAAGATTCCATTTTGCACTTTTGGTATTTCGTTATCCAACAATTTAATACCATTGTTCAACATATCTGCAAAGGCGTTTTCTTCATTTGTAATAACCTCTATTACATGCGCCTGATTCTTAACCAGTTCTGGATATGCGTTCCCCATTTCCGCAACCAGTGCCGGATACAATTTCGACAACAGCGCCCCCGAATGCCCTAATAACTGTCCATGACGCATTGCACGACGTAATATACGACGAATCACATATCCTCTATCCGTATTTGATGGAATTACACCATCAGCAATCGCAAAACCAACTGACCGCAAATGATCAGTAATAACTTTGAAACTGGTAATGTTGTCTGGCGTTTCCGTGACACCGGTAACATCACTGACCGCACGTTTTAGATTCACAAACAAATCTGTATCATAGTTATCTGTTTTCCCTTGTAACATCGCCGCCCAGCGTTCCAACCCCGCCCCAGTATCAACGTTTTTCTTGGGCAATTCTGTTAAATTACCATTAGCATCACGATTATATTGCATAAAAACATCGTTCCATATTTCAACAAACCGACCACCATCTTCGTTTGGGCTTCCCGGCAATCCCCCTGGCACATCTTCGCCGAAATCATAGAATATTTCACTGCACGGGCCACACGGACCGGTATCACCCGCCGACCACCAATTATCTTTACCCAAACGAATTGCTTCTTTGCCCGCGATTTTCTTCCACAGATCCGCCGCTTCGTCATCAGTTTCATGTGCGGTTACAACCAATTTGTTGGGGGCAATGCCAATAACATTGGTTAATAAATCCCATGACATTTCCAATGCGCCTTCTTTGAAATAATCCCCAAAAGACCAATTTCCCAACATTTCAAAGAACGTATGATGTCGACCATCAACGCCCACATCTTCCAAATCGTTGTGTTTACCACCGGCACGAATACATTTTTGCACGTCTGCGACACGCGGTGCCGGTGCGTCCGCAATTCCAAGAAAAATATTCTTCCAAGGCACCATCCCAGCAACCGTAAATAACAACGTCGGATCATTTGGAATCAACGATGCAGATGGAACAATTTTATGTCCATGCGATTTAAAATAATCCAAAAACAATTTTCTTATCTCATTGTATGTCATGTTATACCTCATGCTTTTTTGTGAAATTATAGAACTTTATTGTTACTGCGCAACAACTTTTGCGGATGCATTAACTGTTTTTAGGAATCTTTTGATTGTTTCAGAAATTGCCGCATTAGCATTTGCACCATTTGGTGTCCGACGACCATATTTTACCGCGGCGTGCCCCATTTTTATTGCGACGTAATTTGTCCTATTCATATATATCGGGGACATTTCCGGATAACGCACTTGCATAAATGATTTTAATGCCAACCATAAAACAACCCCCACAGGAACACGATAACGCGTATGGCGTAAATCACGATATAATTTTTGCGATATATCTGTGATAAAATTAGCAAATTCATCTAATACGTTTCTGCGAATTATTGTGCCTGTAATCTCAAAGCGTGGACCATTTTTTCCATATTCACACCCACCAACCCAAGATGGATTAATTTTGAATATTTCAGTAATATTGTCAGATAAAATCGTTGCATTTTGTACAATCGCGAAAATATTGTCAGAAACATTTGGTAAATCCGCGTCTAATAAAACATCATCTTGATCAACAAACAAAAACCAATTTCCACGAATATTTAGGTTACGAATAGATTTAATCGCATGTATCCGCGATTCAAATTCGCCATAATTTTTATCTGAATTTATTATATATAATGCACAATTCCAACCCATACGCCGAACGGTACGCCGTTCAACTTTCTGATTTGGGTTGTCATTATAAATAACCAACGTAAAATTCCGTTTTAAACGATGCAACTGCGTCAAAGATATCCGCAATGCGTCTGTATCCATCACAGTCATAATAACGACAAGATCATTTTTACTTTTGAACATAACTGAATTGTAAATAAAACTCTGAAAAATTGCAATTGGTTAGTTATTTGTGATATAATGTGTGCACAGGGATGAAAAAATGGCAATGAAAAAACCAATGGTTTCGTCGATAGTGTTCTTCACCATCGTGTTGTTGATGGCATCTTTTGGTTTTACACTTAATGACACACCGCCAATAGTTTTGCCCGAATCGGTACGTGGCAAAGCATTATTTGTTTGCCCCGCAGAAAGCAGTTTTTGGGATGCAATGGCGGCCGGATTCGGACACTTTACACATTATATACTTATTGGATTCTTTTTTGCGATGATTGTCCTTGCCTTTGTATGGGGTTGGGCAATGTATCAAAACCTTTTACAAGATAAATTCAAACGCGAAGATTTCGCGAAACCGTGGGCTTTTACCAAGATGCTGTTTTGGGCGGCCGTCGCGCTTATACTTATTTTGCACACTCCAAATCATTACAGACGCGTTGATATCCGTGGCGCAACGGGCCAATGGGTTATATGTGAAAGTTCCAGTACGGGTGCGCGTGCCGTACCGATAAATTTGATAGAAACGAAATAATTTTACGATTTCTATAAATAGGTCTTGACTTAAAAGGCGGAATTCTCTACGATTCGGTTAGGCGTTTCGGGCAATGCCCTTGAAAATTGCTTGGTTGCGTATAGCAATTTGATTTTCTAGGGCATTGCCAGTTGAAGCGTTGGGACACCTTTAAAAAATACGAAAGGAGAACTTTATGAACAAACAACAGTTGATTGAAGCAATCGCGAACGAAGTCGAAGTTACCAAGGCAACAGCTGCGGCATGCTTGGATGCGTTCATTAACACTGTTACAAAAGTGTTGAAAAAGAAAGGCGATGTTCGCTTGGTCGGTTTTGGTACATTCACAACCGCAAAGCGCAAAGCCACAACAGGTCGCAACCCACAAACTGGTGCTGCGATTAAAATTCCGGCCTCTACTCAGCCGAAATTTAAACCTGGCAAAGCTTTGAAAGATGCTTTGAACTAAAGACAAAAACACTTTTAATTTCATTCCAAAACACCGTCTTTGGACGGTGTTTTTTTGTTATGCGTAAAAATCTGACAAATTGAAAACGGTTGCGAAATGCAACCGTTTTACTAACTAACTTGCTGTATCATTATTGTGCAAATGAATATTTCATTTTCAAATGATCCGCATCATATGTTTTATTCATAATACCCAATGTATCTTCGACAATAACAATTTCTTCGTTGGTTGGAATCATGAATACTTTCACACGGCTATCGTCTGTACTAATAACAGATTCGCCCGCATCCAAACGCGCCAATGCCTTGGCATTTTTATCCATATCAATCTTGATACCCAATTCTTCCAAACCTTCACAGAATTTACCACGCAGGTAATCATCGTTTTCACCAACACCCGCGGTAAATACCAATGCATCAACATGGCCAAGTTCCGCCATAAATGCACCAATATATTTTTTAACACTATGGATTTCCATTGCCAATGACAATTTACAATCAGGATTAGATTCACGATTGCCTTCGACATCACGACGGTCCGCAAAGCATTTTGTAATACCAAGGTGCCCAGAATCTTTATTCAAATGTTTGGTCATTTGTTCTGGGGTCAATTGCAATTTTTCCATTACATATAATAGTGCACCCGCATCGACATCACCTGGACGCGTTCCCATCATCAACCCGGCCGTTGGTGTCATACCCAATGTTGTATCAACCGCACGACCATTTTTAATTGCAACACCCGACGCACCCGAACCAATGTGCATAGTGATTAAATTACACTCGGATGCCGGTTTACCCAACATGGCCGCGGCACGTTTAGAAACATACAAATGGCTTGTTCCATGGAAACCGTAACGGCGAACCCCCAATTCACGATACCACGCATCTGGCACCGCATAGCGGTATGCATATTCCGGCATAGTTTGCAAGAACGCGGTATCAAACACGGCGACTTGGGTTGCGTTTGGCAACATTTGACGTGCGCTTTCGATACCCATCAAAGATGCAGGAATATGCAGTGGCATCAAATCGCGCCAGTTTTGAATTTCACGCATAACTTCGTCAGTGATTTCCACCGAAGATGCAAATTTAGAACCGCCCATAACCACACGATGTCCAACACCGCGGATTTCATTCATATCAATTGACGCATCACGCAACATACCCATAACAACGTTTAATGCATCGTTATGATTTTTCATTGGTGTTTCTTTTTTGGTCTTTGTTCCATCAGGATATTTTTGTGTAATAAAGGAATCATCCGAACCAATTTTTTCAACATTACCACCGACGATTTGTTTTTTAGAATCTGCATCAAAGATTTGATATTTCAAACTGGATGAACCACAGTTCAATGCCATAATATACATATTCTTTCCTTTTGGTTTGATTAAATTACGCCAGAAAGGTTAGCACCCGCGAACGCAGATTTCAACACAAAAATCCCCACCAAATTGTGAGAAGTTAAAATTAGGAAACAGTATAACCAACCAATTTATCACGATATAATTGGGCAACCAATCCACTGTTACTTTCTTGTATCTTGGATGAACGTCTTGGGCCAAAGCGCGTCAAGGACGGATCCTGTAACGTATCCCAATATGCCATAAGTTGTTTATACACATCCGGATGCTTTTCATCCCATTCATTTATCTTCTTTTCACGCGCCTTAATCTGTGTCTCCGCGGCTTCAAGATCTTTGGCTGCCTTGCGATAGTTATTAATATGCTGTTGACGTGTATATATTGCATTCTGCAAATTCGAAAGATCATTCTGGGCCACTTGGTAATCCGGGTGCGTTTCTGCGTAATCACGCGCATGCTTTAACCATGTTCCCGTTACCGGTCTTGGTTCTGCCATCAAATCGATTACGTTTTTCCCCATATAACCACCAATCAAGGTTAAATCCAATACCCCATCGTTACCAATTTGGTCTTTTAAATTCTTTTTCAATTCATTGCGTTCCCGAACAATCTCTTGAATTCTAGCGATTTTTTGTTCAGGAGTCATAGCACTTGCCGCGATGCTCCCCTCGTCGTAATCTAACCTAGTCAATCTTTTATAGGCACTGCGTGCAGTATATAATTTATCTATTAATTCTCTATATTCTTGGACTTTATTTTCGGCCACGTATTCATCGGCCTCAAATGCGCTTAAATCTGTCTCAACATTCCTTATGACTTCTCTATCATCAGCACCGGCATACCTTGCGCCGCTATGGTCAAACATATTTCGCAACCCATGTCCAGCCCCGTCATCAATTGCATCCGTTTGTTTCTTTTCGGCCTTATCTTTTGCCTTTTTGAATTCCGACTGATCCGCCACGACCGCTGTTATATCAGAATCATGTGCGGCCTGGGCGGCGGCTTTGTCCGCAGTATTCTTGGTATTCCAATCTTCGTATGCTTTACGCATTTTATTACTGGTTAGACGCCCATTAAACTTTATATTACGACGGCGAAATCTGTTAACAACAAATGCCGCACCACGACCAATTCCTAAACATGCGGCACGAAATGTTTTATCCATTGCGTTAGTGACAAATTTAACCCCTTCGTTTTTATTCCATGATAATTTTTCATTACCAAAGATACTAAACAAATCCTTGTCTTCTTTTATTGCATCCATCACTTTGCTGGTGGTATTACCATATTTGATTACGGCCAATACTTCTAATGCAATTTTTGCATTTTCCACTGTTTCCGGCTTTCCATCTGCGGCGGCACGCATAACAAGTTCTGAAACCAAATTGCGCATTTTGCGACCGCTTTTCAATGCACCCTTCATGGTGCTTTCCATATCTGGGTCACCCTGGAATTCTTTTAATGCATCACCCAACCACCCAAATGCCGCCGCGGCCTTTGGGTTCACGACTTGTAACACCTTTTGAATCTTGTCAGCATTTTCAACAAGTTTATTTAAATCATCAGTTGTTTTGATCTTGGCCTTGTCTATTTGTTTTATGATGTCATTAACTTCATTTGGATGTTCAAAAATCTTTTTACCGCGCAATTCTTCGTATTTCTTGAAATAATCTGAATACGTATCACCGGCCCATTTTTGAATTTGTTCCGCCAAGGTCAATTCTTTTTCGTGTTTTGGCGCAATATAATTTTTAGAATCTGTTTTATCGTAATCAATATCACCTTTGGCCTTGGTTATGGCACTAGTTATTGGTTTATTTCCGCCTTCTTTGGTATCAAATGCCGCATATACATCTTCATTAGCATATATTTCTTCAAAGAAATCAAAATAATGTTGTTTAAATTCATTAACCTGTGCGGCAGTATTAATTGTTGGTATCCACCCCCTGCTTTCATCTGGGATAATGGTTAAATTATTGGTACTGATATATTGCTGCAGCTTTTGTTCCGGTGTAAGCGGACCGGCAACGATTTGATTTGCCGCCCTGCTTAACGCGGTCTTGGTTGCATCAGCCGCATTGATAACTTTTGATGCGATATCCATAATTGCCTTACGGATTTCGGGATCTGTGTTATATTTTTTATCATTTATCTTTTGTTCCAGTTCATTAACAGATGTAATTTTCTGACCATAACCAATTCCCAGTGCCATTAGTATGGAAGCATCGTTGGCCACTTCTGGTCTTTTCAACAAAGTCAACATCGCGACCATTGCGGGTTCCGTTATGGTCGTTTCCGCCGTCATTGTATCTTCTGCAACATCATCAAAGAAATGTGCATTATTTTCAATAAACTGGATAACCGAATTTTTATATCCCGCATACGCCGCCGTATCATGCTTCATTTGATACCATGCGTTACGGCAAATATTATATAAATCTTCCCATTCTTTATCACCCAAATCACCGAATGCCGGGTAATCTTGAACTTTAAGGAACCCTTTCTTGGCGGTCGGTGGTTCACGAACAAATGGATCATCGGGATTTGGACCTGTTCTTTGCAGGAATTTAACCCATTTGCGCTGATCCGCATTCAGTTTATCAGACGCAGCGGTACCGGAACCAACAAGGTCGCTAAAGCGTTGCCATTGTTCGGGGTGCGAAACACGCCATTCGTTCATACGCTGGATCTTAAATACTTTTTCCAAAAAATCTGATGTTGCCGACATGGTCGCCCCCTTTAACTGCCACACACACGAATATTATAGTACAAAATTACCGTAAATTCAAGGGGCAGCCCATATCTTTTCCCCACAACACCAACGCAAAATAATATTGAAAATAAAATTATTGCCTTTTGCGATTTTTTCTTGATTTTTTATAAAAGTATGTCATAATTTGCGGCGAACTGCTGGAAAACAACAGAAGTTTTGGGGCTATAGCTCAGTTGGTAGAGCAAATGACTTTTAATCATTGGGTCCAGGGTTCGAGTCCCTGTGCCTCCACCAAAGAATTAGACGACCAAATTGGTCGTTTTTTTTTATTGGCACAGCGGACTAGAACCCTGTTCGACAATGAGTAAGCGAAAACGAATGTAATGAAGTTTAAGCGTTAACGAATGCCGCGTAGCAACACATTGAAAATGTGTTGGCGAGCGAGTCCCTGTGCCTCCACCACAAAAATTCACCGCCAATTTGGCGGTTTTATTTTTTCTTG
>CAMZFU010000026.1 GCA_947306185.1 uncultured Pseudomonadota bacterium | reverse complement strand
CGACCTCAACCTTGGCAAGGTTGCGCTCTAGCCAACTGAGCTACGCTCGCATTGCGTGGGATATTTTTACATACAAAAAAACATTTTGCAAGCAAAAAAATACAAATTACAAAAAATGCCCCATTCGGGGCATTTTTGTATCATATCAACAGATTTGTTTATTTTTTGTTTTTTTTCGTAATTATTCCTTGTTCTAAAGCGGCCTTGATAACACGGGATTTTGATTCTTCGTAGACATCGTGAATAGTGTATTCTGGGGATAAGGTTCCGGAATTAAAGATTACTAAAACAACATCTTTTGCCACATACATACAAGGCGTCATAATATAAAAATCCTCGCCATCATATTTCTGTTTTATATCATAGACACATTCATCCATAACGATAGAATAAACCTGGCGTTCTTCTTCGGAATAGTCATCCAAGGTTCGTGGTCCATTATCATCATTTGACAAATAAATCGTATCATTGGCAGTTTTTCTGCACTGTTTATGAACAACATATGAATCAATCACCCAAAACAAACCACATAACACAATTATTTTAATCAAAAATACGAATAGGTCTTTTTTTGCGATTTTCATTTTAATTTCTTTCTTATCTTGTGTTTATTTAACAATTATATGCCAACATACGTTTGAATCCTACCACCGTTTACATAAGTCAAATACCCGTTAATATAACTAAGCAAGCGCCCATCGTAAACACGGGTAATACCACCGCTTTGGCTTGTGATAATTATTTGATTCCCAACCTGGACAGCCGTTCCAAAAGCCATTTTTACCCCTTAATTTTCAAGTCCGGACCATATATCAATATTTAATGATGTTTTAGATTTCGGCGTAAAAACAAAATCACTGAATTTGTATTTATGCACTTTAATTATTGATTTCGCGATATTTATCTCGTTTTGTGTTATGCCATATTTTGTTTTACATTTTTTGAACCACTTTTCATCTTCTGCGCTAAATGTGTTTTGATTATCAGAATAAGATAACGAGTAAAAATCTATTTTATTTTTAAAGTCAAACCTATTCACAACCCAAAGGTCCCAATCGTTAGTTTGCCAACAATAATTTTTTAATACTTTTTTGATGAACGCTAAACGGTCACGTTTAGATTTTTTATATTTCTTGTCATTTTTAGGCACACATACATACGCCACAACCCCAAAATCTTTATCTGGTTTGGCGCTTATTTCAAAAGAATCGTTTATATAAAGAACGTCATAATCTTTATACTGTTTCATTAGTGTTTTTTGTGCTATCTCTGGTTTAGTTTCATGAAAAACAAAACCTTTTTCCGTATGCATCCTGTAGAATCTTGTATTATCCCCCTCAATAGGAACTATAACTTTGATACCCTCGTCAACAATTTCCAAGAAAAACGCATCTGTGGTGTACACCAAATCCAAAAAATATGGGCTTTTTTCTCTAAGATTTTTATTTCTTTTTTCGCGTCGCATACTTTTGACAAACCAAGGATATTTTTTTTCAAGTTCTTGATACTTTTTCTTATCGTCCAACCCTTTTTGTAATTTCTTTTTAAACTCTTGTTCCAATATTTCCAGTTCTTTATCTGTTATTTTTTTTATCGTCATAATTTACTCCTAATAATTTAATTACCACAGCCCTCTCCTGATAACAGACAATGTCTATTACCAGGACAACTTATAAAAAGTACACATTATGTATTAGAACCATTTCCATGGTTGCAGTAATTTCAAGAAACTTACCGCGGTGCGTTTATCTGCAAATGCGTGGCCGCAACGTGGGCATACGATAAACGGTGCGATTACCGCCTTGTATTTGCCACGTATCATTGTCCAGATATACAAACCCAACGCCCATGCCGCAATTACTAATCCCCATGCAACATAGCCAAAATATTTATTTACTGTGCGGGTTAAAATTTGAACCACACCAACATTTGACTTTTCCAAATCATTATAGATTTTTACCGCAACCGGCCACGAAGACGGGCGCCATGGATACACATGTTTGATTCCGTAATTGGTCAATAATGTTGTTCCCAAACCACCAGAACTTTTATCCAGTTGTTTTTTGACGGCTTCGTCTATCATTTTATCAACTTCGATTTGTGATACCTTGACCAATTCTTTTTCAACAGTATCTAATTTTTCATTTACCATTTTGGCAACATTATCAACCTTGTCAATACCGGCATTTGCCTTGTCAATTGTACCATCGGCCTTGGCCACGACATTATCGACCGCATCGGTTTTAATACCAAATTTGTTTGCTAAACCAGTTAAACCTTTGACCCCAGATGTTGTTTCTTTGGCCTTGGCGGTCGTATTTTTGGCCTTGGCCGTAGTGTCGGTCACTTTATCTACTTGCTTTTCAACAATCTTGACCTTTTGAATTGCAATATTCACCGGCTTTTCAAGATTGATTGCATCTTTGATACCGGCCAATAACCTTTCATATTGTTCCACGATATTGCGTTGCAAATCAAAGAACATGGATACAACGATGGACTTTTTAATTGGTCCCGAATAGTGTGATTTTACATACAATGGGAACCACGCGACAAAGGCCAACCATATCACAGATACGATTATAAATATGCGTTTGGCGTGTGTTATAACAGATGTTTTTTTTGCGACAGTTTTCGCACCACCGCGATCAATTACTTCTATTTCTTTTTTTGCCATGGGGTATCCTTTTGTTGATATTCTGATTCTTTAACATTTACAAAATAAAATCAACAGATTAGTTTTCACCCATGTATTTTTTTATAAATTCTTTTTTAAAGTCTTGAAAACGTCCCTGCTCTATACTTTCGCGAATGCCACGCATCAAATCTTGATAGAACCAAAGGTTATGCTGTGTCAAAAGTGTCGCACCCAAAATTTCGTTACACTTTATCAGGTGATGCAAATATGCGCGCGAAAGTTTACATGCCGGACAACCACATTTATCGTCCAGTGGGGTTTCATCTTCGCGATATTTTGCATTACGCATATTCATTGTGCCATGACGCGTAAATGCCATTGCCGTACGCCCCGCACGTGTTGGCATAACACAATCAAACATATCAACACCACGTTCCACCGCGCCCAAAATATCCAACGGCGTTCCAACCCCCATTAAATAACGCGGCCTGTCGTTTGGCAACACCGGGGTAACCGTCGCAATCATATCAAACATAACATCCTGGGGTTCGCCCACGGCCAAACCACCAATCGCATATCCATCAAAACCAATTGCCGTCAATTCACGCGCAGATTTTTCACGCAAATCTTTATAATCGGCACCTTGGACAATTCCAAATATTCCGTATCCGTCACGATTAACAAATGCATCTTTGCTGCGCTTTGCCCAACGTGTAACCATATCAACGTTCTTTTCGGCACGTTTCCGGTCGGTTGGTAAATGCAGACATTCGTCCAAAACCATTGTAATATTGGAATCCAATTGGTGTTGAATATGCACAGAATCTTCGGGACGCAAGAAATGTTTAATTCCGCCATCAATGTGTGATGTAAATTCTACGCCCTCTTCCTTCATCTTGACCAGATTAGACAGCGACATAACCTGAAAACCACCGCTATCGGTTAAAATTGGCCCGTGCCATCCACCGAATTTATGCAGGCCGCCCATCTTTTCCACCAAATCACCACCGGGGCGCATCATCAAATGATATGTGTTACCCAAAATGACTTCGGTTCCCGTTGAGGCAACTTGGTCCATTGTAAGCGCCTTGACCGTGGCCGCTGTTCCAACCG
Organism: uncultured Pseudomonadota bacterium; assembly: GCA_947306185.1. Lineage (GTDB taxonomy): Bacteria > Pseudomonadota > Alphaproteobacteria > Rs-D84 > Rs-D84 > Enterousia. The sequence goes on along the minus strand of CAMZFU010000026.1, from coordinate 10,243 downwards.
CCATAAAAGCCGGGGTCTGAAAAGTTCCATGTGCCGTTTCCACCGACCCGCGACGCGCGTTTCCATCCGTTGCAATTAAGTTAAACTTTAATGACATGGGCCATCCACTCCTTTTTATTTATGGTAATTTTTCTTGTTCCTTTTGATGAATCCTATCTAAAATTATCGTGCCATATTTGTTCTAAATCACCATCGCATTTTGGACCATGTGTAATAATTGACATCGGCCCGTCAAAGTAATCACGCGTGTATTTTATAACATCGGCGTTGGTAATACTGTCCGACAATTTTGTTTGTTTATTAAAATCGTACATACGCTTATAAATCAACCAATCTGTGACAATACGATCACAACGATCCGCGTTACTTTCCAAGAAATTTGCGCGCATCAATTCATTTTGATTTTTATACCGCACCAAATCTGTATCCGTAGGCCAATTTTCCGCATAAACCTTGTGCGCGGTCTGCGCCGCCAATGCGACAACACGTTCAACATTTTCGACATCAGTTTCAATACGTGGACCACACACAGATGTGAACATATTTCCATATCCTGTCATATTAACCCCATATGTTAGGCCGTTTTCCGACCGCAATACATCAAACAATTTTTGACGCAGACAATTAGAAAACTTTCCAATACACAAATTTTGGAACAGGTTTTCATCCGTATCCGGCCACTTTTCTGGGAACAGAATTTCCAACACAACGTTTTTACGGTCCGGCAATAAATTATGTGCACGGCACGCGGTGTAAGTCATTTTTTGATTCACCGAAACATCGTGTGTTGGCAGGAAAGAAAACTTTTCTTCTAATGTCTTTAACAATTCGTCTTGGTTTTCTATTTTACCGGATACACAAATAAGGCAATTGTGTGCCGACATACGACGTGCGATAAATTCCCGCATTTGGTCGCGTGTAAAAGAATTAATTGTTTCGGGTGTTCCCAAAACGACTTTGCCATTTGGTACATACAGGTTAAATAAACTCTTGTCGCAGAATATACGCATTTTTGTATTTTCACGCGAAAGTGCACGACGCAATTCTTCGATAATAACCCCGCGTTCGTTATCAATTACCTTTTCATCAAACAGGGCATTTTGCAACCTGTCCGCGGTAAAATCTATTAATACATCAAGGTTTCTTGCAACAATGCGCCCAACAAATTCAATACGCGACAGGCCGGTGCGTGCGTTGACACTGCCCCCGTGGTCGGCCATATAATCATTTGCGCGACGCTGTGTCGGGAAACGCGGTGTACCGGCACAGAACATATGTTCACAAAAATGTGTAAGGCCATATTCGTCGGGCGTTTCATCATTACCGCCGGTGTGGAAACATACACTGACCTCGTCCGTGGCGACATCCATCGGATCCAGTATCACCGTAATGCCATTTGATAATTTATGTAATGTCGCGTTATATTGCATACTATCTCTCCTTTTTATTTGGGTACGTACGTTCTACAAGGACCATATACACCGTCGGTATATTATCTATATTTTGGCGCAATTTTGGTTGTAATGTTTTGGGCGCAACACCATGAATTTTCGGTACACGCTTCTTTTTATTTTTTCTACGTGATGGCATTGCATATTTTTTGTGTTTGCGAACACATACGGTTCTAAACCAACTTTCAGTAAAGAATTCTAACCTTTGTTGGTCTGCGGTTGAAAACCCGGTATTCTTGTCATCTTTCACACCATAGTATTCTTTGGCAAGCTCTCTATAAGATTCTAATGTTGTACGCAAGTTTCCCAAATGGCACCATAAAAAATATTTAACATTGTGTGGGCAATTTTCATCATCCATAAACCGTTCAAAAAATTGTATCTCGGCCGTGTAACCACGCAAAATAAAACGATGAAACCGTTCGTATGAATTATATTTTTGTAGTGCTTCTTCTTTGCTTTCGAATTTGCGATACGCGTTTACATTCTGGGTCACGGGGCGATATAATTTATCAGCCATAATGACAGTTTCTATATACTTTATATCAGATTCCGTAAAAGATACCTTCCAATGTCTTGCACTATGAAACGGATACCCCAAACGATTTACCAATTCCCGTGTCCACGGTAATGTATCATTATCCATTTGGTGCGTCCTTTCTAAATAATAAGCAACAATCACCATAACTGAAGAAACGATACCGCTGTGCAACCGCGTGGGCGTATGCGGTCTTCATCTCGTTCAATCCTGCGAACGCGGACACCAACATAAACAATGTTGATTTGGGTAAATGAAAATTGGTCAACAACACATCAACCGCACGAAACTTATACCCCGGTGTAATGAATATATCGGTCGTGCGGCATATTGGTGCGACACGTTTTCCGTCGGGCGCCCCCTGGGCCGCAGATTCTAATGTTCGCATAGATGTTGTTCCAACCGCAATTACACGCGTGGCATTGTTTATTATTTCCGCCTGCGCCGGTGTGATACAGCACCATTCACTGTGCATTTTATGTTCATTCAGATTTTCCGTTTTAACCGGCATCCATGTCCCCGCGCCAACGTGTAAAGTAACCTTTACAATCTTTGCACCACGGTTTTCTATTTCGGCCATCAATTCATCGGTAAAATGCAGTCCCGCCGTTGGTGCCGCCATTGACCCCAATGGATCGGCATAGACCGTTTGATAACGTGTTTGGTCGGCAACTTCGGCCTCGCGTTTCATATATGGTGGCAAAGGCATTTTCCCAACATGTGACAACACATCAAAAACATTGTCGCAATTAAATCGCAACAGCAAGCCACTTTCTGCATCTTTATCCATAACGGTAATTGTTGTGCCATCCGCCATTGTTAAGGTATCACCAATATTTACCTTGTTAAACTTTTTGCACAACCCCCACCAATTTTTATCGTCAACCGCGGTATGTAATGTTATTTCGTGTCCGTCCGCATCAAAGCGCGCCGGAATAACACGCGAATTGTTAAATACAACAACATCCCCTGGGCGCAAATAGTCCAAGAAATCACGAATATGTTTATCTAAAAGTTCCACTCCATTGGAGGGGTGGCACGAAGTGTCGGGGTGGTTAGAAAGCCATTCATATACACCGTGGGGGTCTTGCAACACTTCTTTGGCGGATACATGTATCACGGTTAAATTTAATGATTTCAGATATTCATCGCGCGCTACATCGTAATCGACCTTGAAATCATGTGTGTTATCGTCTATTTCTATCACCAAAAATTTTGAGGCACAGAAAAAGTCAACGATATAATTGCCAATTATCTTTTGCCTGTCAAAATCAAGTCCATTTAATTTTTTGTTTTTTATCTCGTTCCAAAGTAATGCTTCGGGCAGATTGCCAGCCTTGCGAAGTTCACTTGCACGTTGTTTTAATTTTGGATTAAATGGCAATGCGCGATAATTTGCAGTATCCCTAACCACCCCGCCCTGTGGGCACCCCTCCAACGGAGGGGAACTGCGAACAACCAACATACGGGACGCATCGCGTTTCTCTAATGGGTGTGATGCAATTAATTCCGATGGTAATTCAAAATCAAAATCTGATGTATGTAACATTTACTTCTTAAACTCTAATCCTTGGTCGGTGTAGTTTTCTGCCATATCTTCCCAATTTTCTTCAACACGCACAAACAGATGCAGGCGTGCATTAACACCCCATTGGTCTTGGATATCGTGCCGCGCCGCCGTTCCTATTTTTTTTAATTGCGCCCCCCCACGTCCCACAACAATCTTTTTGTGACCTTCACTGGCCACAACAATTTTTTGATATATGTCCAATACACCTTCGTTATCAACATCAACATGTTCCGTCACAACATTGATGTGATAAGGCAATTCTTGGTGAATAAAGCGATATATCTTTTCGCGCGTTAATTCCGCCAAGTATAGATTATCTGGAACATCAGTTGCATCTTGTGCCTCAAACAAATATGGCGATTCTGGCATTACATCTGCCAGGGAATTTAGCATTTCCGTAACACCGTCATTTTTCATAGCCGAAATCATAAATATTTCACGGAATGGCGCCAAATTGTTCAACTCCGCCGCGATTGGCAATAACTCTGGTTTCTTGGCAGCATCGGTTTTGTTAAGCGCAACGAACAGGTTTTTATGATCACGAATTTTTTCAATTAATCCGCGTACAGTGTCGGTTAGTCCCTTGGTCGCATCAATTATCAACAATATCGCATCCGCATCAGCCAGCGCATCCATGGCCGCACCAACCATCGCCCTGTCCAATCGACGTGCGGGGCGGAAAATTCCCGGTGTATCAACAAAAATCAATTGGCGCGCGCCAACCATTTTTATTGCACGCAAATTGGTTCGCGTGGTCTGAACCTTGTGCGAAACAATTGAAACCTTGCGCCCCATGATTTGATTCATCAATGTGCTTTTGCCGGCATTTGTTGGCCCAACAATAGCAATAAATCCAGAATATGTCTTTGTCATACGGAAAAGAATAGCACACAATTTCTAAAAGTGAATCAAAAACTTGAAAAAATGTTTTGTTATTTCAGATAAATAAAACAGAAAAAATCCCCGTAAAACGGGGGTTTAGGAGGTACACACTACACAAAACTTATTAAATGCTGTCCGCATTTATCCAGCGGCCGTTCTTTAACAACCCTGGGGCCATACCTTCGTTACTGCGCAACGCGTCAATTACACGACGTGCATTCGATGCATCAAGGTTAACTATACGGACTTTATACATATCGCCTTCTTTGACGACAACCGCATCCCCGTAACTACGCATACGGGCAAGCAAAGCATTCGCGCTATCTTCGGCATAGAACGCCGCGACCTGGACACTATAATCACCCGATGCCACTGGGGCTGGGGCTGGTTTTGGTTCCGGTTGAACCGCAACAGGTTCTTCTTCTGCAACCGGGGTAACTGTTTCTTTTACCACAGGCGCCGCTATACCTATCGTTGCACTTTTGACCGCCATTGATTGTTCTGGCAAAACTTGAATCTGAATCTTTGACTGATTGGTTAGGCCAATTTTTTGTGCCGCCGCCGGTGACAAATCCATCACACGGGTATTAACAAACGGCCCACGATTGTTCACACGAACAATCACGTCTTCGCCATTTTCCAAATTAGTAACCTTTGCGATTGTCGGCAATGGCAATGTCTTGCTGGTTGCGACCATCTGGTTCATATTGTATGTTTCACCGTTGCTGGTTTTCGTTCCATTCAATTCCGTCGGAATTATACCCGCCATACCGGTTTGATTATATGAAAAATCCTCGGTTGGAATGTATTGCACATCTTCGACCTTGTACGCATTACCAATGTAATAACGTGGTGCTGCTGCAAGCAAATATGCATCATTCAGGTTTTCTGTGACCAATGCTTCTTCACCAAACCCATCTGAACCATACTCGCCCGGCTGTGTTGTTTCCGCACAGGCCGCCAGTAACGCGGTTAATACCGCAAGAGATAACAGTTTTTTCATTAGGGACTCCTTACATTCTTATGTGATGTATTTTATCATATAAAAAACAGGGTTTCAACTTTTTTATAATTATATTTTGCGGTTTAACACAAATGCTATTGGCAGGTATATAATTCCAAAACCAACGATTGCCAATCCCAAAGACACAAAACCAGTAATCGGAACAAACCACAGCACCGCTCCCAATCCAAATGAAAGCACCGCAAACGCCAACATTGCACGAACTGTGCGTCCATCCATTTTGATTAACCCCTTGCGACGGCATGCGCGCCCCAATAAATAGTTCTTTACGTAACCGCTTACCACCACCCCAATTGGTATGGCAAGGTACCCAACAAACCAAAACAGCCCAATGTATATTGCCGATGCCACTGCAAGTGATGTAATGCTTGTTTTAACCGGTGTCTTAACATCTTGGCTTGCATATAATGTTTTGCTATAAATCTGACTTATCAACATTGCCGGCAATACGAATACTTGAATCATTATGGCAACCGCAACCGCGTGTGTTGAATGTGGTGTCCACGCACCGTACTCAAACAGGTATTTGATTATCGGTTCTGCCAATACAAATAGTCCGACCAAACACGGCATTATCAACATCATAGATTGACGCATAGACGAATTTTGCTGAATATAAACACTGCGCATATTCTTTTCCGCCAATGCATTTGATATTGAAGACATTAAAACCGTTCCGACCGCCAAACCAATCATTGCGAATGGTAATTGCACGATTCTGTCTGAATAATACAGCCATGAAACCGCGCCACTTTCAAAACTTGCCACCAATGTACCAAGGATTATTGTTATTTGATAAAACCCATTTCCAATTATACTAACCCCGAACCGTTTGAACATTGTTTTAATACCATTTGTCCAACGCGGCACCACAAGGCGCAATCCGAAATGTTTACTGCGAATACGCGACAACAGTACCAGGCACTGAATAATTCCTGATAATACAACCGTGCCCGCCATAATATACAACACGGAATCAGATGCCCCCAAATATGCAGATGCCAACAATGCGGCAATCAACATAATGTTTAACATCACAGGCATAAATGCCGCCAAAACAAACCGTGAAAAAGCATTTAAAACCGCCGATAAAAATGCCGCACTGCACACAAATATAACATAGAAAAACATTATTCGTGATATTATAACGGTTAATTCCATCTTGCCAGGGTCATCCGCAAAGCCCGGGGCCAAAATCCACACAACCAATGGCATAAATATCTCGAAAACAATGGTTATGCCAAGTAAAACCACCATCAACCAAGAAAATACATTTTTGGCAAATGATTCGTCATGTTTGGAATCGGCATACATAGGAATAAATATCGCCGACAATGCGCCTTCGCCCAATAAATCACGGAATAAATTCGGTAATTTGAATGCCGCCAAAAATATATCTGACATACGTCCCGCGCCCAATACACGCGCAATAAGCATATCGCGAATGAATCCAAATATGCGACTTATTCCGGTCATAAGACCAACGCCGAAAATATGTTTGCCAAGTTTCATAGTTTAGATTATACTAAAGTCAAACAATCAAAATCAAGACAGGAATAAATCGAGATGAAAAAAATATTTCTTGCTTTTTTAGTGTGTATTTTACTTGCCGGATGTGGCGGCGATTCACAAAAAATCATCGAACAAGAACCCCTTACAGATTTGTACGATGCTGCGTACGAAGAATTTGAAGATAAAGATTATGAAGACGCTGCTGAGAAATTCTTGTCGGTAGAAACACAATACCCCGCCAGTGAATGGGCCGCGGACGCATTAGTAATGGCGGCATATTCACAATATTTGGACGATGATTTTCCGACCGCGATTTTAACAATTGACCGGTTTATGCGTTTTCATCCCGGTCACCGTGATGTGCCATACATGTTATACCTGCGTGGGATGTGCTATTATCGCCAGGTTAGTGATGTTCGACGTGAACCTGGAATGTCGGTTTATGCCCTAAATCAATTTCAACAGTTGGTGGGCAGGTTTCCAAATTCGCCCTACGCAAAAAATGCCAAGAATAAAATTAATATCTTGAAAAATTACATTGCCGGCAAGATTATGTATTCTGCGCGTGTTGATATGAAAAAAGAAAATTGGGCAAGCGCAATTACAAAATTGCAATCCGTTATAACTGATGCGCCCGAAACCGTTATGCCAGCCGAGGCAATGTATCGCCTGACCCAGGCATATACCGCAATTGGCCTGCCGGAACAGGCGGACGGATACGCGGAAATGTTGAAATTGAATTTTCCGGACAGCGACTGGGCAAAAAAATTAGGAAAAAAATAGTATGCGAAAACTTACCGACAAAGATATCGCCGAAATGATAGGGACCGATTTTACACCGGATGATAACGAAACACGAAAACGTGTACGTGGTGAATTACAACTGTCGCGACGTATTCCCAAACTTGCCCATGTACCATCGCATGTGACACTCGATTTACATATGCATACAATTGAACAGGCGTGGGGCGAAATTATGGAAATTGCACAATCTGGCACAAAAGAAGCAAAGATTATTACCGGGGCCAGTGGAATATTAAAGATAAAATTTCAAGATTGGGTTCACGACAGTGTGCTTAGTCCCTATATAGTTTCGTGTAACCCCATAAATAACGGCAGTTTCGCGGTAAAATTCCGGAAAATATAATTCGTATTTTTGCAAAAATAAATCTGTTGAACCGTATCAAGTTTTTTAATATTATCCACAATATGAAAAAAGTTAAAACTGTTTATGATCATATTCGGTCTAATAATATCAAAACCGCAATATTGGTTGTTTTGTTTCCTGTGATTTTTATTGCATTGGTGTTTTTATTCACATGGATTGTTATGCCAATAAATGATGCATTAAACACCGCAATGTCTGTCGCAATTCCGACCGCCGTCGTGTGTTTGGTATGGATGCTTATATCATGGGCATTTGGGGATTCTATGATGCTGTCTATGGCGGGTGCAAACCAGATAAATGACACCGACCCAGATTACATGTACGTGTACAAATCCGTGGAAAATGTGGCATTGGCTGCTGGATTGCCTACACCGCGCGTATATATCATAAACGATAGTGGCCTAAATGCATTTGCCACCGGACGCACCCCACGTGACGCAACGGTCGCATTAACACGTGGCATAGTTGAAAAACTGGACCGTTTGGAACTGGAAGGTGTCATTGCACATGAAATGGCACATATTGGTAACCGTGATATACGGCTTGATATGCTGGTGATTACTGGTATGGGTGTGACCGTGTTTATTGCGGACGCACTGCTGCGCAGCATAACCTATTCCAACCACAGCAGTGACGACAAGAATAACAGTACGGCGGTCCTGTTTATGGTATGGTTGGCATTCACGGTGTTTAATTTTATTATCACCCCTATTCTGCACATGGCCATTTCGCGCCGTCGTGAATATGCGGCGGATGCCACCGGCGCATATATTACGCGTAATCCAAAGGCGCTGGCAAATGCACTGCGCAAGATTTCGGTAAATTCACGTGTTGAAAAATTGGCCACACAAAACGCAATGGCATCGGTATGCATTGCAAATCCATCGGGGAAACGAGCATTTTTGGGCGAAATTATGGCGACACATCCGCCCGTAAAAGAGAGAATAAAACGATTAGAATCTATGTAATACCCAACGGGAAAGGAGAATTATAAAATGGCAAAATTGATTTTCAAATACGGTGTAATGGGCAGTTCGAAATCTGCCGATTTGATTACAACGGCCTATAACTATCGCGCAAATGGAACCAAGGTAGAGATATTAAAACCCGCATTTGATGACCGTTTTGGTGTTGGTGTTGTTAAATCGCGTGCCGTCACACTATCTATGAAGGCCACCGCACTGCCGAACCTGCAAAATTATGATATCAAAAGGGGCACAAGGGTTGTTTTGGTGGATGAAGTTCAATTCTTTTCATCCGCGGATATTGACAGATTAGTTTGGCTTGCCGATAACAAACGCAACCTATTGATAATATGCTATGGTTTGATGATAGACAGCAACGAACACATGTTTCCGGCATCGCAGCGCCTGCAAGAGGTCGGCGCAAAAATGGTCCTTATGGAACTTACGTGCCAAATGCCACATTGTATGCACCGTGCAACACATCACCTGCGTTTTGATGCAAACAACAATGTTATTCGCGAAGGCGAACAATTCGCATTGGGCGACAACCAAAAAGAAGGCCCCACCCATTACAAATCCGTATGCCGGGGACATTTTAACAAAATATATCAACCAAAAAGACTGCGGTAAGGTATAAAAAATATTTTTTCTTGCAATCGTAATATTTTAGTATAGAATATGTGCTGTTGCACCCATAGCTCAACTGGATAAAGCGTCTGACTACGGATCAGAAGACTGAGGGTTCGAATCCTTCTGGGTGCGCCAGAGTTTAATAGGAAATGCCACATTACGTGGCGTTTTTTATTAAAAATCAGTGTCGCCCCCCCCAGAAGGATGTGTGCGAGCCTTGTATCAGCGCAGCACACAATACGCAGATGAACATTTAAGAAAATCTTAAAAAATAACCCAACGGAGATTTTTTTGATTTTATTTATTGTTTATCAAGGGGAATGAATGGGTGCGCCAGAATTAAGATAAAAACATCGCCTTGCGCGGTATTTTTTTAACAAATATTTAACAATAGGCGTTTTTTATGATATAATTATTCCATCAAAGGAAGGAGAAAATTATGGCGGAAAAACCACTTTACATGGATGTGAACACGTTCTTGGAAAAATTTGGCAAGATGATTG
>CAMZFU010000025.1 GCA_947306185.1 uncultured Pseudomonadota bacterium | reverse complement strand
GCTGTTCGGCGTTCTCGACCGGCTGAACATCTGAAAAAGGTTTTTCAAGTGGTTGTTATTTGCGTGAAGCCCAAAAAAGTGGTACAATATATAACCGAAATAAAAAGAAAAGGAGAGTTTCCCATGTTGCATATCTATGAATATCCGGATATTCGCGATGTTTTAATGATATTGACGATAGATATATTCAATGGTAATGATAGTAAGAATGGAAACACTGATTTGCGTGGTTGGGCGATTTTGACACCCCGCAGTCCAGAGGCCAGCACAGATTTGCAAAAATTCTTGGATATCAAACATGTGAAATTCCAAATAATGCTTACGCCGTTTGGGGAAGAGATAAAATTCAAATATGGTCAAAATATAGAAGTAGATGAGACGGTTCAACAAATGTATGATGACGAAGCATTCCGCAAAGTAAATAATATACTTATGAATGTGCGTAATCATAAAATGGCGGATCCGAATATGGCCGAATTGAAAGAACTTATAACCAAAATCAGTGAAGTCGGATACGGAGACGAAACGGAAGCGTCGCACTATTATTTCTATAGTAATGATATCGACCGCGCGCTTGAAATGCTGACGGAATTTGGCCTGTGGGTGGAAAAACACACCAGTCATGCCACTGGTAAGCCAGTAGAGGTATTACGTTTGCCCAAGAGCAGTGTTGGTGATTGGGGCAAAAAGCTTATTGAAGAATTGAAACAGGCTATTAAAGATAGGGCGAATGAAGAACCTTTTGATGAAGAAACAAAACACAGGATATCCGAATTAAAGAAGCACATAGTGTGGGCCGAACAATCTGATCCAAAAATATGGCATGATAAATCGGAATCTGTCGTATTTACGTTTGAACAGGAATATGCAGACCCTGCAAATTATCTATTCGGCGTAATGGGAATCAAGGTTTTGGATGTAATCCATGAAAAAATGGTCGGTGGTAATGTTCATATCCGTTGTGCATACAGTAAAGATGACCCAATTATAAATGCGGTATATAAAGAATTAAGAAAATCTGCGGAAGAAAAACGTGACAAAGGTCGTACGCCGAATGAAATTGCAAAGGAAAACGCATTAGAACAATTGAAAGAAATGATTACCGATGTAAAAGAATTGACGTCTGGTGGAGATCGCAGAAGATATTTCTATTTTTATTTTCCGGCCGATAAGATTGCCGTGGCACAAGAGTTGATGGAAAAAGTCGGGGTTTCATGTGAACAACATTTAAGTAATTATGAAGACCAAGAAAGAATGGTTTTGCGTTGTCAGTCAACCATGGTTTCGGGCGATGAGGCCCAGGTCATAGACCAATTACGTGTGGCGGCCACCGCAAAAAAGATTAATGCCGCAGCCGCAAGACGTTCCCAAGATGATTTTGAACATGGTGCAGGAAAAGTAGATAATATGGTGGCATTGGAACGGTTAAAAAAACAAATCCAAGATGTTGGCAGATTACCACGGAAACAAGAATTGGAGCATCCTGGTGAATTATTCTATTGTTTCTATTTTGATGAAAGTGTGATGGACGAGGCCCAGGGTTTGTTGAAACAGCTTGGTATTTCAACTGAGACGAAATTTGATAACAAAGGCAAGGCGTATTTGCTTTATTCTGTAAAAAAAGGAGAAATGTCGGACAATGTAGTGGACATTATATATGCGCTTGATAAGGTATCGGAAAACAAAAAAGTAAATTACGGAATACAGCAAGAAATCGCGCTTGATAAATTGAAAAATATGGTAACGGATGTTCGGCGTGCGCGAGGTGGTCAGAACATATATTATTATTTTTATTTCCCGGATGCTCAAATTGACAAAGCGCAAGAGTTAATGACCAAGTATGTAGGTGATATACCAGAAAAGCATGTCAGTCACGCTTTGCCCGAAGAACGAACAGTTTTGCGTTTCTTGGTGGATGATACATCTGCGGTAATGGGATTGATTGAGGAATTAAAGAGTGAACTGGAAAAAGCCGTAGAATCTAGGCCAAAAATACAAGACCGTGGTATGGTAATGTAAAAACATTTTTCATTGAATTTATTTTGATGTTTTTGATAAAATCCCCTTGGTTTAGCAAAAGGGGATTTTTATGTATGATTCAAATAATGTATTTGCAAAAATAATTCGTGGTGAAATTCCATCAAAAAAGGTTTATGAAAATGAATACGCCATGTCTTTTTATGATGTGAACCCAATGTGTGAAAAGCATGTGTTGGTTGTGCCAAAGGGTGAATATGAAAATATTCTTGATTTTGTGCGTAATGCATCGGCCGAAGAGCAGGCCGGTTTTTGGGATTGCTTTGTCAAAACCGCAGACGCAATTGGTGTGGATAACCAATTTAATGTCTTTGCAAATGCGGGATTGGATGCGCCGTTGTTTAACCAAAGTGTTTTCCATTTTCATTTGCATTTAATTGCCGGTGAAAAAACAGATGCGTGTTTGGATATTATGAAGTGTATGTTATGCAAAAAGTAAAACTGCGTGTAATTCCGCGTGCCCGCCAAAATAAAATAGACGTGGATGGAAACGGTGTTTACCGTATTCATATAACCGCCGCACCAGTTGATGGTGCGGCGAATGCCGCGGTTATAAAAATGATGGCGGAATATTTTGATATACCAAAATCACAAATAAAAATCGTTCGTGGTGAAACATCACGCGACAAGATTATTGAAATTCCCGAATAATTTTGTGGTGTATGATATCCAAGCAAAGATAGATAGTGTCAGTTGAAAACTGACACTATTTTTATCGCCTTTCATAAATTTGTGAAGCAATCTGAGTATTGCGTGCGGTATCACGTTCCGTCAGTTGTTTTATTATTGTGTCCATTTCACGAATACGTGCAGTATCACGTTCTGGGGCCGTTTGGGCTTCCGCTAAAACGTCCGCTTGGATTGTTTTTATTTTCTTAAAAATGCTGTCCATTTGTGTGAAATGGCCTTTTTTTGCCCACATATCCAATGTGACACCGATGACGGAGTTGACTATTGCGACTCTATCACCATATGGTAATCTCATGCCAGCAATTTTATCTAAAATGTTTAACACATCAAAATCATGTAGACTGCTGACTCTAAAGAGTTTATATAGAAGTGCAAGTCCATGTTCCAAACTTAGACCGTCTGTCAAAAACTCGTCAAAAATCGGTCTGCCAAGTTCATCGAATTTAAGTGTCGCCGTAAATGGACGGCGTGTGCTGTCAAATTCTGTTACGGTTATATCTGGATGTGCCATTTTGTGCTCCTTTGTTGTTTATGAATATGTGTGATTATTTATCGTAACTGACGATTTGTTGGAACAATTCGTCTGGTGTATCGGCCACGTGCATTTGGTAATCGTCAACGTTTTCGATAAAACCGTTATCCTGCATAGTTAAAAACATGTGTGAAAATGATTCCCAAAATTTGCCTGTATTCATAAAGAACACCGGTTTGCAAGATTCGCCAATTTGTTGCATGGTTAAAATATCGGTAAATTCATTTAATGTGCCAATACCACCCGGCAATATGATAAACCCGTCGGATAAATCGTACATACGTTGTTTGCGTTCATTGACACCAGTTACAACCTCTACTTCAATTTCTTCGTGTGCCGGTTCCTGTTTCGCAACCACATTGTGTGTGGTTACCCCCAAAACAACACCCCCATTACGCAGGGCGGATGTTGCCGTTGCGCCCATAAGGCCGACATTTCCACCACCAAATATCATACGAATTTTGTTTCTTGCCAATAATTCACCAATGCGAACCGCATCACGTTCAAATTGTGGATTGGTTCCGAATTCGTGTCCGCAATATACCGCCAAAGAATTTAATTTATGTAACATCTCTTTTTACCTTTATTTTTCAGAATTATAGCATAAAATAAGCAAGTTATGAATAAAAACTTTGTTGATTTTATGGAAAAATACCGCGGTCAAAAAATGGCCGTTGGGGTTAGTGGCGGTGTCGATTCGGTCGCACTTTTACACTGGCTGGTGGAAATGGGAATGGATGTGGTTTGCCTGCATGTGAATCATTGTTTGCGCGATGCCGCCAATACCGAGGCCATCTATGTCCAAGATTTGTGCAAAAAATTAAATGTGCCGTGCCATGTTTTCAAATGGACAGGTGAAAAGCCGGATACAGGGTTGGAAGATGCCGCACGCCTTGCCCGGTATAAGTTTATGACAGATTTTTGCTACGAACATGGTATCAAATATATTGTTACCGCGCATCAGGCAGATGATCAAATCGAAACATTTTGGATGAACCTTGCGCGGGGCAGTGGTGTTTACGGTCTTGCCGCGATGCGTACGATTGGAAATAATGATGGCATTATAATTCTGCGGCCACTATTGAATGTATTTAGAGTTGAACTGAAGAAATATTGCGAAGATAACAATATAAAATACTTTTCAGACGAAATGAACGATGACCCACATTATACGCGCGTTAAAATCCGTCAAAATCGCCATGTGTTCCAAGATGCAATCGGGGTGACCGATGAACGTATGTTATTGGCTATTCAAAACCTTGGGCGGGTGCGGATTAGTTCGGAAAAAAATGTCGCGCATTTGGTGCGCCGTGTTATGAAAGATGGTTATGCGTTGTTTGATTAGTCTAAAGTTCCTTGGGAATCTTATTCAGAAAATTGGGGGGGACAGGTATCAGGCACGCTTGAATTCGTTGTCGGTCGCATTAAATAAATTGCATGCCGATTGCAAATTTACGCTTGGGCATTGTACGGTGCGACGTCTGCGTGGTCAGATTCTGATTGTGCCCGAAGGAGAAAAAACAAGTTTTAGGAAAAGGAATAGAAAGAGATATGTTAAACAGACAAAATAAACAACGTAACGGTTCAACTGTATTTTTAATTTTAGCGGCGGCATTGTTTGCCGGTGTCATTGGCTATGCGTTTTCTTCTCACGAAACGATAACACCTGATGGGATGGTAACGTCTGGGCCTGTGGAACTTTCTTTTTCCGATGTTTTGCGTCGCGCATCGGATATTAAAACGATGAAGATAAAGGGCGATACGGCAACCGGAACATTGGCCGACGGTACGAAATACAGTGCGGTTATGGTATATAATCCGGAATTGCTTGAAAAGTTTTCCAAGGATGGCACCGCGGTTTCCATTGATTCTTCGCGTGGTTGGATAAGTTATCTTGAAACATGGGTGCCTATTTTAATGGGTGTGTTGTTTATATGGTGGATTTTCCGTGCAATGCGTGGTGGCGCCGGTGGCGGAATAGGGCGCGCCCTTGTGGGACAAAATCCTACCAAGATTGTAACGGGTAAACCCAAAACAACATTCAAAGACGTTGCGGGTATTGATTCTGAAAAACAAGAATTGATGGAAATTGTAAATTTCTTGCGCGACAAATCAAAATTCGCCGCGGTTGGTGCGCGTGTGCCACGTGGTGTGCTATTGTCTGGGGAACCGGGAACCGGAAAAACATTGCTTGCGCGCGCCATCGCAGGCGAGGCCAATGTGCCGTTCTTTGCCGCATCCGGCAGTGATTTTTCCGGTATTATCGTCGGTCTTGGGGTTGCCAAGATAAAAGAAATATTTGAAATGGCGAAAAGGAATGCGCCGTGTATTTTGTTCATAGATGAAATAGATGCTATTGGTCAACGTCGCAGTCAGAATTCTTATAATGATCAAGATCGTGAACAGACGTTGAATCAGTTGTTGATTGAAATGGACGGTTTTTCCAATGAAACAGGCATTATCGTTATCGGGGCGACAAATCGCCCGGATATGTTGGACCCGGCGTTGTTGCGTCCGGGGCGTTTTGACCGCCAGGTTTATATCGAATTGCCAGATATGAATGGCCGCCGCGAGATTTTAGAACTGCATGCAAAAAAAATCAAAATGGATAAAGATGTTAGTTTAGAAAACCTTGCACGTGGAACAACCGGATTTTCGGGTGCGGATTTGGAAAATCTGCTGAATGAATCTGCGTTGCACGCGGTGCGTGTTGGACATAAGTTGGTTAACCAAGAAGACATGGAAGAGGCGCGCGATAAACTTATTATGGGACCGCGCAAGTTCCGCAAATTGCGTCCCGAAGATATAAAACTTACCGCCTATCACGAGGCCGGACACGCATTCGTTGGAACGGTTTATTCCAATATTACAGACCCAATTCACAAGGCTACAATTATTCCGCGTGGTCGTGCGTTGGGTATGGTGCAACATTTGCCAATCGACGACAAGGTATCAATGTCGATTGACGAAGTCCGTGCGAACCTGGCTATTGAAATGGCGGGGCGTGCATCCGAAGAAATATTCTTTGGTCCGGATAAAATCACCACCGGGGCCGAGGCCGATATTGCGATGGCAACGCGCCTTGCACGGCGTTCAATAACAACCGCGGGTATGTCACCAAAAATCGGTATGGTCGCGGTAAATCAGATCCAAAGTTTTGGCCATCGTGTGCCATTAGAGAGTGCATCTGAAAAGACCGCGGAAATTGTTGATACGGAAATCAAGGCGTGGACAGATAAGGCATACGCGGATGCGTTGAAAATAATCAGCAAGAACAAAGCGACAGTCCAGAAATTGGCCGAGGAATTGTTAAAGCGTGAAACACTTACCGGCGAAGAAATCAAAGAAATCGTATCGGGCAAGAAAAAAACAACGAAAAAGAAAGCCGTTGCAAAAAAATAAGTTTGAAATATTGCGGATGAAACCTGAAAACACCAATTCTGTATTGGTGTCGTCGGGTGACGATTGTGTCATATTTGATGCATGGGGGCGTAGCGACGACTGGGACAATTTATTAGAATCGCGTGGATTAAAATTACAGGCGATTTATTCTACCCATGGACACGGTGACCATATTTCGGCGGCACCAGAATTGGCACGTCGGCACAATGTGCCATGGTTTCTTAAGCACGAAGATATTCCGCTGATATTATGGAAACGTGAAATGCTTGATTTTTGGAATTTGCCACGAATCCCCGATGATTTTATTGAACCAAATGATTTGCACGCGGGTATGACCAAGATTTTGGGTGATATAGATATGGAAATTATTGCATCGCCCGGGCATTCGCGTGGGGGTGTAATGTTTTATTTCCCGGAATATAAGATATTGATTTCTGGTGACACAATTTTCCACGATGGTGTGGGGCGCACAGATTTGCCGGGGGGGAATATGGATGAACTGCGGCAATCTATTTCCAATTTATTTGCACGCAATTTACCCGATGACACGTACGTTGTTCACGGTCATGGTGATGATTCCATGATGCGCGATATTAAAAACGGTCGATGATTTTGTGAACATTATAGAGAAAAACGATAGAGGCCATTGGGAGCAATATCTATACGCGTTAAGCCAAGGTAAAAATAATCCCCGAAGAAATTCGGGGAAATATTAAACAGAATCGCCAAGGCAGACTCAATCAATTTTTGGGTCTGTCTATTTTTGTGGTGTCAGGTATCCCTTCGCCATGGTAATTATCTGGGGTGACATACCTTCGTTGACAATGGTTGGTATTTGTTCTTTCATGCCATTTATGCGGTCTGTTACATTTTTGAAAGTATCGTTATCTAAATTTATGTCAAGTGCATGTTTACCATACTGGCAGTACAGGTCCATTATTGATGACAAACAATTTTGATTTCCTAATTTTGATACAACAAGACGAATTAAATTGTGCATGCCCCTAAGCTCTGGTTTTTGATAGTAGTTTTGGTCGCTGTATAATATACCTTCTGAGGTATTGATGCGTGTTTCCAAATATAATGTGAGAAATATATCTTTCTCAGCAAATGATTCTGGAAAAAGATATTTTTTCATTATGCCTGAACGATTGTTTTGAATATCTCGTATGCATAAGCAATCGAATCTGTTATCGTTCCATATCTCTATCGGCCCTTCCAGGCCTTCGGTATCAAATCCCGTCAGGTCACCAGTCACAAATTTTGAGATATTCTTTTTGGTGTTTGCTATATGTTTTTTGAATAGGGCTATTTCTTGCTGGTCTTGTTCGGTAAATTGTTTGCCACAATTTTCCAAGTATTCCAATATGCTGCATAATACAGCAAAAGATACCAGTGCCATCAGTTGTGCAGATGCCAATGGTTTAACCACCGCAACAGTATCGTTGTCTTTATCTTGTGTTGTTGTGATTCTTTGGGGAATATTTTGTTTCAATTGGTTCGCAACGTGAATCATAGTGGGGGTAAAATATTTGGCAACCAATTTGTCGTTTGTGGACATGGCCAACTGTTTTTGTACGGCATCTATGCTATCCCGCAGTATTTGCATTTCGTTGCGTTTTTCATATATTCTTTGTTCTTCTTTTGCATCACTAAGAAACTTGTCTAAATATGCGGAAACAAGTCGTAATTTCAAAAGGGGGTCAGGTTGTTCTGCTTTATTATATGCATCTAGAACAACGTCGTGTTGGTGCGCTTCTGGGTTTGAGAGAGTGCGAAAATCAATTTGTTTTTTGTTGGGTTTTGGTGTCATACTTTTGACCTTTTATTTTGTTACGCGGAGATTTTAGCACAAATGATTTGTACGTCAAGTTTTTTTAGGCTGTGAACACCAAAACGCGTACGATTCCACCAAGGTCGCGTTCATCGCGGACGAATTTCCAACCGTTTGATGTGAATATTTTTTTGACCGCCGTTTTTTGACCCGCACCAATTTCAAGGTATATCTTGCCATCCGGTTTAATCCAATTTTTTGCATTTACGGCGATTTGTTCATATGCTGCAAGTCCGTTATTATTGGCATATAGTGCGCATTTTGGGTCGTGCATCGCGCCCACATTAACACGTTTGTCGCCGTACGCGATATATGGTGGATTTGACACAATAACGTCAAATTTTTCGTCTGTTAAATTTTTATTCGCAAAAGAACCATGAATAATTTTTATCCGTTCTGTTAAATTTAATGTTCTGATGTTTCGGCGGGCGACACGTATGGCACCATGCGATATATCAACGCCAACACCCGATGCGCCATAAATATTTTTTACCAAAGAAATAACAATGCATCCCGTTCCGGTTCCCAAATCTAAAATACGTGGCGTGGGAGCATTATCCGAAATTACTGCCGCAACCAAGGTTTCGGTGTCTGGGCGTGGGTCCAATGTGTGCTTATTTGTATAGAATGGTATGCCATAAAACCATTTCTGGTGAATTATCTTGGCAACGGGTACACCGCGACGCAGTTGGTGTGCGAAGAAGAGTACGCGCCACCATGACAAATGCTTTACATTGTCCGTAATAATTCGGGCGGCGCGAATATCCCCCGCCTTTTTTAGAATGTCGAACGCTTGATTTATTGTCATAAAACTATTATAATAGACGCCATGGAAAAAGCAAAAAATATTATTTTATCGCACAAAGTTATTCGTGCGGTCCTGTGGATTGCTGGCATACTTGCCGTAATCGCGGTGGTCGCGGTTTTGGCATTTGGCGTACGTGGTGATAAATAATCAGGTGTTGCCAAACCAATCCAAGATAACAACTTTGTTGTTAATGTTATGTCGGGCGACACATTGTCCAAGATTCTTGCCGCCCAAGGGTTCAAGGGAACGGATATAAATAAAATTGCCGACCTGTTGAAAACCAAGGCGGGTATAACCGGTCTGCGTGCTGATCGTGATAAAATTGAATTCTTGCACGAAGGTGGTCTGGATAAGCCGATATCGAAAATAACTGTTATGCCAGGGCCATGGCGTCGTGTTGAATTGACTTGCGATGATGGCGGTGTATGGAGTTGTAATGCCATTGATATAGAACGTGATACGCGCCTTGTTTATCGTCAGGGCGAGATTTTAGATGGCGATAGCTTCTATCTTGCCGGAATGCGTGCAAATATTCCCGCCGGTATTTTGGCAGATGTTTATGATTTGTTGGCGTTTGAAATGGACTTTGAACGCGATGTGCGCGCCGGACAAAAATTTTCGGTATTATTTGAAGAAAACTATTCCGATAACAAAAAAATTGATAATGGTTCGGTCATAGTTGTTTCTTTTGATGCGCTACGTGGGAACGTTAAGATGTACCGTTATCGCAAATCTGATAAAGCGGTTGGCTATTACGATCCAAACGGTAATGGTGCAATTAAATCGTTGAAGCGTACACCAATCAATAATGCCAAGGTCACAAGCAGTTTTTCAACACGGCGTAAACATCCCGTACTGGGGTTCACCCGTGCACACAAAGGGGTCGATTTCCGTGCATCCACGGGAACACCAATTCCGGCCGCTGGTGCGGGTCGCGTTGTGGCGCGCGGATTTAATCGCGGACATGGTAATTTTGTAAAAATTCGCCATAATGGTTCATTTGAAACGTTGTATGCCCATATGTCAAAGTTTGCCAAAAATGTAAAAGTTGGCACCGCGGTAAAGCAAGGACAAACAATCGGTTATGTTGGTTCAACGGGGCTTTCCACCGGGCCGCATTTGCATTATGAAATTATCAAAGACGGCAAGCATGTAAATCCGTTGACGGTAAAGTTGCCGGCAATAGATAATTTGGATGCCGCGAATAAAAAGAAATTTTTGGAATATCGTGAAACGTTGGACAAGGCCATAGAAAACCTTGTTGATCATCCGGATTTATTCATTCAAATGTAAATATTTTTATTTGCCCCAAAATGGCGCGATTACATAGTCGGCGCGTAAAGGCACAGAGATTGTTGCGATGTTTTCCATAATGTTTTTGATTCTTTCGGCGAATTCTTTTGATACGTCTTCGTCGCATTCAAACACCATTTCATCATGAACCTGCATAATAAGTTTGATTTTATCTTGGTTTGGCACGACAATTTCATTGTATGTTTTTATCATGGCAAGGCGCATTAAATCCGCTTCGAATCCTTGGATTGGTGCATTAATTGCGGCACGCATGGCATATGCGCGCATACGTGGATTTTTTGCCTCGGGTAATTCAATGCGGCGACCCCACGGGGTATAGACGCACGCGTTTTTCGTTGCGAATTCTTTGATAGAATCCATATATTGTTTGATTTCGGGCAGGCCGGCAAGATAAGAATCTATGATGTCTTGGGCACGGGCACGCGGAATATTTAACTGGTTGGCAAGACCAAATGATGAAATGCCATATATAATAGAAAAGTTCACGGTTTTCGCGGCGCGACGTAAATCCTTTGGCACAATGGTGGATTCCGGAATATTGAAAATCTTGCGTGCGGTTTGTTCGTGGATATCGTGACCGGCAATAAATGTATCCTTGAACGTTTTTATGTTCGCCACGTCCGCAAGCAATCGCAGTTGAATTTGGGAATAATCGGCCGCAATCAGAACGCGTCCCGATGGGGCCACAAAGCATTTTCTAATTTCTTCACCAAGTTCTGTTTTAACCGGAATATTTTGCAGGTTTGGGTCACGCGATGAAAGACGCCCGGTGTTTGTACTTGTTTGCAGATATGTTGTATGTATGCGACCGTCGGCACCAATTTGGTGGGGCAGGGCATCCGCATAAGTTCCGGCAAGTTTTGCAATTGAACGCCAATTTAATATCTTTTCAATAATCGGGTGATTGTCCATCAAATCGTTCAATGTGTCGGCATCTGTGGAACGCTTTTTGTTTTCGGGTAAATGCAATTCATCAAACAGAACGGTTGCCAATTGCTTTGGACTGGCGATATTAAATTCGTGTCCGGCCATTTCCCAAATCTCGTTACTGATATCGGTTAGTTGTTGATGAAACACGCCCGACAGTTGGTTAAGGTGCGTGCGATCAACCAATACACCATTGCGTTCCATAACTGTCAACACCATAAGCAATGGTCGGTCGCATTTATCATATAAATCGGCCAATTTTTTATTTGCATCTAATTTTTGACGCATATATTGATACAGGGCCATCGTAACCGCGGCATCTTCGGCGGCATACGGATATGCTTTATCGATTGGCAACATATCGAAATGCATATCGGCATCGCGTGTTTTCGGTGGAAACAGTGATGCAAATGTTATATCGGAATGATTAAGATATTTTATTGCCAATTCATCCATACTGTGCGAATGTAGTGTTCCGTTTAATGCGTATGAAATCAGCATAGTATCTTCAATAGGCGCAATTTTTTCAATGTTCCACCCCTCATTCGCCATAATATGCAAATCGAATTTTATATTATGGCCAACCTTGGTAACATTTTTATCTGTTAATATCGGCCATATGTGTTTGTATAAATCTGCCACAGAAATCTGGCCGTTGTCGAATTTAGAATCCCCGAATAAATCGGCCGCGGCGGTTTTATGACGCAGTGGAATATAAACGCCGTGCGTTGAATCAACCGCCAATGACATTCCGACCATTTTATCTTTTTCTTGGTTCAGGCCAGTTGTTTCGGTATCAAGTGCAATTACATTACGAACATTGGCAAGGAACTTTTCCAATTCTTGGACGGTTGAAATTCGTTCAAATGTCATTTGCAATTCATCAGCCGCTTTTGCCGGTGCAGTATTTGTTGGAATATCGGTTGGACATACGGATCCTGGAAAATTAAAGGTCTGGGTTGGCACAGGTTCGGTAGATGCGGCAAAAGTGCGCGATATTTTCTCATACAAAGAATTGCTTTCTAATTCATTACGCACAAATGCCAACGCGCCATCGCGGTTAAAACGGAACGGTGTGATGGTAAGCCCCGACAAATCAACATCGCGTTTAAGAGTTACAAGTTGTTTGGAAATATATGCCGTGTCGCGTGCTTCTGATAGCATTTTCCGTGTGCGTTCATTTTTTATATCGTCAATGTGCGCATACAGGTTATCTAAATCCCCATATTGGTTAATTAGTTCCGCGGCTTTTTTGGGACCAATTCCGCGTACACCTGGAACATTATCGGATGAATCGCCCATCAAAGATTGGACATCAATCACTTGTTCGGGGGTAACACCGAATTTTTCCAATACTTCTGTGCGACCGATATTTTTCTGTTTCATACCATCATATAGGTACACGCAATCAGACACCAATTGCATTAAATCTTTGTCGCCGGTCATAATACGCGTTTTGTCGGCAATCTGGCAATTTTGTGTGGCGATTGTTGCGATAACATCGTCGGCTTCGACCCCGGGAATACAAAGAACCGGCACGCCCATTTCGCCCAATGCCCGTTGCACCATTATTGATTGAGATATTAAATCGGCGGGTGTTTCATCGCGGTTCGCCTTGTATTCAGGATAGATTTCTTGGCGAAAAGTTTGACGTGATGCATCAAACACGCATACAAAAGAATCGTTTGGTTTTGCGGCCGCAAACACCGGCAACATCATATTAAGGAAAGTGTACACTGCCCCTGTTGGTGTGCCATCAGATCGCGTAAGGCGGCTGTGCACGCCATAGTATGCACGAAATAAAATTGAATTACCGTCAATCAGTGTTAACATCCGCGTTCCCCATATGAAAAGTTAAATCAGGGGCGTTGCCGCCCCCGTGATATTAGAATAAATATCTGATTTTGATTTTTGCGTCATAATGCAATAAATCGGGACGATTATCACCGAACTTGGCAATATCTGGGATATAAACCGCACGACCTTCAATATCAAACTTAAAAGGTAATGCCGGTACACCAAGTGTTACCCCAAGCATCCCCTGATATGCGGCGGATGTATCCATATCTTTATCGTATTTATCGTTCGAACCGTTGAACATTACACCAACACCCAACCCCATATATGGTTTAACAACAGTTGATGCCATTTTGAAATACGCATTCGCCATTGCTAAATTTGCATGGAAATCAGATTCGTTAAGGTAGTTATATTCGGCTTCGATTCTAAACACTGGCAGGTCGATACCAACCATTCCACCAAACGATTGTGCCGAATTTGTTTTATCGTGGTTGTCATTGAACATTGTTTGTGCACCGGCACCAATGGATACACCTGCATACAAATCCCAAACAGGGTTCGCAATTGCGGGTGCGGATGCGGTTGTCATAATGGAACATAAAATAATTGATGTTTTTAACTTCATCTTTATCTCCTTTATATGATAATATAATAGAAAAAGAGATTTCTATATGCAAGAAAATAAACCTGTTTTAATTGTTGGTCTGGGAAACCCTGGCGCGGAATATGAACGCACGCGTCATAATGTTGGTTTTATGGCGGTTCAGTATTTGGCGGGTGATGTGGCAACATGGAAAACAGAAC
>CAMZFU010000024.1 GCA_947306185.1 uncultured Pseudomonadota bacterium | reverse complement strand
TCTGGTTCAACCATGATTGCTTGTGAACAAGTTGGGCGTACATGTTATGGCATAGAATTAGAGCCAAAATACTGTGATGTGACAATTAAACGTTATGAACAATTAACCGGTGAAAAAGCCATCAAAATAGGAGGCACAGATGACAGATAGTTTTGATGATAAAACACAAAACAAAAAACAGTTTGTGGGTCATCCAATGCCACCAGTTGAATATAGATTCAAAAAGGGGCAATCCGGTAATCCCAAAGGTCGTCCAAAAGGTGCACGTAGCACATATAAAATATTGGATGACATTTTAAACAAACGTGTTCAGTTGATACAAGATGGAAAACGTGTGAAATTAGATAGACGTACGATTATTCTGTTGCAAACTGTGCAATCTGCAATGAAGGGCAATGCCAAAGCGGTGCAAACCCTTTTGCCACACATGCTAGAAGTAGACGAACGCAAGGAAGCAATCAAAAACACACATGAAATGTTAACCACGGATGATCAAAAAATAATTGAACAATTTTTAAAGGATAACAAAAATGATGAACCAAGTGCTTAAATCAATATTACGGAAAGATTTCAAATCTTTTGTGATTAAATGTTTCCAAGAATGTTCCGGTATCAATGCATATAATGATAACTGGCACATCAGTGTTATTTGTAATGAAATAAATGATATGTTAGACGGTAAAAACAGAAATTTGATTTTAAACGTTCCGCCACGACATTTAAAATCTATCATTTGTTCTGTTGCGTTGCCTGCGTTTATACTGGGACACAATCCTAAATCAAATGTAATGTGTGTTAGTTATTCGGATGAGTTGGCAAGTAAACTTGCCAACGATTGTCGTAATATTATGCAATCTGCATGGTATCAAGAGATATTTCCACGAACAAAATTACAACAAACACGACGTAGCATAAATGATTTTACTACCATATTGGGTGGCGGACGTTTTGCAACATCTGTTGGCGGAACAATAACAGGTCGTGGTGCAGAATGGATTATTATTGATGACCCACTAAAACCAAATGATGCTTTGTCAGACGTTCAACGTGAAAAAGTAAACGACTGGTTTGGAACCACTGTATATTCTCGATTGAATGATAAAGCAACTGGACGAATTCTTGTAATAATGCAGCGGTTGCATCAAAATGATTTGACTGGATTTCTATTGGAATCCGGTCAATTCAAGCATATAAAATTACAGGCAATTGCCACACATGATGAGCGATGGGAAATAATCAGTCACATAACAGGTAAAACCAGTATAATTGAACGAAAATGTGGTGATTTATTACATCCATCGCGTGAAAACGAACAAGTTATGAATGAAATAAAAAACAAACTTGGTTCATTTGCGTTTTCTGGTCAATATCAACAAGAACCAGTCCCAGTTGAAGGTGGCTTAGTCAAAGAATCATGGTTGCATTATTATCCAAGTTATGACTGTTTCAAAAACGAGCATCAATTTAGGGTTTTTATAAGTTGGGATACTGCAGCAAAAACAGGTTTAAATAATGCGTATTCTGCAGCATGTGTTGTATTGATGAGTATTTGTAATGGCAAACCTAAGTATTATTTGATTCAAGTGATACGGGGAAAGTGGGAAATACCAGATTTAATTAGGCAAGTCATAGATCTGTACAATACCATAAAATACGATGGTAGAGCCGGAGGACAAACTACGCTTCTTATTGAAGACCAATCTAGTGGTGAGCAACTTATTCAAATACTGAATCACGAAACAGATAGTCATGGACTTAATTTTAATATAGAACCTATAAAGCCCCAAACTGATAAAATTTCTCGTCTTGGTGGGGTCAGTGCATATATTGAAAATGGTGATATTCTGTTTCCACAATTTGAAACAGATTGGTGGAGCGATTTTAAATCAGAGCTTTTAAATTTTCCTGGTTGTAAATATAAAGACCAAGTCGATGCACTTACACAGGCAATATCTTATGGACAAAGTTTGCTCGATTAATAATCGCCTTTTTCAAACTTATTGATAATTGCTAACAAATCATTTGGAACGTATTTGCGGGCGGTTTCTATCATTTCTTTTGAAATGCCATAGTAAGCCCCCGCAACCGCTCCAGTGATTGCGCCGATGGTATCACTATCACCACCAATAGATATTGCATTGCGAATTGCATCTTCAAACGATGTTGATTCTATGAAACATTGCAAAGCCGGTGGCACAGTTCCTTGACACGAACCATCCCAACTATAATTTGCTTGTAATTCAGCCACAGATGAACACCAATCATAATAATTGTCAGTAATGTATTTTGCGATTTCTTCTTTGGTCTTTCCTGTGCGTGCCATAAATATTGCAACCGCTGTTGCCTCTGCACCTTTGATACCTTCTATATGATCGTGACTGACAGCAGTCACCATATAGGACAAACGTTTTACTTCTGTGATGCTGTTTCCAACCCAACCGACCGCAGATATACGCATAGCTGCACCATTGCCCCAACTATCATACGGTTCGTTATCATCACTAGACAACCAACGCGCGAACCGAAAACCGTACCCCATATTTGGATATTTGCAACCAATCTCCCGCATAGATTGAATTGCATGTTTTTGTAAGTCCCCATCGTCACGTTTCCATTTCATCAACGCATCGGCAACGGCAATCGTCATACAAGAATCATCGGTTATAAATCCGCGTTCTGTAAATAATGGAAAATCTTTGGTTTTGATATTATCAAATTCATATATTGATCCAACTATGTCGCCAATAATTGCACCCCAAAGCATACCGTATCCTTTATATGCAAACCCTGTTGTTTAATTCATCTATAAATCCAGATATAGCCCGTTTGCATTTTTCTGACATATCTTGTTTGTAAGTATAATATAAAAATACAGGATGGCTAACTTCTTTTCTATTATAAATTTTTGTATTTGCACAAATGCGGCGGTGCATATCATATTTGTCCGTGGCAAGACCAATCACATCGTTGCTGAAATGGTCGTACCATAAAATACTACCTTTGTCAGTTTTAGCACATTCTGGCAGATCTTGAAATGTTGATAATTCTGTTTTTGGTTCTTCTGGTTGATTTACGATGCTTTGTTCATTAGCAATTTGACAGGCACACAACAATAAACACAATAACAACTTTTTCATCTATAACACCTCTTTTAGAAATTGATGTAGTTCTTTAATTTTATGATTCTTGAATCTGGCACGACTTTTATAAAACAATTTGTAATTTTTTAATTCTGGAACTTCGCGTAGCCAATGCAAATGATAATAGCCAAACACAGGTACATTTTTGGACATGAATTTGCTTAATAATTTCTTGTTTTCTGATAATGCGGTTTTGGCATAATCTGTCCATTGATTGTAATTTGGTATCAAAGACATATCGCATGTATGATACGGATAATATTCTAAAACCAAGACATCAGATGGTTTTAATTTTGCCTGCTTAAATACTGTGAAGAATTCGTCCCACCACTCATTATATTTGCAAGCAACATCAAGTGACAAACCTGCATCTTTATATTTGCCATCTAAATACATTGTGTAATCAGGCAATCGTTCACATTTCATTGGGTCATCACCAGGATTACATAACAAAATTACCAGTTTTGGGTTACGTTCATTACCGTATCTTTTGACTGGCAAAATGTAAGGATTTGCTTGCATTTTTATCCCCGTATAAATGTTGACCGCCAACTAAGAATTGGCGGCCGGGGAGTTGGTAATCACTTCATTATTGATTCTGTCGGGTTTCCGATTGCTCGTATTTTATAACCAACAGCTCCCCGACCATAAATCAGGGATATAACGGTGCAAAAAGCACCGAAACATCATATTAACGATGCTTTCGCACCGAATGAAGTGGGCTACCACAGCCCCGAACCCAACTCTCATTGGATTCATCAAAAACATACCTTAAAATAAAGCAATAATCAAGTTATTAAAACATATTATTATAATTCTGTAATGGTACCGTTTTTAATATGCCACAATTTTTTGTGTTTTTTGCAGAATTTAATAACTTTAGCGGCCTGTTCATTATAAAACAGTTTATGGTTTTTAAATGCGGATATTTCTTTATTATAATTTGTTCTACCAAATATAATTTTATCTGTAAATTTTAATACTTCTAAAATATCATCTAAATTCTGCTCTATGAGATTTGGTGTTGGATATGGTTCTATACTAACCCAGGTTTTAAAACCTTTATCGTGTAGATATTTCAAAGCTTCGATTCTTTTTTTGTATGGTGCAGAACCCGGTTCTATTTTTTTACGATATTTTTCATCCAAAGAAACCAATGTTATACCATATTCATTTTCTTTAGATAATTGTGCTAATTCTTTTGGCAAAGTTCCCTTAGTTAAAACGGTACATTTTATACCGGCTTCATTTAATTTTTTTATTGATGCAAGACTCATTTTTTTTATTTCATCATAACCATACATAAAGGGATCTGTCGTGAAACATAACTGAACTGATTTTATTTTTGATTTTAATTTCGGAATTTCTGCATCAAGTAGTTCAAGTGTATTAGATACCAACTTTGGACTAATCCATTCTTGATAATCTTTAACCGTTCCGAAACGTTTGGCCATAAGAAAAGCATAACAAGGATATAAACAACCGTGTGAACAACCAACAACATGATTCATTGTATAATCACCATACTCTACACCTGTTTTGTAAAGCATGGATTTCCTTTCAATATATCCTAAAACTTTTTTCATTTCCCCACCCAAAAAACTTCTATTTTAGGTTGTTTGTTTATATAATCGCTATAATCTACAGGAAACGCCTTCCTTTTACGTTCGTACCCAGTTAACGACTTTACAAATATTTTACCTTCTTCTTCTAAAGACTTCAATATTTTTCGTATATCCTTTGGTAATAATCCACATACAATTCCGCCTAAATATATTTGACGATTATTTAAAACTTGATTTTGTTTTAACCCATTTTCAAATCTGAAGTGTTCTGGTTCAGATATGATATTATAAAATAAACTTGGTTGTTTCATTTGATCCATGATCTCAAGAAATTTTTGTGCGCCTAGCACATTTTTTGAAATATAGAATAATGCATAATGAGAATTGCTTGTTTCGTTATCTAATATTTTATAATAAACAAAATGAGTATTAGATTTTTCTTTTAATGCGTCAGCAACAACATTGGTGAACTCCCTATATGTTTTAAGATTTTTTACGCTGCTTTCGGATATGTCGATATCTTTTAAAAATTCCGCGATGGGTTTTAATTGTTCAGAATTTTCTTCTTTGCGTAAAAATCTATAAATATGATAAACAGGAATAAAAATTAAAATATCTGTATTGTTTTTGCCGAATAAATATGAATCGTATGTGGTTTTATCAAGTTGCGTATATCCAAAAGGGTCTATAAAATAAAGCGCGTGTCCCATCAAGCCATTAGCGGTATTCGATATAAATTTATTAGCATCATCACTAGAAAAATTAATATATTCTGCCGATGATACATTTTCTTTTAATTTTGCAAAACGGTTAATATCCAATTCGTTTAAAAACAAATGTGGAATTTTCCCATTGCTAATGAAAACAGGATACAATTCATCAAAAACACTTTTTGCAATGGATGCGCTACCTTCTGTACCTTTATCATCTTTTCCCATGCCCGCAAAAGGATCTATAACAGATATATGCTGATATGGGACATTGGGTAAAGCCATTATAGACAAATATGCTTTCAAATATTTTTTGTAAATTTCTAATTTTATTTTACTGTGTTCCGTAATTATATTTCTAGTATCCATATTATTATCTCCGTTTCTCTTTTTTAACATTAATTGATACGAGATACAAATTTGCCTATAAATTCGGAATTATTATCATCAATGCGAATTGGTGTGTTGTCTGGGTCACTAACATTGTCCGATAATAATAATCCATAAGATTCCTCTGGTGAGTCAACCCATTTTATTCGTTTTATTTTTGCACCATCATCAACTCGCCATAAAACAATTGAATTGTTTTCTGGTCTTTCGAATGTTTTGCGAAATAATAGCATATCCCCATCACAAAATGTTGGTTCCATAGATGTGCCAGATACTTGCACTATTATTAAATCTTCTGGTTTATAAGAAGTATCTTTTTTATTTAGTTCATATGCGGAAACGTTTTCGGATAAAAACACATCATTAGGACCCGCTTTTGCAATAATTCGTGGTACGATTATTGTTTCGACACCATTGACTTGCAACCCGTCACAATCGACCAGTTTATAAGTTTTGTTTTGAGTTTTATGCACAAGCCCTCTATCGATTAGTCCGCGCAGATGGTACGCTACAACAGGTTTGTGTTTTTTTTCCAACTTATCTTGTATCCCGGTAAGTGTTAACTCACCCTCGGTTCGCAAAAGTGCGATGATCTCGTTTTTCATTTTTATCCCCTGTTTATATATGTGTATTATAACATTAATTTATTAAAAACAAAAGCGATATTTTATAAAAACATTATATTTTTATAAAAAATAATACAAAAACTTATTATTTTTGACAAAAAGTTCTTGATTTTTTACATAACATAATATATAATGATACTTGTTCTTGGGACAATAATCACAAGAACAAAAAACTCTCTAAATTCCGGACGAAAATAGAGAGTGCATTTTAGAAATCACTATAAAAACAGTGACCCTTACCTGTCTCTGAGTTTATCACTTCCGTTTTCGGTTGTAAAGTGGTTTCTATTTTACGAACTGAGAGCCAACCAGGGTACAGGCAATAAAGGAGGTGAGCAATATGGTTAGATGTCGCAGAACGACAAATCTTGAAGTTCATCACATACGAATTGACGGTGGAAATGGCTTAGACAATGCAAAAGTGCTGTGTCAAAAATGTCATGCAGAAACAGCATCATATGGTGATACAAATCACAAAAGCCCACCAGCATTTAGTGATGATACAAAACAAAAGGCGTTAAAACGCGCAGGAAATCAGTGCGAATGCACGAGAGGATACCCGTGTTGTTTATAACGTTTGGATGTTTTTGAATGAGCGGCTCCGGACGCTCTTTTTTTACAAATTTATAAAGATTGTTTCTTCCATAATGCCACCATTTGGGTCAGTTTGTATTGAATTCTGCGAAGCAACCATGCCTGCCGACAGGTTAAACGACCATTGTTTGTTCGGCGAATTGCGGCTTCAAGTTCGCATAACGAACGGCAAGCGGCAAAATAGAGCATTATAAAATCCATACGATGATTTGGCTTAATATCATCAAAATGTTTGTATTTCATGGCGACTCCTTTTAGATTGTCGCATTTGTCATTACTTTCAACCGAAAGTCCAGTCATTTTATCATCTTTATTAACTTGACTTCTGGGGCTTTCAGAGCGGTAATTGCATGACATTAAAAGGAGTCAACATGTCGCACGAAATTGATATACCGCAAAGTTTTGATGAACTGAAACGCCTGTCGTTCGCAGAACGTGGGCGATTGTGGGCAAAATACTGCCCATATCCGTTCAAACGGCAGAATTTTGCCTTGTGGTATTACATCCAAAGTGACCGATTAAAACTGCGAATAGAACCAAAATATATGGTAAAAATTCGCAAATATAAGGATAACCCTGACGTTTGTTTGGATAAGGTGCATAAAAATAAATACAACCTAACCATCGGTAGCACCATAACCAAGACATTTCGTGGCATTAAACACAATGTTGTCGTCACAGACGATGGATTCGCGTATAACGATAAAAGATACCGAACTTTGTCAGCGGTTGCGCTGGATATTACGGGCATAAAGGTGTCCGGTCCGGACTTCTTTGGAATAGCCAAAAGGAACAAACATGACGGTAAATAGATGTGCCATATACGTTCGTAAATCAACAGAACATGGATTGGATATGGAATTTAATTCCCTGCAAAACCAAGAAGAGTCGTGCAAAGCATATATTGCCTCACAATCATTTAATGGTTGGCAACATTATAAAACATACAGTGACGCGGCAATATCTGGTGGTACGATGGAGCGACCCGCATTAAAACAAATGTTGGATGATATGGCGCATGGCTTGGTTAATACTGTGGTAGTATATAAGGTTGACCGATTATCGCGTTCAATTCTGGACTTTCATAATATGATGAAGTACTTTGAAAAATATAACGCGAATTTTGTATCAATCACACAGTCGTTTGATACATCAAATTCTATGGGCAAATTGACATTGAATATGTTGCTATCGTTTGCCCAGTTTGAACGCGAAGTTGCGTCTGAACGTGTGCGTGATAAAATTCGTGCATCAAAAGCCAAAGGCATTTGGGTTGGGGGTAATCCGCGACTTGGTTATGACGTTATAAATAAGAAGTTAATAGTAAATCCGACCGAAGCAGAACAGGTAAAAACACTATTTGAAAAATATATTGAATTACAATCTGTGGTTGAATTGGTCAGCTTTGCTCGTGCACAAAATATTCATAATAAACAATGGGTAACCAAGAAAGGTGTTGTGCGCGGCGGTGCAGAATTTTATCAACAAACTATGCACAACCTGTTACGTGATGAAGTATATATTGGCAACATGGTTTGTAAATCTGGTGGAACATCGGCGCCTGGTGAACACGCGGCAATCATTGATAAAGATTTATTCAATCGGGTTCAAATGGCACTCGCCAGAAATGGTAATAACAAAGGTAATCGTTATACCGGTTCACCAAATTTACTAACTGGAAAATTGTTTGATATAGATGGCGAAAAGTTTACAAACCAACAAACACGTAAACCTGGGCAACCAGTAAAATACTATTACGCTAAATCTGGATTTTATATCACATCGCTCAGTATTGATGAAATCGCAATGAATACGATTAGTGAGTTTCTAAATTCGTCTATGTGTGACATTCCGCCGGATACAGCGTTGTTATTAAAACGCATAGATATGCAAAATATATCCTATAATCAAAAGCGTGATTTTATAAAAACAATTATTACAAAAGTTGTGTATTCCGAAAATAAATTAACTTTTTATCTGGTGCTTAATAACGAATTAAAGCGATTTATTAGTGAAAGTTTCATAAATGAAAATGCTGATGACATGACATATATTATCAATAAAGATGCGGTGATAATTGAACGTCCGTTTATCCTTAGCAAGTATAATAAATGCAACGAATATAATTGTGGTAAATCTGGCGCAATCAGTATAAGCGACAATAACCATTTGATTGTGCGGGCATTTGCACGTGCATTTAAATATCGTGAATTATATGAAAAAAATGGTGATTATAAATCAATCGCAAGAGCAGAAAATGTCTCGGAAAGCAGTGTATATCGTCATCTGAAACTTGCATATATGAACCCACATACCATCAATGACATCATGTCCGGTAAGTTGCGATGTAGTGTTGATAAGTTGTTTAATTTACCTTCCGGTATCTAACATTATTTCAAAACTAGTTTAAAATTTCTGTATCTTTGAGGCCTATCTAAGTCATCATAAACCATTGCTATTCTAAATATATGAAAATATTTAACAAACATATTTTTTATCTTATCAATAGCATCATGTAATTCATCTATTGATGGAAGATGTTCATGTTCAACATAATCAATGTCATTATGGCATACCTTTTTATTGCGAAAATTTTTGATTCTATTGTAAATAGATTCTACAAAATCTAGATCTGCATCAAAATCAATCTCTTTAAATTCTTTAAGCATCAAATCACCGATTTTCATCTTTTTAACGTTATGTGTTCCAAGTTCATGCATATCTATGGTTGCATCACGCATAGATTCTTCAAACATTTGATAATTTCCACATTCTGTATTTTTAATAGTGTTTATAAAATGCCTTAATGTGTATTGGTTTTGTGATTTATATTCCAACAACTTACATAAATTTAAAATCAAATACTGATAATATAAACGCAAAACAAAATCTGTGAACAAATTTTGCTTAGCTTTTTGTTCTGTTAGCGCACAGTCAAAATCCATAAAAATTCGTCGTGTTACCAACAAATCCGTCAAAATATTATCAATAAAATTTAAATATTCTTTCGCTTTTGGAATGGTAATTTTATTCACATTATTTTTTGGCATTTTTTACACTCCTTTGCCATCAAGTGCATTGTAAGTATTTCTGACGAAATTTCAATGAATCTCCAGTTGAAAAATCGGCGTTGTATGTAATTTTGGAAAAAATAGGTGTCTTGGTGCAGTTAATATACATACAAGATATTTTTACCACAAAACACCCTGAAAACATGCCGGAAATCAGCCGTATTTGAACAAAGAAAAAACCGACCATACTTGGTCGGCATTTCTTGGTGGGAGTGGGTGGATTCGAACCACCTCAGGCTTAAGCCAACAGATTTACAGTCTGCCCCGGCTCTCCAACTCCGGCGCACGCCCAGAACTCTATTTTGGTGCGGGCAGCGGGACTCGAACCCGCACATCAAGCTTGGAAGGCTTGCGTACTAGCCCTTGTACTATGCCCGCTGATGAATCAAGAGCCCAGTTATTATAAACTATTTTTTATTGAACGCAAGCATTTATTTACTTAATCTGCGTATTGCATGTTCTTTTGCATTTTCTGCATACATTTTTTGGTCCGCATAATGTGACGATATGCACTGCGGATTTGTGATTTCTTGATTTCTCCTTCTTTGACAAGGTCTTTGATAATATGAAATACTTCGTCGCCACGATTTTTATCGAAAGTTATATTGTTTCCAAAAACCAACAGGTGATTCCCGGCTTTGATGGCTTCTCTGATGGCAAGTTTACGATAATAGTGCGCAAGAATGGAATCTAATTGTTTTTCGGTTGCATTCTCTATGCCGCTGTCTTGGGCCAATTCCAATGCCTTGGCACGATTATATTGTTCGATAATTATATCCATATTTTCTGGTGACACAGTGATGCCATGTTGTTGGGCCATTTGTAATGCGCCTTGGCGAGCAAAATGACCGGCAACCGCACCCATATCCAAATCATCAGAAACAACCGTACCTTTGAATCCCATTTCTTTCAACATGTGTATCGTTTTGTATGACAAAGATGCCGGAACACTGTCTATATTCATATTTACGACATGCGCGACCATAACCATGGTACACGGTGATGCATGGCCAACCAATTCTTTGTATGGTTCTAATTCATAATCTTGGTATGTATCGGTCACATCAGTAAATCCATTATGTGAATCGCCACCGGCACTGCCATGGCCAGGGAAGTGTTTCAATGAATTTGCAACACCTGCGTTAGTTAACCCACTGGTATATGCGCGGGCATATTCGACCACAATGCGTGGTTCTGTTGATGCACTGCGTTCCAATGCACCAATCGCCGGCGACATCGGATTCACATCAACATCAACCACCGGTGCAAAATTGACATTTATTCCCAACGCAGCAAGGCGCAATCCCAAGTCATGTACGACATTGTACGTGTTTTCGGCGGTCCCGGCCCCCAATGCTTTGGCCGATGGAATCGGGTCAAACCCATGCTGGGGTTTAAGGCGTTGAATATTTCCACCTTCTTGGTCGACCGCAATAAATAACGGTGTTGGTGCCAACGATTGCAGGCTGGATGTCAAATTGCGGACCTGGTCCATGTTTTTTATATTGGACGAGAATATATGCTTTTTTGCCTCTGGTACGCTCATCCCTTGGTTCACTAATCCGGAAAGATCAACATCAAACAATATAACACCACCGACATGGCCGCTGGCGACTTGTTGTTCAATTGCGGCAAAATCTGCGTTATTTTCGTCGGTGCCATCACCATGGAAACCCGTCATAATCATTTGACCAACCATTTTATCCAAACTTGGGGTCGATAACCAATATGCCAAACCACTGCCGGCACACAATAATACAAATAGGGAAATAATAAGTGTTTTTTTGCTTTTCATAATGTACCTCTTTCTCAAAAAAAACTAGCAAATGTTCTAGTGTTTTTCAACACTTTTTTCATGCGTGTATACTTGACATTTTTTTGCGGTTTTACTATTCTTTTTCGCGGAAGTATAGGAATTATTGTCGCATGTTAACACAACTAATTATCAACACAATTATTATTGGTTCGGGATACGCAATCGTCGCAATGGTTTTTCGGCTATTGTATTCCGTGTCCCCGTTCTTTAATATGGCATTGGGCGCATCGGTCGCATTGGGCGCATACCTGGGGTATGGGTTGTTGCCAATATTGGGTATTGCTGCCTATCCACTAATTTTATTAGGGGTTATTTTATTCACCTGGGCCCAGGAAAGATTCATCTATCGTCCTATGCGTAAAATCGGGGCGAGCCCGATGGTACTGTTGGTGGTATCGTTGGGTGTGTACACAATATTTGAATCAGTAATTCATTTAATATTCGGTCCACAATATCAGACATTAGGTTCTTCCATAGATTTTTCAGCCTTGTCATTTGGTGCAATAAATATTCCAACGGTTCAGGCGGTTATTATTGTATTGGGCGTGGTGACATTTGCGCTAATTTCTTGGGTGCTGTATCGGACATTTTTGGGTAAAGAAATTCGTGCCATATCCTGTGCCCCAGATTTGGCATTTGTAACGGGTATAAATATTGGACGTGTTGTTGTGATTGTTTCCATTATTGCTGGCGCAATTTTGTGTGCGTATGGTGTGTGTGTTGGTTTTGATACGGGTATGGAACCAACGATGGGATTCAATATTTTGTTTAAGGGTATGATTGCCGCGATTATTGGTGGACCAACGATTTTGTCGGCTTACCTTGGGGCGATGATTTTGGCATTGGCGGAAAACCTTGGAGTGTGGTTCTTTGCAAGTCAATGGCGCGATTTAATCGCATTTGTGATATTTATTGTTCTGTTGTGGATACGCCCAAATGGAATATTTGTGCGCACACCAAAGAAAATTGCTTGTGAAATTAAACCAAATAAACCAAAAGGAAAAAGAAAATGAAGAAAGTGATATATGTGTTATGTGCGTGTTTGGCATTGGTGGCATGCGATAAAGATGATGCAAACACAATTAAAATCGGTGCGGTGTTGCCGATGACTGGTGCTGGCGCCGCATTTGGTGATGCTGTGCGTGCTGGTATGGAAACTGCATTGGCTGATAAAAATAATACAGAACTGAAATACAAATATAAAATTATTTTTGAAGATGGACAGCAACAGGCAGCAAAATCGGTTAGTGCTGCCCAAAAGTTAGTGTCTGCAAATAATGTGAAGGTTTTAATTTCAAATACAACTGGTATTGGTCGTGCAATCGCACCAGTGGCAGAATCTGCGAATGTATTGAATTTGAACGCTACTCTGGACCGTGAAGTATCAGAACCTATGGGCAAGACAAGTTTCTTCCAGGGACCATCGGTTGAAAGTTATCACAAAACAACTTTACAGGCGGTCAAGAAAAACAAAGTAAAATCTATGGCCATTATTGCAGCAAACGTTGGTGTATCTTGTCCTGGTGCAAAAGTATTGGGGGAAAAATTACAAAAAGCCGGTGTAAAAACAACAGTGGAATGTTTTAATCCGGGCGAACGCGATTTTAAGTTTGTTTCTGATAAATATAGAAATGTTGAATCTTATTATGTCAGTGCTTTTCCACCAGAATCAGAAATAATTTTGCGCCAATTATACACAATGGGTATTGAGCGCAATCGTATTTATGGACAAGGGTTAGATTTAGGTCAGGATACAGAATTATTTCAAGGTATAAATCATATTGCTGCAACGTTAGGGCAACCAGGATTTGTTGAGCATATCAAAGAAAAATACACTTTAAAAAATCAAAATCTTACATCTGTTGCTTATGATCTTGTGTCATTAACAATTGATGCTTTTGAAGCGGT
Source organism: uncultured Pseudomonadota bacterium (assembly GCA_947306185.1). GTDB lineage: Bacteria > Pseudomonadota > Alphaproteobacteria > Rs-D84 > Rs-D84 > Enterousia. The sequence continues at coordinate 1,095 of CAMZFU010000024.1, read as the reverse complement.
TGGTCCAGATAATATGGATGCGGTTTATGATTATATTCGCAACCACGCCACGCGTGATTGTATGTCTGGGACCTGTAAATTACTGCCAAATGGATTTATCGTAAATGAAGCAGAATGGCGCACATATCGCGATGGCAAACCAGTAGTTTTTGAAAAATAGGGTAATAAAAATGAGAAAATTGTTATGTGTTTTATGTATGGCGTTGTCTTTGGTTGCGTGTGACCGCGAAAAATCAGATAAACCGGTGATAAAGATTGGGGTTGTGTCGTCTTTTTCGGGAAAGTTTGCCGAAAACGGTGAAAATGTAAAGGCCGCATTGGAATTGGCATTGCAAGATGTTGCGCCCAAGAATATTCAAATAAAATATATTTACGAAGATTTCGGATATGATGCGCCACGTGCGGCGACCGCGGTAAACAAATTAATAAATGTTGATAAAGTTGATGCGATAATTTCATGGTCTGCGGTGGCGGGAAATGTGATTTCGCCAATCGCGGACAAGGCCGGTGTTTTCCATTTCAGTATCAGCAACGATAAAAATATCGCGATTGGTAAATATAATTTTATTCATTGGACACAATCAGACGTCTTGGCGGACAAAATGGTTGATTTAATCGCTGGAAAAAATGCCAAAAGTGCGGTCTTATTCGCGGTATACCAACCGGGTTTGCAACAGACAACTGATTTGGTTGAATCTAAATTAAAGGCACGTGGTATCAAAACAGAACGTGTTAATTTCGGCATTGATGACAAAGATTTCAATGTGATTGTTGATAAAATGAAACAAAAGAATTTTGACGTGTGGTATACAACCGCGTTACCACCAAGTTTGGATATATTGTTAAAAACCATACTGGAAAAAAATGTTAATAAACCATTGGTTGCGATTGATTCATTTCTGTTTTCATCTATCAAAGATAAATTGGATGGTGCACAATATGTTGTGACACCCGAAGGCGAACAAACCCTGTTGCATCGTGTGACGGAAAAAACTGGTTCAACCAATTACTTCTCGCTGGGGTACGCTTATGATGCGGGATATATACTTGGAAAAATATATTAGTCCAATGATGCATATGTTGTGATCAATTATC